>NZ_CP059467.1:3438943-3751574 GCF_017894365.1 Aromatoleum bremense
TCCTCGCGGAAATGCGCTGTCAAGCAGTGGTAATTGATGCTCAAAATCTTCGACGGTGTACTCAATCGGCAAGCCGGCGACATCAAGCCGTATCGTGCCAATCAATCATCTACCAACGGTTCGTTCAACTCGTAGCTGGTGCTGCGCCCCCCCGCCGAGGACTTGCGCAGCGCCCCGTGCGCGAGCAACTCGCTGATGTCGCGCAGCGCCGTGTCCGGCGAGCATTTGGCCATCGTCGCCCACTTGCTGGTCGTGAGCTTGCCTTCGAAGCCGTCGAGTAGCCGGTTGAGCAGCTTCACCTGTCGCGCGTTCATCGGCGTTCCAGCGAAGCGCTGCCAGAAACGCGCCTTTGCCAGCACGGCGTCGAGGGTGTGCTGCGCCTGATCGACGGCGCGATGCAACACGTCGAGGAACCACGCGAGCCATGCCGTGACGTCGAGCGTCCCTTTTTGCGTGCGCTCCAGGATGTCGTAGTAGGCTTTGCGTTCGCGCTGGATTTGCGCCGACAGGCTATAGAAGCGCTGCGGGCTGCCATCCGCGCGCGCCAGCAGCAGGTCGCCGACGGCCCGTGCGATACGGCCGTTGCCGTCATCGAAGGGATGCAAGGTCACCAACCACAGATGGGCAAGGCCAGCCTTGATGACCGGCGGCTCGCCCGACTCCGCGTTGAGCCAGTCGAGAAAACGACTCATCTCGGCCTCGATGCGTTCAACCGGCGGCGCTTCGAAATGCACCCGCTGGCGGCCGACCGGGCCGGATACCACCTGCATCGGGCCCGCGGCGTCGTCACGCCAGCCTCCGACCTGGATTTTGGTGAGACCGGAGTAGCCGGTGGGGAAGAGGGCCGCGTGCCAGCCGAACAGGCGCTCGCGCGAGACCGGCGTATTGCAGTTGGCGGTGGCGTCGAGCACCATCTCGACCACACCTTCGACATGCCGATCCACCGGCGCCAGAGCACCGATATCCACGCCCAAGCGGCGCGCGATGGACGAACGCACGGACTCGACGTTGAGCTGTTCGCCCTCGATTTCGCAGGTCTTGACCACGTCCTCGGTCAGTGCCGACAGGCTGGCCTGGTCGCGCAAGGCCATGCCGACGTCGGCGAGGCGCCCAAGCAAGAGGCCTTGGGCACGGCTGACCTCGGCCAGCGGGCCGGCAAGCGCTGCCAGATCATAGCGCCAGTTCGGCCACTCGGGAGCCTGCCAGATGTAGATGTAATCTCCGCTAGTCATGCGGAGATTGTGCTGTGCATTCTCCGCAGGCGCAAGAAATTCACCGCGCTTTGTGCGGAGATTACCCGGATGATTCTCCGCATTTGCGACCACCGCCGAAGACGTCGTCGTGGGGTCGCCTTCCCCACCACCAACACTTGAGGCCAGCCTTCGCGCTTAAGTGCCAAACAGAAAGCAGCGCTACACGAGTTGCCCTGAACAACGGTTCAGCATGCAATGTGGCGGCTTGGAGGATCGCGCTTGACCTGTTGGTGATGAGTCAATACAATTGTTCTAAGATTGTTGAATAGATGAAGTGTCATGCCTCATACCGTACATTCTTCGGTAGCATCGAAATTGGACGATGGCATCGAATCGGCAGATGTTGCTGGTTTCACCACGGTTCAAAGCGCCAGCAAGAGTCAAGCGCTTCAGGTCTTTGAGGCCCTTTCCTCGAGTGTCCGTTTGGATGTATTCCGGCTCCTTGTGCAGGCCGGCTCCAACGGGCGCGTAGCAGGTGAAATTTCAACCGCGCTTTCCGTGCCGCCCACCAATCTCTCCTTCCACCTCAAGGCCCTGGTGCAGTCGGGGCTGCTCTCGGTAGAGCAGGAGGGGCGTTACCAGCGCTACCGCGCGAACATCGCGCTGATGCTCGAGACCATCGCGTTCCTCACCGCCAACTGTTGCGGTGACAGCCCAGAGGAGTGCGACGAGCTGCGGCGCAGTCTGCCCGCGCTCGAACCGTTTCTTCCACCGCTCGTCTGCTCGCCCGAAGGAGGTTGCAACAAGTGAACGTCCTTTTCCTGTGCACCGGGAACTCGTGCCGGTCCATCCTCGCCGAGGCCACTTTCAACGCGCTCGCGCCGGCCGGCATGCGCGCCATGAGCGCCGGCAGCCAGCCCGCCGGCTACGTGCATCCGCGCTCGCTCGCGCTGCTCGCCCGTGAGGGCATTCCGACCGAGGGCTACTACAGCAAGTCGTGGAACGAGCTGCCGGAGACCCCCGACGTCGTCATCACCGTCTGTGCGAGCGCCGCGGGCGAGACCTGCCCGGTCTATCTCGCGCCGGTGCCGCGCGCCCACTGGGGCGTGGACGACCCGGCCAAGGCCATCGGCACGGACGCGGAGACCGACGTCGCCTTCGAGACGGCCTATCGCATCCTGCGCGCGCGCATCGAGGCCTTCCTGGCCTTGCCGGCGGATCTCTCCGAGCGCGATCCCGAAGCTTTCCGCGCGGAGCTCGCGCGAATCGGCACGCTGATGCCGGAAACCATCAAGTGAAAAGGAACGAAGCGATGAAGACGATCCAGATTTTCGATCCCGCCCTGTGCTGCCCGACCGGCGTATGCGGCACCGAGGTGGACCAGGCACTGGTCACCGCCGCGGCCGATCTCGACTGGGCGAAGGGGCAGGGCGCGCGCATCGAGCGCTACAGCCTCGCCCAGCAGCCGCTCGCCTTCGCCAAGAACGCGGTGGTGAAGGGCTTCCTCGAGCGCTCCGGCCAGGAGGCGCTGCCGCTGGTGCTGGTCGACGGCGAGGTCGCGCTCGCCGGACGCTATCCGAACCGCGCCGAGCTCGCGCGCTGGGCGGGGCTCGCCGTCGTGCCGGCAGTCGAGAACTCGTGCTGCAGCGGTGGTCGCTGCTGCTGACAGCGCGCTGCTGTTCTCTGTAGGAGCGGCGGAAGCCGCGAACTGGCGATTCGACGGGCTCGCCGTCGTTTGCGGCTGCCGCCGCTCCTACAAGTCGCGCCCGACCCTCTCCCGATTGGTGAATCACGGCATGAAATTCCTCGATACCCCCCCGCGCTTCCTCTTCTTCACCGGCAAGGGCGGCGTCGGCAAGACTTCGCTCGCCTGCGCCACCGCGGTGCGGTTCGCGCAAGCCGGCCGCACGGTGCTGCTGGTGAGCACCGATCCGGCCTCCAATGTGGCGCAGGTCTTCGGCCAGGCGATCGGCAACGCCCTCACCGCCATCGCCGAGGTGCCGAATCTGACGGCGCTGGAGATCGACCCCGAGGCCGCCGCCCAGGCCTATCGCGACCGCATCGTCGGCCCGGTCCGCGGCGTGCTGCCGGACGACGTGGTGCGCGGCATCGAGGAGCAGCTCTCCGGCGCGTGCACCACAGAGATCGCCGCCTTCGACGAATTCACCGGGCTCTTGACCGACGGCGAGCTCATGCGCGCCTTCGACCACATCGTGTTCGACACCGCGCCGACCGGCCACACCATTCGGCTCCTTCAGCTGCCGAGCGCGTGGACCGGCTTTCTCGATAACAGCGACACCGGCGCCTCCTGCCTCGGGCCGCTCGCCGGCTTGGACAAGCAGCGCGAGCAGTATCGCGCCGCGGTGGCGGCACTGGCCGACGCCGAGCGCACCCGCCTGGTGCTGGTCGCACGCGCCCAGGCCTCGACGCTGCGCGAGGTCGCGCGCACCCATGACGAGCTCGCCGCGCTGGGTCTCACGCGCCAGCATCTCGTCATCAACGGCGTGCTGCCCGGGGACGAAGCGGGGAACGACGCGCTCGCCGCCGCCATCGTGCGCCGCGAATCGGCGGCGCTAGCGGGCCTGCCCGCCGAGCTCGCCGGGCTGCCAGTGGACCGCGTGCCGCTCATGCCCTTCAACCTGGTGGGCCTGCCGGCGCTGAAGGCACTTCTCGATCCGGGCGCGTCCGGCCCGCAGGACGCTTCGGATGTGGCCGGCGCGCATCCGGCCCTGCCGGGGCTTGCCGCGCTCGTGGACCAGATCGCCGCCGACGGCCACGGGCTCGTCATGCTGATGGGCAAGGGCGGGGTGGGCAAGACTACGCTCGCCGCCGCCGTCGCGGTCGACCTCGCGCGGCGCGGCCTGCCGGTGCACCTCACCACTTCCGACCCCGCCGCGCATCTCGCCGAGACCCTCGAAGGCGGCGGCCTGGCCGCGCTCACCGTGAGCCGCATCGACCCGCATGCCGAGACCGAGCGCTATCGCGCACACGTGCTCGAAACGAAGGGGCGCGACCTCGACGCCCAGGGGCGCGCGCTGCTGGAAGAAGACCTGCGCTCGCCCTGCACCGAGGAGATCGCGGTGTTCCAGGCCTTCTCGCGCATCATCCGCGAGGCCGGGAAGAAGTTCGTGGTGATGGACACTGCCCCCACCGGCCACACTCTGTTGCTGCTCGACGCGACCGGCGCCTACCACCGCGAGATGGCGCGCCACATGCAAAAGAGCGGCATCCACCACTACACCACGCCGATGATGCAGTTGCAGGACCCGGCGCAGACCAAGGTGCTCATCGTCACCCTGGCCGAGACCACCCCGGTGCTGGAAGCGGCGCGCCTGCAGGACGACCTGCGCCGCGCCGGCATCGCGCCGTGGGGCTGGATCATCAATAACAGCGTGGCCGCCGCGCACACGGCCTCGCCGCTCCTCGCCCGGCGCGCGGCGCGCGAGTGGCCGCAGATCGAGGCGGTGCGCGAGCAGCACGCGCGCCGCGTGGCGCTCCTCCCGCTGCAGGCGGAAGAGCCGGTCGGTGTCGCGCGCCTGCAGGCACTCGCCGCCGGGCAGAGCTGAGCCTCATCCGGGGACTCATTCGAACAACATCACGGAGCCGTTTCATGTCCGCCCAATGCGAAATCACCGCCAAGCGCGCGGCCGCCGCGCCGATGAGCTTCTTCGAGCGCTATCTGACCCTGTGGGTCTTCCTCTGCATCGTCGCCGGCATCGGGCTCGGCCAGCTCATGCCCGGCTTCTTTCAGGCCGTCGGGCGCATGGAAGTGGCGCAGGTGAACCTGCCGGTGGGCCTGCTCATCTGGATCATGATCATCCCGATGCTGATGAAGGTCGACTTCGGCGCGCTGCACGAGATCCGCGGCCACATGCGCGGCATCGGCGTCACGCTTTTCGTGAACTGGCTGGTGAAGCCGTTCTCGATGGCGCTGCTCGCCTGGATCTTCATCCGTGAGCTGTTCGCCCCCTGGCTGCCCGCGGACCAGATCGACAGCTACATCGCCGGCCTCATCCTGCTCGCCGCCGCACCGTGCACCGCGATGGTGTTCGTGTGGAGCCGGCTCACCAACGGCGACCCGATCTTCACCCTGTCGCAGGTCGCGCTCAACGACACCATCATGGTGTTCGCCTTCGCCCCGGTCGTCGGCCTCTTGCTCGGCATTTCCGCCATCACCGTGCCCTGGGACACGCTCATCACCTCGGTGGTGCTCTATATCGTGATCCCGGTGGCGATCGCGCAGGTGTGGCGCACGCAGCTCCTGAAGCGCGGCCAGGCCGCTTTCGACGCCATTATGGAGAAGATCGGCCCGTGGTCGATTACTGCGCTGCTGGTGACCCTGGTGCTGCTCTTTGCCTTCCAGGGCGAGGCCATCCTCGCCCAGCCGCTCATCATCGCCCTGCTCGCGGTGCCCATCCTCATCCAGGTGTTCTTCAACTCCTCGCTCGCCTATCTGCTCAACCGCGCGGTGGGGGAGAAGCACAGCGTCGCCGGCCCGTCGGCGCTGATCGGGGCGTCGAACTTCTTCGAGCTCGCGGTGGCGGCGGCGATCAGCCTGTTCGGCTTCGACTCCGGGGCGGCGCTCGCCACGGTGGTCGGGGTGTTGATCGAGGTGCCGGTGATGTTGCTGGTGGTGCGCGTGGTCAATGCGAGCAAGGGCTGGTACGAGGCCGGCGGTGCCGGGCGCGATCTGGCGGCCGCCCGTTCGGGCAAGGCCGACTGACGGCGGGCGAGCGCAATCATGCGCTGCGTTGCAACGGCCTGGCGCGCGCACGAAGCTGAGCTGCGCCGCTTCCTGCGTAGCCGTCACGGCGACGCCGCCGGCGCGGACGACCTCCTGCAGGAGGTTTTCGTGCGCGCGCTCGGCCAGGGCGAGGGGTTCTGCGCGGTGGCCAATCCGCGCGCCTGGCTCTTCCAGGTCGCGCGCAACCTCCTGGTCGATCGCCTGCGCCTCGCCAAATCCCAAGTGCCCCTGCCCGACGATCTGGCGGACCTGCCGGACCTTGTCCCTGCCGTCGACGGGCTGAGCGCCTGCATCCCCCGGGCTCTCGCCGAGCTCTCCGCCGAGGACCGCGAGGCCATCTCCCTGTGCGACCTCGAGGGCCTCACCCAGCAGGCCTACGCCGAGCGCCTCGGGCTCACCCTGCCGGCGGCCAAGTCGCGCGTCCAGCGCGCCCGGACGCGGCTGCGGGCGCGCCTGGTGGAAGCCTGCCAGGTGCGCTTCGACGATGCCGGCCAGGTATGCTGCTTCACGCCACGACCGCCCGTGCAGGGCAGGTGAGGCGGCGCGCAGCGGCATGCCGGCGTCGTCGCCGCAGCGCAGCACTTGCGCTGACCAAGGTCAACGAACGCACCCGATCGATGGACTAAAGTAACTGCAGTCCCCGGCTGCCGGCGCGCGCATCGAGCGCCGGCATGACGCCGTATCGTACCTGGCAGCCGAGCCGAGCCGAGCGACCCTCACCAGGAGCCCCATCATGAAACAGGTCGTCCTCTGCCATCCCGTGCGCACCGCTATCGGGACCTACAACGGTGCATTGAAGGGGGTGCCCGCAGCCGAGCTCGGCGCCGCGGTCCTGCGCGAGGTCGTCAGGCGCGCGGGGCTCGCCCCCGAGCGCATCGACGCCGTAGTCATGGGCAACGTCATCCAGGCCGGCAACAAGATGAACCCGGCGCGCCAGGCGGCGATCCACGCCGGGCTGCCGGTGTCGGTGCCGGCGATGACGGTCAACCGCGTGTGCGGCTCCGGCGCGCAGGGCATCGCCAGCGCCGCGGTGGAGATCATGGCCGGCCTCATCGACTGCGCCGTTGGCGGCGGCATGGAGAACATGGACCGCGCACCCTACCTCGTGACGGAAGGGCGCTGGGGCTACCGCATGGGCGACGCGGCGATGTTCGACAGCATGCTCATGGACGGCCTCAACGACGCCTTTTCGGGGAAGCACTCCGGCTGGCATACCGAGGATCTCGTCAAGGCACGCGAGATCTCGCGCGAGGACCAGGACCGCTGGGCGCTACGCTCGCAGCAGCGCTTCTCCGGCGCCCAGGCCGAGGGCCGCTTCGAGGCCGAGATCGTCGGCGTGGAGGTGAAGGGCCGCAAGGGCGTGGAAGTGTTCGCCCGCGACGAGCACAACCGGCCCGAGACCACCACCGAGTCGCTGGCGCGGCTCAAGCCCGCCTTCCGCCCGGACGGCACCGTCACCGCCGGCAATGCGCCGGGCTTGAATACCGGCGCCGCGGCCATGATCGTGGCCGAGCGCGAGTGGGCCGAGAAGAACGGCCTCGAGCCGATGGCGCGCCTCGCGGCCTACGGCGTCGGCGCGGTCGAGCCCGGCATGTTCGGCCTCGGCCCGGTCCCGGCGGTGCGCCAGGCGCTCGCGCGCGCGGGCTGGCAGGTGGGCGACGTCGATCGGGTCGAGATCAACGAAGCCTTCGCCGCCATTGCGCTCGCCTGCCTGCGCGAGCTGGGTTTCGCCGAGGACATCGTCAACGTGGAGGGCGGCGCGATCGCCCACGGCCACCCGATCGGCGCCTCCGGCGCGGTGCTCGCCACGCGCCTGCTGCACTCGATGCGCCGCGACGGCCTGAAGCGCGGTATCGTCACCCTGTGCATCGGCGGCGGCCAGGGCATCGCGCTGGCGCTGGAGATGTTGTAGGGGAAGCCGTCTCCCTGGAGCAGGGCGGATGAAGACGCGACTTGCCCGCATCCTGCTGTGCGCGGCGCTGATCGGCGCGGCGGCAGCCGCCTCGGCCGGCGGGCCGTGGCGCGCCGCCGAGCAGAACACCGTCGGCTGGCAGTTCATGAGCCCTGAGGAGCGGGTCGAGCACCAGCGCCGCATGCGCAGCTTCACCTCCTACGAGGCGTGCGTGGCCTATCAGGCCGAGCATCACGCGCGCATGGCCGAGCGGGCGCAGCAGGCCGGGGTGACCCTGGCGCCGAAGGCAGAGTCGGGCTGCGAGCGGTTTCGCGCACGCGGGGTGCTGAAATGAGCGGGCCGTACGTGACACCTTGGCGCGATCCACCCGTCGCTGCGGCGCTGGTGGTCGGCTTGCCGCTCGCGCTGGTGTGGTGGGCGGTTCCCGAGGGCCTTCCGTGGTGGCGCAGCATCGCCATCGTCAGCGCCTGGGGCGGCATGGGGCTGCTCCTCGCGAGCCTCGTTCTGATGGTGCGCGAGCCGCGCGTCGCCCGTTTCCTGGGCGGGCTGGAGACGGCCTACCGCTGGCATCACCGCAGTGGGGTGGCGGCCTACCTGCTGCTCCTCGTGCATCCGCTCGCGCTCGCCGCCGACGCCTGGGCGGAATCGCCGGCGCGAGCCTGGCAGGCGCTCGCCCCCTGGGCGCAGTCCTGGCCGGTGTGGCTCGGCTGGGCCGCGCTGGTCCTGCTGATGATCGGCCTCGCCGCCACCTTCGCACTGAATCTGTCCTACCGCCGCTGGCGCGGCCTGCATCTCGTTCTCGCGGCCGGCGTGCCGATCGGACTCGCCCACGTCGTCGTGCTGCTCGGCAGCACCGGTTCGGGCCTCGCACTCGTCGCGCTCGCCCTGCTGGCGCTGGGCGCGCGGTTCGTCGTCAGCGACCTGGGTGTGGCGGCGCGTCCCTACCGCGTGACCGCCGTCGCGCGGCGCGCCGCGGGCGTGATCGAAGCCTCCCTCGCGCCCTGCGCCGCTGCGCTCGCCGTCGCGCCCGGCCAGTTCGTGCTGGCCGCCTTCGGCGAAGGACCGCACTACCGCGGTTGCGGCGAGTATCACCCGTTCACGGTGAGCGGCGTCGATCGCGACGCGCAGCTGCGTGTCGCGGTCAAGGCGCTCGGACCCTGCTCGCAGCGCCTGCAAGACCTCGAATCCGGCGTGCTGGTGCGCCTGCAGGGACCCTTCGGGCGCTTCCTGGGCGCGCGCCGTGCGGAGCCTGCGCTCTGGATCGCCGGCGGAATCGGCATCACGCCGTTCATGGCGGCACTGCGGGCGGGGCCGCTGGACGCGGACACCACGCTGATCTACCTCCATCGGGAGGCGGCCGGCGCCCCCTTCGCCGACGAGCTCGCCGCCCTGGCCGCCGGCGACCCGCGCTTCGAGCTGATCTCCTGCGCGACGGGGGACCGCGCACCCGATTTCGACGCGCTCCTGGCGCAGGCCGATCGCCTCGCCGAGCGCATGATCCACGTCTGCGGGCCGCCCGCGATGGTTGATGCCCTCGCGCCGCGCCTGCGCGCTCGCGGCGTCGCCCCCGGCGCCGTCCACTTCGAGCGTTTCGATTTCCGATGATGCGCAGACTCTACATCGCCTCCACCGTCGCGTTCTGGCTTGCCGTCTTCGGGTTCTGGGCGGCGGACCCGCGGCTGGCCGCCGAGGCGCAGCCGCCCGCTCCGGCGGGGGCGGAGCGATCCTGGTCGCTTGCCGACGTGGCGCGGCACGCCACTCCCGAGGACTGCTGGATGGTGATCGACGGCGTCGTCTACGACTTCACCGCCTACCTGCCGCAGCATCCGTCGGCCCCGGCTGTGATCGTCGCCTGGTGCGGCAGGGAGGCCACCGAAGCCTACCGCACCAAGACCCGCGGCCGGCCCCATTCGGCCTATGCCGACCAGCTCCTGCCCGAGTACCGCGTCGGCCGCCTGGAGGCGCCATGAGACGCCGCGTCTGCGGCAATGCGGTCTCGGTGCTCCGTCATACAGTGAGGAATCATGATGAACGCCAGTCCCGGCAGGATGGAATTTCACGTCGTCGCGCGCCGCGTCGACGCCCACGGCAGCCGTGCCGAGTGCAAGGAGGCCTCGATCACGCTCGACACCGACATGCAGGGACGCGCCGACGCCTTCAATCCCGCCGAACTGCTTCTGGCCGCGCTCTCGGCCTGCATGCTGAAGAGCATCGAGCGGGTCACGCCCATCCTCGGCTTCAAGCTGAGGGGTGTGGAGGTGCAGGTGCACGCGGTGCGCCAGGACGTGCCGCCGAAGCTCGAGTCGATCGACTACGTCCTCGTGGTCGACACCGACGAAGACGACCGGCGCCTCACGCTGCTTCACGAGAACGTCCGGAAATACGGCACCGTGTTCAACACCGTGGCGCCCGGTACGGTGCTCACTGGCAGCATCCGGCGGGCTTGACCGCAGCCGGATCGGGCGGTGCGCCATGGGCAATCGCTCCGTGGAGTTCGCTCTTTCGGGGGATGTTATCGGCATCGTTGCCGACTAATATTGATTTAAGGGGCGACGAAGCCGAGGTCGTCTTGAGCGTTACCGAGTTTTCGTTTGAACCGGCAAGAGGAGATCAACATGGACACCATCAAGCAAATCGTCGCCGGCTTTCGCGCCCAGCTTCCCTCCGATAGCAAGACGGCGGCCGCCATCGACCGCGGTGCACCGGCCGAGGAGATCTCGGCTTGTGCCGTGGCCGAGGGGCTGCATGCCTTCGCGGGCGCGCTGTTCGAGGCCTGCGAGGTGGAGGCGACCGACGGCCTGCCCGACTCGGACACGCGGCCCCTGGACACCATCCGCGCCCGGCTCGCGGACTTCCGCCGTGATCTGCCCACCGACAGCGCGACCGCGCGCGCGATCGACACCGGGGCGAGCCTGGAGGAGATCTCCGAGGCCGCGGCGCAGGAGGGGCTCGATTCGCTGACCGCGCTGCTGGTGGAGTGCGAGCAGGAACAACTCGGCGGCGGGCGCTGAGCGACTGCGCAGGACGAGGCGGGGTGAGGCGGGGTGAGGCGGGGTGAGGCCCCGCCTTTTTTCCGCCGAAGTGAATCGGCGTTTTCGCATCTCCCTGTTCTGGAGCCGCTCGTGATCCTGCGTCACGTGCTTGCCATCCTGCTGTTGTGCCTGCTCGTCCTTTCCGCCCTGGCGGGCGAGTTGCTCGTGACCGAGCCCCTGGGCGACGGCGCCTTCGCCCTCATCGGCGAAACGGGTGCGCGCACCTACGAGAACCACGGGCTCAATGCCAATTTCGGGGCGTTATCGATACGCCCGAAGGCGCCATCCTGATCGACAGCGGCGCGTCGCCGGGTGGCTGACGCGGCCGGCGCCCGGCGACGCGCCGCAGTTTGCCCGCCTCGCCACCTATGAGGCCCTGCACCGGGGCAACGTCAGTCGCGTCTACCTGCGGCTCGAAGCGGCGCAGTAGCGCGCAGGCGGTTCAGCCCTGCGCGGGACGCGTCCGCGGCAGCACCAGGCTCGCGCGCAAGCCGCCTCGTGCGCGGTTCTCGAGGATCAACTGGCCGCCGTGGCAGGCGGCCGCGTCGCGCGCGATGGCCAGGCCGAGCCCCACCCCGCCGGTGTCGAGCCGGCGCGCCGCGTCGGTGCGCACGAACGGCTCGGTCACGCGCTCGAGCAACGCCGCGGGAATGCCGGGGCCGTCGTCCTCGATCACCACCCGTAGCGCCTCGGGCGCGTCTTCGATGCGCACCGTCACGTGTTGTCCGTGGGCCACCGCGTTGTCGAGGAGGTTGGCGATCGCCCGCTTGAGGATCGACAGCTTGCCCTCGTAGGGTGCGGGGCTGCCCGGCGCACTTTCGCTCAGCGTCGCGCGCCCCATGGCGCGCTCGTCCTCGATGACGCTCGCGAGCAGCGCCACCATGTTGATGCGCTGGGCCGGCTCCGCGTCCTCCAGGCCGCGCAGGTAGGCGAGCAGACCGCCCACCATCGCCTGCATCGCGTCGATGTCGGCGTTGAGCTTGTCGCGCACCGCCGAATCGTCGATCAGCTCGGCGCGCAGGCGCATCCGCATCAGGGGCGTGCGCAGGTCATGGGACACCGCGGCGAGGGCCCGCCCGCGCTCGACGACCAGGCGTCGCAGGCGCTGCTGCATGAAGTTGAACGCTTGTGCGGCGCGGCGTACCTCGATTGGGCCGCTCTCGTCGAGCGGGGCTGCGTCGAGGTCGTGTGCAAATGCCGTTGCTGCATCGGTCATCTGCTGCAGCGGCTTGGTCGCCCAACGTATCGCCACCAAGGACACGACGATCACGGTGGTCAGCGTGAGCGACACGTGCCAGATGAAGCGCAGCGGCAGCGCCTCGAACGCCGGCATGCCGGGGGGCACGTGACCGGCCGCCATCAGGCCAGCCCGCTCGTTCAGGTGCAGGACGAGGCTGGCCGCCTGCGCGGCGAGCAGGCCCAGCACCAGGATCAGCATCATGCGGCCGGACAGCGTCTTCGGCCGGAACCACGACAGGAACCGCCTCATGACGTCAATCCTTCCACCGCAGCAGCGAGCACGTAGCCTTCGCCGCGCACCGTCTTTATCAGACGCGGCTCCCTGCCGTCATCCTGCAGACGCTGGCGCAGGCGGCTGATCTGGACGTCGATCGCCCGATCGTAGGCTTCGGCCTCGCGGCCGTGGATGAGCTCGACCAGCTGGTCGCGGTGCAACACCCGGTTCGGATGGTCGAGCAGGATGCGCAGCAGGCGGTACTCGGCGCCCGATAGCGGCGTCGCCACGCCGTCGGGGCCTTTCAGCACGCGCGTGGCAGTGTCGAGCGTCCAGCCGGCGAAGGCGAGGCAGCGCCGGGGGTCGGGCTTCAGGTTGGGCGGCAGCGAGCGCGTGCGGCGGAGGATGCCCTTGATGCGCGCCACCAGCTCGCGCGGGCTGAACGGCTTGACCAGGTAGTCGTCGGCACCCATCTCGATGCCGAGGATGCGGTCGGTCTCGTCACCCAGTGCGGTGAGCATCAGCACCGGCAGCTCCGAGCGGGTGCGCAGGTCGCGGCACAGCGCCAGGCCGTCGCCATCCGGCAGCATCAGGTCGAGCACCACCAGGTCGATGGCGTGCCGCTCCAGCATCACCCCCATTTCGCGTGCGCTTGCCGCCGGCACGGCGTCGAAACCGTGGCGTGCCAGGTAGTCCACCAGCAGTTGGCGGATCTCGGGGTCGTCGTCGACGATGAGGATGTGGTCCTTGCTATCCATGGCGGCAAGCGTGCCCGCAGGTCCGCGGTGTGTTCGGGAAGTTTTGTATCGCACTGTTGCACGAGGCCAAATTGCAAGCTGGCGATGCAAATCCTACCCGCATTGCAATGCTGCGCGATGGCGAAGCGGGTTCAATGGGGGCATCGAATCCGAATGGAGCGCCACGATGAATCTCAAGCCGCCCGCAATGCTCACGATCGTGATCGCCGCCCTGTCGTGGTCCATCCACGGCGCCCTCGCACAGCACGTACCCGTCCCCGCATCGGCCGCGAATGCCTCGCCGGTGTCTTCGAACGATCATACCGGTCATGCGGCGGACAACGATCCGCGCCAACTCGTCGGCTTTCCCGATGCGATGCGGCAGCACACGCTGACGAGCATGCGCGACCACCTGCGCGCCCTCGCCGAGATCCAGCAGGCCCTGTCGGCCCGGGCCTATGACAAGGCCGCGGAAGTTGCGGAGCAGCGGCTCGGCATGAGCTCGCTGCAGGCGCACGGCGCCCATGAGTCGTCCAAGTACATGCCGCAGGGCATGCAGGACATCGGCTCGTCCATGCATCGTAGCCAGTTTGCGATCGAAGCCCAGAACGCCGCAGTCACGGGAGAAGTCGAGTCCGCCCTGGCCGCGCTTGCCCGCACCACCGAAGCCTGCGTGGCCTGCCACGCAGGCTATCGGCTGCAGTGAGGGAGCCCGCCATGTCCCCGATCTTCGCCTTCGGTGAGCGCCTCGAAGGCTACGAGGTGCTGGTCCTCAACGAACGTGCCGTGCGCGCGGCCGCAGGCATCCTGTTCCTCTTCGCCATCGTGTCCTTCATGAATGCCTGGCTGGTGGGCAACTTCCAGCCCACGCGGGTGCTCGTCGTCGCCTTCCTGGCCGACTTCACGATCCGTATCTTCGTCAACCCGCGCTTCGCCCCCAGCCTGATCGTGGGCCAGTGGGTCGTGCGCCGGCAGCAACCCGAGTACGTCGGGGCGCCACAGAAGCGCTTCGCCTGGGCGATCGGCTTCGTGCTCGCGCTGACGATGCTGTATCTGGTGGTGATCAGGCACGTCGTCGGACCGGTCAACCTGATCGTCTGTGCCGCCTGCATGCTGCTGCTGTTTTTCGAGGCGGCATTCGGCATCTGTATCGGCTGCAAGGTGTACAACTGGTTCGCCAAGGACAAGGCCCGGCTTTGTCCGGGCGGTGCGTGCGAGATCGCGCCTCCCGCCGGATCCGGCAGCGGACTGGCAAGCGGCGCCATCGTGGCTGCATTTGCGGGCTTGGTGACGGTGGTCGCGATATGGGTGAGCGGCAACGGCCCTTATGCCCGTGCCGCCTCGCCCGTTGCTGCGGACGCCCGGCCGGCCTCGCTCGACCCGGCGGAAGCGGGGCGCTGCGAAGTTCCGGCGTTCGCCAAGGCCATGGGCCATGAAGCGATGTGGAAGCTGCACAACAACTGCCAATGACAAACGTGGGCTCCCGACAAGGTGCGGTCCGCCGCGTCCCGCGGTTGACATCGGTCAACGGTACCGCTGCCTTCGTGGCCTACGCTGAAACTCCCCATCCAGAACGGCCGTCCCGATGACGCCCTCTTGGAATCCTGTCCCTGCCGAGACGCGCGCCCTGCGCGCCGAAGGTCTGACGCGGCACTTCGGCGAGCGGGTCACCGTAGACGGCGTCGATTTCGCGGTGGGGCATGCCGAGATATTCGGCTTCCGATGTGGCCAGCGCGCGGATGAATGCGCGCATCTATTACCTGAAGGGACCGGTGCTCACCTTCGGCATCGTCTTTCCGCTGCTCTTCTACCGGGCCTTCGCCGCCGGGCACGACGCGCCGGTGTCGGTGATGGTGCCGGGCATCGCGGCGATGGCGCTGTTCTTCACCGCGTCGGCGGTCGGCCCGCTGATCACCGCGCACATCGACGCCGTGTGGCCGCTGCTGGCGGGTTGGCTGCTGGGCGCCACGGCTTTTTCCTCGCTGGGCGTGCTGATGGCCGCCCCTGCGACCGACACCCCTCACAAGTGATGATGCTGTCGAACCATCGCCGGACGCCGGCCTGAATACCAGGAGAAACCATGAGTCTCGTCATCGCCAAGGATCTGACCAAGATCTACCGCGCCGGCGACGTCGAGGTGCCTGCCATCAGGGGCGCCGATTTCGTCATCGAGCCGGCCTCCTTCGTCGCCTTCGTCGGCCCCTCGGGCAGCGGCAAGAGCACGCTGCTCAACATGATCGGCTGCCTCGATCATCCGACCGCCGGCACGCTCACCGTGCTCGACACCGACATCGCCACGCTCGGCCGCCGCGCCGCGGCCGAATTCCGCGGCAAGTACATCGGCTTCATTTTCCAGGACTTCAACCTGGTGCCGGTGCTCACCGCCTACGAGAACATCGAGTACCCGCTGATCATGGTGCAAAAGTGGCCTGAGGCCAGGCGCCGCGAGCAGGTCAGGCGGCTCCTCGACGCGGTGGGCATGAGCGCCCAGGCGGACAAGCGTCCCGACCAGCTCTCCGGCGGTCAGAAGCAGCGCGTCGCGGTGGCGCGCGCGCTGGTGAGCAACGCCCGCCTGGTGCTCGCCGACGAGCCCACGGCCAATCTCGACCACGACACCGCCTACCGCATCATCGAGTTGATGAAGAAGATGCGCGACGAGTTCGGCACCACCTTCGTCTTCTCCACCCACGACCCGAAGATCATGGCCGAGGCCGAGGTGACCTTCACCCTCGAGGACGGCATCGTTCTCTCGCGACGCAATCACGAGGAGGCGGCGCATGCTTGACGTGCTCAGGATCGCCGGCCGCAACCTGTCCCGCTACCGCCGCCGCACGCTGCTCACCCTGCTCCTGATTGTCATCGGCATGGTCGCGGTGCTGCTCTTCATCGCCGTGACGGGCTCGTTCAAGACCATGATGATCGGCCAATTCACCGACTCGGTGCTCGGCCACCTGGAGGTGCACCGCAAGGGCTACGTCGCCTCCATCGACACCCTGCCGCTCAACCTCAACCTCAACCTCAGGCCGGCCGCTGTGGCCAAGGTGGACGCGGCGCTGGGGCAGCTCGACGTGGTCGAGAGCTGGTCGCCGCGGGTCAAGTTCGGCGCCATGTTCAGCAACTTCACCGAGACCACCAGCATCCGGGTGAACGGCGTCGATCCCGCGCGCGAGGCGGCCACCGTGCCGCTGCTGCCCCGGCGCATGATCGAAGGGCCAGAGGATGGCGTGCTGGTCGGCAAGGGCGAGATCGTGATCCCGGTGCTGCTCGCCCTTGGCATGAAGGTGGGGGTCGGCGACACCGTGGTGCTGGTCGCCACCAACCGCGACGGCTCGGTCAACGGCAAGACCTTCGTCATCCGCAGCATCACCGAAGGCATCTCCGGCCCGGGCGGGCGCGACGGCTACATCCACATCGACGACGCGCGCGAGCTGCTGCGCATGAAGGAGGCTGAGGTCAGCGAGATCGCGATCCGGCTGAAGGATCCGGCGCAGCTCGACCGCGTGACGGCCACGCTGAGAGAGGCGCTGGAAGGCGTAACCAGCGCGGAGGGCAAGCCGGTGCTGGAGGTGCATACCTGGGCGGATCTGTCGCCATTCGCGAGCCTGGCGCGGATGATCGACGTGATGACGGTGTTCATCAAGATCGTGCTGGTCTCCATCGTGCTGGTAAGCGTGATGAACGTGATGGTGATGGCGGTCTACGAGCGTATCCGCGAGATCGGCACCATCGCCGCCATCGGCACGCCACCTGCACGCATCCTCTCGCTCTTCCTCGGCGAAGGGCTGCTGCTGGGCGCGATCGGCACGGCGCTGGGCACCTTGGTGAGCCTCGCGCTGATCTACGCCCTCAACGTGTGGCAGATCCACTTCAGCTTCGGCCAGCAGCAGGATCTCGTCATGGCCCCCGCCATCGCCGCCGGGCAGGTCGCCACCGTCGCGGCGATGGTCGTCGGCGTGGCGCTGCTCGCCAGCCTGCAGCCGGCGTGGAAGGCGTCGCGCCTCGATCCGATCAACGCCCTGCGCCACGTCTGACCGCCGTCGGAGCCCGCCATGAAGATCCTGACCGTCCTCCTGGGCCTGCTCGTCGCGGCGCCCGCCTTCGCCGTCGACGGCACTGCGCTGCTGCAGAAGGTGGACCGCAACCTCGAGCCCGAGTCCTACGAGATGTACCGCAAGCTCATCAACATCGAGCCCGACGGCAGCCGCAAGGAATTCGTGCTGTATTCGGTGAAGAAGGGACGCGACCAGCTCGTCGCCCTGTTCCTCGACCCGCCGAGCGAACGCGACCGCGCCACCCTGCGCCTGGGCGAGAACATGTGGCTGTACATCCCCAGCGTCGGCAAGCCGATCCGCATCACCAGCCTGCAGTCGGTGATCGGCGGCGTGTTCAACAACGCCGACATCCTGCGCCTGGACTACTCCACCGAATACGCGGTGGAAGAGGTCAGCGAGACGGCGGACAGCTATCTGCTCTCACTCAAGGCCAAGACCGATGACGTGGCCTACGACCGGCTGAAGATGACCGTCGACAAGCAGACCGAGCTGCCCACCGTGATCGGGTGCTACGCGGCCAGCGGCCTGCTGATCAAGACGCTGACCTACAAGGACATCAAGGACTTCGGTGACGGCATCACGCGGCCGGCGACGCTGGAGACGGACAGCCCGCTGTACAAGGGTTACAAGTCGGTCATGCTCTACGGCCAGATCCGTGCCCGCGCGGTGCCCGACGAGGTGTTCACGCTCGAGTACCTGCCGCGGGTCAAGGAGTTGCGGTGAAGCGGAAAGCGGTACTCCTCGCGGCGCTGCTCGCCCTCTCGCCGGCCTGGGCCGAGGAGGCGGACTGGGGCTTCGACGTCTCCGCCTACGAGAAGAAGCCCTTCGAGTGGACCGGCTTCGTCGAGCTGCGCCCCGAGCACCAGTGGCTCGATCGCGACACGGCAGGATACCGCCTGCAGTACCCGGGCGAGTCGCGCACCAGCGCCGAGCGCATGAGCGCCGCCGCCGAGCTGTCGGGCGTGCTGCGCCATCGCAGCCTCAGCTTCAACTTCACCGGCCATGCGAGCTGGATCGACGAGCCGCGCGGATCCGACCACGACCGCCGCATGTACGAGGCCTATGGCGGGTGGCAGATCGACGACCGCAGCAACCTCGAACTCGGCAAGCGCGCCCTGCGCTGGGGCAAGGGCTACGCGTGGAGCCCGGTGGCCTTTCTCGAACGGCCGAAGGATCCGACCGATCCGGAACTGGCGCGCGAGGGTTTCGTCATGGCGACCGGCGCCTTCGTGCGCAGCTTCGACGGTCCCCTGCAGACGGTGGCGCTGACGGCCGCCGTGGTGCCCACCACGTCCGGCCTCAATCCCGAGTTCGGCCCCGAGGGCCACGCCAATCCGGCCGTGAAGCTCTACGGCCTGATCCTCGACACCGACGTCGACCTGATCTGGGCCGGCCAGGGCAGCCGCGGGCCGCGCGTCGGCATCGACTTCTCGCGCAACCTGGGCAGCAACGTCGAGATCCACGGCGAATGGGCGCGCATCACCGATGCGCGCCGCGCGGTGCTGACCGCCGACAACAGGCTGGCGATGGAGGCGCGCAGCTACACCAGCGCGCTCCTCGGCCTGCGCTACCTCACCGAACGCGACACCACGCTCATTTTCGAGCTCTACCGCAACGGCGGCGGCTATTCGAAGGACGAACTGGCGGCGTTTTACGACCTCGTCGGCGCCTCGGCCGCCAATCCCGTGCTCACGTCATTGACGGCCCACGCCGCAGCGCAGGGCTACAACCGGCCCAATGCGGCGCGGCGCTATGCCTACCTGCGCATCAGCCAGAAGGAGCCGTTCGACCTCCTCGACTTCACGCCAGCGCTCACGCTCATCACCAACACCGACGACCACAGCTGGTCGCTGATTCCCGAGGCCCTGTATACCGGAATCACCAATCTCGAGCTGCGGCTGCGGCTGGCGCTGAATCGGGGCGACCGGAGCACCGAATATGGCGAGAAACTGGTCCGCTCGCGGCTCGAATTGCGCGGGCGCTACTTCTTCTGACGCCGCGGGGATGCCCGCCGAGTCACGCATTCGCGGCCGGGCGGCACCCGCCGTTCACCGCGCGACGCACGAGCTGCATCCTTTTGCACCCTGCTTCGTCTTCTGAGTGAGAGACAACGAAACGCCAGCGAGCGGCCGGCGCTCACCCCATCCGGAGACGAAACCGTGACCACCACACAACCGATCGAATACCCCCCGGCGCCGCGCACGACGGCGCGCTGGATCACGACCATCGCCGTGGCGGCCCTCGCCTGGGTGGCGCTCTACAGCCACCTCACCGAGATCGCCGATGCGCTGGTCGCTGCGCTGGGCCTGTCGCGTGCCACGCATTTCGGCGAGGCGGTGCATTTCTTCCTCTACGACACGCCCAAGGTGCTGCTGCTGCTCACCGGCATCGTCTTCCTGATGGGTGTCGTCCAGACCTTCTTCGCCCCCGAGCGCACCCGCGCGCTGCTCTCCGGCAGGCGGCTCGGGGTCGGCAACGCGATGGCGGCGAGCCTCGGCATCGTCACGCCCTTCTGCTCCTGCTCGGCGGTGCCGCTCTTCATCGGCTTCCTCTCCGCCGGGGTGCCGCTGGGGGTGACCTTCTCCTTCCTGATTGCCGCACCGATGGTGAACGAAGTGGCGCTGGCGCTGCTGTTCGGCCTCTTCGGCTGGAAAGTGGCGGCGCTCTACCTCGGCCTGGGCCTGCTGGTGGCCATCGTCGCCGGGCTGGTGATCGGCAAGCTCAAGATGGAGCGTCACCTCGAGGACTGGGTGCGCGCCATCCACGCCGGCGAAGCCGCGGCGCACACCGGCGAGCGCCTGTCCTGGGTGCAGCGTTTCGAAGCCGGGCGCGACCACGTGCGCGAGATCGTCGCCAAGGTCTGGCCCTACGTGCTCGCCGGCATCGCGCTCGGCGCCGGCATCCATGGCTACGTGCCGGAGGACTTCATGGCCTCGATCATGGGCCGCGACGCCTGGTGGGCGGTGCCCGCCGCGGTGGTGCTCGGCGTGCCGATGTACACCAACGCCGCCGGCATCATCCCCATCGTCGAGGCGCTGATCGGCAAGGGTGCGGCGCTCGGCACCGTGCTCGCCTTCATGATGGCGGTGATCGCGCTGTCGGCCCCCGAGATGATCATCCTGCGCAAGGTGCTCAAGCCCCGCCTCATCGCCACCTTCGCCGGCGTCGTCGCTAGCGGCATCCTGCTGGTCGGCTACGTCTTCAACCTGGTTCTTTAACCCCATCCAAGGAGCATCGTCATGAAGAACGTCAAGGTTCTCGGCACCGGCTGTGCCAACTGCAAGAACACGGTCAAGCTGATCGAGGAGGTCGCCCGCGCCAAGGGCGTGGAGATCGCGCTGGAGAAGGTCGAGGACATCCAGGCGATCATGTCTTACAAGATCATGGCCACCCCCGGTGTCGTCATCGACGGCCAAGTCGTCCATACAGGCGGCGTGCCGGCGCGGTCCAAGGTGGAAGGATGGCTGTGAGCGGGCGCGGGCAGCGCCCTTGAGCGCAGCACCAGGGCAACGGGAATGTGCGAACTACTGGGGATGTCGAGCTGCCGCCCCGCGACGGTCAGCCTCTCCCTGATGCGCCTGGCCGAACATGGCGGCTTTTCCGGCCCGCATCGGGACGGCTGGGGAATCGGCTACTACGAGGATGGCGACGTCCGGCTGATCAAGGAGGCCGAGGCCGCCGCCGACAGTGCTTGGGTGCGCTTCCTCGAATCACACGAAGTGGCAGGTGCCCGCCGGAAAGGTTCTCGAGGCGGCCCAGGCGTTGCTCCGGACCCCTTGAGCGGCGTCATTCGCCCGAATACGGCTCGGTCGGGGCCCCTCGCCGATCCCCTGCGCGATGCCCTTGGTGACGGTGTAGACGCGCCGGTAGCCGGCCTGGTCGACCAGGCCGGCTACCGACTCGGTGCGGTTGCCGGTGCGGCAGATCAGGACGACCGGCTCGTTCTTGCGGGCGATCCCCGCGAAGGCGGCGAGCCACGCGTCGATGTCGAAGACCTTGTACTCGCGGTCGCGGGGCTTTTGGAGCCCTGGTGATCGCGAATGAAGTGTATGTGGAAATCGAGCTATTGAGACGACACGGGATGAGTCTTCGACGGATCGCCGCCGAAGTGGGGTGCGCGGTGAACACGGTGCGTGCGCACTTGGCGGCGCCGGGGTTGCCGCGTTACGAATGCAAGGTGAAGCGGGCAACCAAGCTCGCCGCGTACGAGGCGTACCTGCGCGAAGGGGGACGAGAGATTCGCCTCATTCGGGCGTTTCCGCTTGCTCGGCGGGGATGAAGGGAATCAGGCCTTTCTCATAGGCAAGGCGCTGCAGTTCGAGCGGAGCGGTGCGAATGTCCATCATCAGGCCATTGACCTGCAGTATCCACACCATCGGGTTGTCCGCGAGACGGCTGGGCAAGGTCCATTCATGCGAGAAGGGGCCCATCTTGAGCGTGTCCCGGATCGCCTTCGACTTGTTCTGCCCGGTGCTCTCGGCGATCCCGAAAAACGCGTAGATGACCTTCGGCTTGCAGTGTGGATCCTGCGCGGGGTCGTCGAGGAAGTTGACCCGGCCGACCGCATGCACGGCCGCCGCCGCCCAGACATTGTCCTTGCCGCTCGACAACGGTGAAGGGCGTTTGCGGGCGAGCGCGCCGACAACGCGGTGGATCAGCCGGCGATATTCTTCGTTGAGATGCTGCGCGCAGAACGCGTCGGTCAGTGCGGTGATGGCAGCGAATTTCTCTGCCATGGCCTTGGGGATTCGTTCGGGGGCGGTCATGGTGGCGGCAAAAAAAAAGGAGTGCAACATTGTCACCGATTGGCTGGCCAACACCAATCCGTGAGCATGTGCCGCTCGCGCGCGCTACATAATCGACGTCCTCCGCGCACAGTTGTAGTGCGGCCATGAAGGCGCTGTCTTGAAGGCCGGTGAGAAATGAAGCTCCTGTCTCGGACGGTGGTGCCCGACTGCGAACTGTCCGCAAAGACGCCGGTCGACTGCGGCACGGATCCTGCGAATGCGGACGGGATGTTCTATCCACCACAATGGGAAGGAATCGAATGGAGCAGGAATTCATCTGGAGCAAGCGCTACCGCGACGCCGGCGACGAGTATCTGTTTGGCACCGGGCCGAACCGCTTTCTCGCGCACCGTGCGGCGCTTGTCGCGAGCGGCCGCAGCGCGGTGTCGGTCGCCGATGGCGAGGGCCGCAACTCGGTGTGGCTGGCCGAGCAGGGGCTCGACGTGACCGCAGTCGAAATCTCCGGCGTCGCAATCGAAAAGGCACGTCGCCTCGCGGCCGGCCGCGGTGTCGATGTCGATTTCGTCCGGGAGGACATGATGGCGCCCCATTGGCCGCCGGCCGAGTTCGCCGGGGCTTTCGACTGGGTCGTCGGCATCTTCATCCAGTTCGTCGACGCTGCCGCGCGCGAACGGCAGTTCGCCGCGATGAAGCAGCTTGCGCGCCCGGGCGGACGGATCCTGTTGCAGGGCTACACGCCGAAGCAGCTCGAGTACCGTACCGGCGGGCCCTCGGCGGTCGAGAACCTGTACACGAGCGAGCTGCTGCGCGATGCGTTCTCCGACTGGGAGATCGAGGAACTCGTCGAATACGAGGATGACCTCTCGGAAGGCGCGGGGCACCGCGGCTGTTCGGCGCTGATCGGGCTCGTTGCGCGCAAGCCTTGAAAAAGCCTCAGCAAGCGCAACTGGGGGCTTCTGGTGCTTTATCGCAAGCAACGTGTTGTGGATCGCGTGGGGCTGGCACGACGACGCATACGCACTGATCGGATTGCAGATCGGGCTTTTCGCCACGAACCTGCACGGCGTCAGGAAGAACGAGCCGGACGCCTGACACACAGCGAGAAGCACGCAGAATTGACAAGAAAAAGCCCGAGCACTTTCGGGCCCGGGCTGAAATCCACACCAAAGGAGGAGGGTGGAGGAGACAACTGAAGGTTAGAGGAAGAGCTTGTGCGGCGCAATAAAATAAGCAATGAATTTTTTTTATCCTTCGATTAATCATCCGCGTTTGCCTATGACATCCTGCCATTCCCGCAATAAGAATAGGGAAATGACATGGTGCGGTGCGCAATCTGTGGAAAGCCCGGTGGAAAGCCTTTTGCCAGCTTCCTGACCGGGTGACGTACTATGCCGGAGCGGGATAGGGTGGCTACAGATCGACCTTCGCTGCTTTCCCTACGATGCGCACCAATCGCGCATGGACAAATGCAACCCGCAAAGGAGCGGATCCCTACGCATGAAAACTCCGAGCAGAATCGAACCGCTGGTGGCCGATGGTCTCGTCGACCACGTCATTCGTCAGCTCATGAGCGGCAAGGAAGCCATGGTCTATGTCGTCCAGTGTGGCGACGAAGTGCGCTGTGCCAAGGTCTATAAGGAGGCCAACAAGCGCGGCTTCCATAAGGCGGTCGACTACACCGAAGGGCGCAAGATCAAGAACAGCCGCCAGGCGCGTGCAATGGCCAAGGGCTCGCGCTACGGGCGGCAGGAACAGGAGGCCGCGTGGCAGCACGCCGAGGTCGATGCGCTGCGCGTCCTCGCGGCAGCAGGCGTGCGCGTTCCGATCCCTTACGACTTCCACGAAGGCGTGTTGCTGATGGAACTGGTGACCGATGAAGACGGCGAACCGGCTCCGCGGCTCAACGATGTGGTGCTGAGCGAGGACGATGCGCGGCAGTATCACGCCGATCTCGTGCGACAGGTCGTGCGCATGCTCTGCGCCGGGATCGTCCACGGCGATCTCTCCGAGTACAACGTGCTGGTCGACTGCGCTGGCCCGGTGATCATCGATCTGCCGCAGGCCGTCGATGCCGCGGCCAACAACAACGCCCGCTCCATGCTCGAGCGCGATGTCGACAACCTCGCCGCCTACTTCGGCCAGTTCGCTCCGGATCTGCGCGACACCGACTACGGCAAGGAGATTTGGTCGCTGTACGAATCCGGCAAGCTGCAGCCCGAGAGCGCGCTCACCGGCGTCTTCCAGTCCGAAGACGGGCTCGCCGACCTCGACGAAGTCATGCAAATCATTGAGGCAGCGCGCAAGGAGGAGGCGGTGCGGCAAGCGGGCAGAGCGGCCGCCGAGATTCCCTCCACCTGAACCGCACGGCGCGACCAGCACCCATTTTTACGGTGACTGTGGTGCGAACGCCGACACGTCGCCGGGTTTGCGCAACATCTTGTCGACTTCCGCAAGGTGCAATTCCTCGACCTCGATCATCCGCCGCGCAAACTCCTCGAGCGCGACCGAGTGGTCCGTGACGAGCGTGAGCAGATCCCGGTAGAGCTGCAGCGCGGCGCGCTCGGCTTCGAGTGATTCGCGCAGGATCGCTCCGATGTCGTGCTTGTGCGAGTCGAGCAGCGGGCCGATCGCGAGCGACGGGTAGGCGCCAAGCGTCGTGACCCATTCGCCGACCTCGCGCGCATGCATCAGCGACTCGTCGGCCTGCTCGCGCAGCCACGAGACAATCGGGATGCGGCCGAAGCCGAACACGAGGAACGAGTAATGCGTATAGCGCACGACGCCGGCCAGCTCGAATTCGAGGATGCGGTTCAGGACCGCGACGACCGGTTCCTTGTCGAGTTCCCCCATGACACCCTCCTTTGCAACACTCCGCGAAGCCCGTCCGCGCGTCGATTCACTCTAGACCACGGCCCGCTGCGCTGCCGGCGCAGGGAGTGCAACTCCGGAGGCTCGTCGCTCGGGACGGCATCCCTTATTCGTGATTCGCGTCGTAGAGCGAGGGAGTGACTCCGGCGTCGGCCAAAAACTCGCGCAACTGTTTGATGGATTGTTTGCTGAACTCGTTGCTGTGATGCGGGTGGTGGAGGAAGAACTCGTGGCGGTTCAACTCGACGCGGAAGCGTCCGCCGTGGCCTGCCTCGATGACGGCGCCGAGATGGTTGAGTAACGACTCCACCTCGCGCCACTGAATGTTGCTTTTGGGCGGTTCGTGAAAAATCGATTCCAAGACGGCCCGGTGTTTGTGACTCATGATCCGGCCTCCTATCGACGGGGCGTCACGCTCGGTCGGCTGCCCATGCCCGCACGCACGGGGCAGGAATGGCGAAAACGCGCATCGTCGAACGCATTGCAGTCTCCCCCGGCCATGCGACTTGAATGAATAAATCCTAGCCCTTGCCGGTCTGCCGGGCAATTGGCCAGCTGGCGACATCGTCCAGGATGCTCGGAATGATCGTCGATCAGCGCGAGCAGGGTGGTTGCGGCCATGGCAAAGGTTCCGTGACGGACAGGAAAGAGGGGATGGAGGGTTGTAGCAGATTTGGACGAGGGAACGCACGGATTTTGGCATACGCAGGGCTGGCGCGAGCACTTTCGACAAATCTCGCCCAGGGAATGCGACGTCCTGGTAGACGGCTGGAGCTGGTAGGCGGAACATTGCTGCCCGTGGGCGTCGGGCAATAAAGCAAGCTAGGGAAACGCCAGCCGCGACCGCGTCCTTCGGTCGTTGTCGGTGCGACGCCAGGAGTGACCGCGGGCGCCTGGAATACTTCCCACTTCCGGGTGTCACGTAGCGCTGGCATGGCCCGGCTTACGAGGCCGGGCAGCAGATTAGACTTTCGTGGAGCATGGCGCTTGCCATCCGCCACGGCAACACATGGAGTTCAGAATGAATTTCCCGATACCGGTACCTTCGGCAGCGACACTGCCCCTGATGGATCCGTTCGGTTTCGCACGGTCCGCGTTTGACTACTGGCGGGATGCAGTCGAGCGCAGCGTGCTGTTCATGGACGTGATGCGCCATCGTGGCAACCAGTACCTCGAGCATATTGAGAAGACCAAGCCCAGCGTGCTGGGCTTCGAGACCGAGGTGCTGATGGACGGCCGCGAATTGCCGCGGCCGGTGAACTATGAACTGATGCGGGTCCTGCCTCCGGCGGGCATCGAGATCGACCCGCTGAGGCGGCCTTTCGTCGTCGTCGACCCGCGCGCCGGGCACGGCCCGGGCATCGGCGGCTTCAAGCCCGACAGCGAGATCGGCGTCGCGCTGCGCGCCGGGCACCCGTGCTACTTCGTCGGTTTTCTGCCCTATCCCGAACCGGGTCAGTCCGTGGAAGACGTGGTCGAGGCAGAGATCGCGTTCCTGCGCCGCGTCATCGAACGTCATCCGGAAACCGCGGAAAAGCCGATGGTCGTGGGCAATTGCCAGGCCGGCTGGCAGATCATGATGGCCGCGGCGCTGGAGCCGGACCTGTTCGGCCCGATCCTTATCGCCGGTTCGCCGCTTTCGTACTGGGCGGGCGAACGTGGCAAGGCGCCGATGCGCTACACCGGCGGCCTGTCCGGCGGCAGCTGGATGACGGCGCTGTTGAGCGATCTGGGCAACGGGCTGTTCGACGGCGCCTGGCTGGTGCAGAACTTCGAAAACCTCAACCCGGCCAACACGTGGTGGACCAAGCAGTACCGGGTGTTCGCGAACGTGGATACCGAGGCTGTGCGTTACCTGGAGTTCGAGCGCTGGTGGGGGGGGCACGTGGTGCTCGGCGGCCAGGAGATCCAGTACATCGTCGATAACCTGTTCATCGGCAACCGTCTTTCGACCGCCCAGCTCATGACCTCCGACGGGCGGCGCATCGACTTGCGCAACGTGCGTTCGCCGGTCGTGGTGTTCTGCTCGCGGGGTGACGACATCACTCCGCCGCCCCAGGCCCTGGGCTGGGTGCGCGACCTCTATGAAGGGGTTGACGGCATCATCGCCAACGAGCAGACGATTGTTTACTGCGTGCACGACAGCACCGGTCACTTGGGCATCTTCGTCTCGGGCAGCGTCTCGCGTAAGGAGCACACCGAGTTCACCGCCAACATGGACTACATCGACGTGCTGCCGCCGGGACTCTACGAGACGTCGATTTCGCGCGCCGATGAGCGCGCCGATGCCGGGCTGATCGAGCGCGAGTACCTGCTGGAGTTCACGCCGCGCACGGTCGCGGAACTCGACCGGGAGATCGGGCATCGGCCCGACGATGAAGCGCGTTTCGCCACGGTCGCCCGCATCTCCGAGATCAACCTGGGCCTCTATCGCCTGTTCTTGCAGCCTTGGGCGCGCGCGCTGTCGACCCCCTCGTCGGCCAAATGGATGCGGCGCATGCATCCGAACCGTCTCGGCTACCGCCTGCTTTCCGACCGCAACCCGCTCACCCTGTCGCTGCCGTCGCTCGCCGAGAAAGTGCGGGCCGACCGCCATCCGGTCGGCGAGGACAACGTCTTCCGCAGGGCCGAGACTCTCATTTCCGAGCAGATCGCCCGCGGTCTCGACACTTGGCGCGACCTGCGCGACAAGGCCAGCGAGCAGCTTTTCCTGGATATCTATGGCCAGCCGCTGCTGCAGGTTCTCGTCGGCCTGCGCGCCGACGGGCAGGCCCACCGCCGGCGTCCCGGCACCGAACTGGAGCATCGTCGTTTCATCGAGCGCCGTCAGGCCGAGCTTCACGCCCGTGTTGCAGAGGGTGGCAGTCACGAGGCCATGATGCGCTCGACCATCTACGTTCTGGGCGGAGCCCCCGCAACCGACGAGCGCAATTTCAAGCGGATGCGTGCGTCGCGTGCGGAACTCGAGCCGGGCCTCAAGCTGGCCGACTTCAAGCACCTGTTGCGCGAGCAGTTCTTCATCCTCAAGCACGACCGCGAGGCGGCGCTGGAGGCGATTCCGGCCTTGCTCAAAGGACAGAGCGCCGCCGAGATCGATGCCCACCTGAAGCAGATCGAACACGTGCTGGCCGCCAGCGGCGACCTCAGCGCGCACGCTGCGGATCGATTCGAGCGCATCAAGTCGCTGTTCCGGCGTGCGCGCCCGAACGCCACCGAGGTGGCACCGACGTCCGCGGGCGCGGCAGCGGAGTCCCCGCCGGCCGGTATGAACGAGCCTGCATCGCCCGCGCCGGTCGCCATGACGGCGGAGCCGCAACAAGCGGTCACGAGCGGTCTTCCGGCGGCCGAATCGCAGGCCGCGCAGGATAGCGACAGCGGCCGCACGCCAGACGGCGACAAGGCCGCCGCTGCCCCGCGACGACGCGCGCCGCGCAAACCGCGCAACGCCTGATCGCCTTTCGCGGTCGCACCACGCCCCCTCCGTCTGCCGAACGCCACTGATCGGGTTCCGGACGGGCGGGGGGAGGGAACGCAGCCGCACGATCTCGTGCGGCTGCGTCGCTTCAATGCGCACGCCACTCACCGCAGCACGTCGCCTTGCGGCTGGCGACGGACGACAGCGGATGCTAAGAATAAACGAGACATTCTCGAAGGATGCGGAACATGAGGTACTTCATACCGCTCGTCATCGCTGCGGCACTGTTCGTCGCCGGATGCGAGAAGAAAGAGGATGCGCCCCCCGACGTCCCCGCCCAGCCGCCCGCCCAGCAGGAAAACGCGCCGCTGCCGGTGACCCCGACTCCCCCGCTCCCGGAACCGGATCCGGCGAAAGAGACCGCGCCCCCCACGCCGCTCCCGGGGCAGGCGAACGACCATTCGAATCCGGCTTTCAAGGAGGGCGGCAAGGAGGATCCGGCGAACTGATCGCATTGCCCCCGATGCCCGGGATGCCGGGCGCCCCGAACTCGCTCATGCGAAAGCGTTTCTGGCCTCGCGATGAACAAGGAGTCGAAGATGACACGCAATACCGTAATGACGGGGGTGTTCGCCAGCCCGGGCGAGGCGGAAGAGGCGAAGTCGCGCCTTCTGCAAGCCGGCATAGCGGAAAACTGCATTGCCATCAGCACGGATCTCACCGCTGACAGCGTCGCCGCCGAATTTCCCGGTCAAACGTATTCGAATCAGCCGGGGCAGGGTCCAGGCGAGGAATTGCCGGACGTTGCCGACATGGCGCATATCGGGGCGTGCGTGCTGAGGGTGGAACTCGCATCGAACACCGACCGTAGGGCGATGGAACTCATCCTGCGGCAGTCCGGTGCTCGCATCGTCCCGATCGAACATTAACCGTCGGTTTCCATTCTCCGTTCGTGTCACTGCTCTCCGGTTAGAATCGGGGCCTCCTGATTTTCATATCGGGGTTCAGCCCTGCCTGGCCCCGGATTCTGCACATGCCCCTCTCATCCCAGGCCAAGGCACTGCTGGACATGGTCTACCGTGTCGGCGCCCCGCGTTTTCACGAGCTGTCCGTCGATCAGGCGCGACATTCATTCCGGAAGTTGCAATGGGCATTCGGTCTGCCTTCTCCGGCCGTTGCGGCAACGGTCGAAGTGGCGATGACGCGTGCAGACGGGAGCACGTTGAACGCGCGCCTGTACCGGCCGCTGGATAGCCCCGGGGACGACGAGCTTCCGCTGCTGATCTACTTTCACGGCGGCGGGTGGTGCGTTGGTGACCTCGAAAGTTATGACGTTCTTTGTCGTGAGCTGGCGAACGGCTCGGGTTGCGCGGTGTTGTCGATTGACTATCGACTCGCGCCCGAGAACCCCTTTCCGGCCGCCGTCGAGGATGCTATTTTTTCTATTGAGTGGGCGGCAGAACAGGCGTCGCTGCTGGGCATAGACCGCGGGCGTATTGCCTTGGGAGGGGATAGTGCGGGCGGAAACCTTTCGATTGTCGGAGCGCTCCTGGCCCGTGAACGGGCGAGTGTCACCATTCGGTTCATGTTTCTGGTCTATCCGAGCACCGAGATCGCCAGCGATCGGCCGTCGCGGCAACTTTTCGACCAGGGGTATCTCCTCGACCGGGAGAGCCTCGAATGGTTTTACGGCCATTACCTTCCCGCAGGCGATGAAGAGGACTGGCGTGCATCGCCGATGCGTGCGCCGTCATTGGCTGGATTGCCCCCGATCCTTCTCGTCACGGCGGAGTGCGATCCCCTTGCAGACGATTGCATGGCATTTGCAGAGCGGGTACGAGCGGAGGGCGGGGAGGTCGAACACGTCGCGGTCGACGGCGTGGTCCATGGTTTCATCACGCTGGGACAGTTTTTTCCGGAAGCCACGTACGCGGTGGATCGGATCGCCGCAGAGCTGCGCCGGGCAGTTCAGCGCTGACAGTCGATTCGGCGAGTGCGGTGCATGAGCCCCGTAGACCGAATGACGTGGCTGCAGGCAGCGCATGGCGTCGGGCCACTGCGTTGCCGCAGTCCGCGTTGCGCGCCGGGCGACGCCACTGCGACATCGAAAAGGGGTGAAATGTCGCAGCTATGCAAAGCTGATGTACATGCCGCTCCGTAGGGATTATCGTATGGACGAGCGTAGCGTGGATGAAGTCGCGGAGTCGCGGTAGATACGTGTCTCGGGTCCCGAAGAGAGGAATCTTTTCGGGATCAGAAGATTGCAATTGCTCGGGTAATCTGGGGTGTGCCGATGCTAAAAGTCTTCAGTCACTATTTTCCGTCCCACGTCCTGCAACAGGTCATCTTCGATGCCCTCGTGCTTTTCATAGCGGTGATATTTGCAGTCGCGGTGCAGGTGCAGGGGGGCGTAGTCGACTGGCGCGTCATCGTGCCTTCAGCGCTGCTTTTCGCGATTGCGATGATCCTGCTGAACAGCGCGATGGGGCTGTACCGGCCGTCCGAAGAGGAGCGATCGACGCGCACCATGGTAGGCCGCGTTCTGATCTCGATCGTCGTGAGTATCCCGATAGCATTCGGGGTGTTCCTCGTGCTTCCGTGGAACTATTTTGCATCCGAAGCGATGCAGATCTCGGTAATGCTGTTGCTCGGCCTGGTCCTTCTGATGCGGGCAGTGATCAACCGTCACTGGGCGACTTCGATGTTCGCCCCGCGCGTGCTGATCATCGGTACCGGCGCAGATGCGGTGACCGTGGAGCGATCGCTCGGTACTCCCCTGCGCAGCGGCATGCAGGTAGTCGGCTTTTACGCTGTCGAAGGGGAAGATTCGATCGACGTCGACCGGGGCCGCGTCCTCGATTGCAAGGATCTTCTTCAGACCGTCCGGCAGCTTCGGGTGAACGAGGTGATCGTCGCAGTGCGGGAACGCCGGGGGGGCGTCCTTCCGATTCGTGAACTGCTCGACTGCAAGGTGTGGGGCGTCCGGGTGCTGGATCTGTCATCCTTCTTCGAGCGCGTGCAGGGGCAGGTCCGCATCGATTCGCTGAAGGCCAGCTGGCTGATATATGGCGATGGCTTCAGGCAGGGCTTTGCCCGCGCGTTCGTGAAACGCTGCTTCGACCTCGCCGCATCCTCGATCCTGTTGCTGGCCGCCCTCCCGGTGATGACGGTCACCGCGCTGCTGATCGCGCTGGAGGACGGCGCGCCGATCTTCTATCGGCAGGAGCGGGTCGGACTGGGCGGACGGGTGTTTCGCGTTATCAAGTTTCGCAGCATGCGGCGCGACGCCGAAAAGGACGGCAAGCCGCGCTGGGCGGTATCCGGGGACGACAGGGTGACTCGGGTGGGGAGGGTGATCCGCAAGCTGCGCATCGACGAGCTTCCGCAGATTTTCAACGTACTGAAAGGCGAAATGAGCCTCGTCGGGCCGCGCCCGGAGCGCCCGTTCTTCGTCGATCAACTGGCTCAGGAGATCCCGTTCTATGCCGTTCGCCACTGCGTGAAGCCGGGCGTCACCGGCTGGGCGCAGGTTCGATACCAGTATGGCGCTTCGGTGGACGATGCCGTTCAGAAGCTGCAATACGATTTGTATTACGTGAAGAACCACACCATCGTGCTCGATACCCTCGTACTGTTCGAAACGGTCAGGGTCGTCCTGACCGGAGAGGGTGCACACTGACCGGATATCGGCTGGCGACTTTCGCAGACACGGCGGAGGGCGAGAATCCGTGTCCTGTTGTTGACGAGACGACTTGCTCTTGGGGGGGCTGATGGGTGTCGAGTTGTCCGACGTCGCGGTGTGGGGCTACGGTGGGGCCGCTGGGGCTTACCTTCTTTTCGGTCTATACCTTCTGCTCGCGTGGCTCGGCGGCATTCCCGGCGGCTTTCTGCTTCTTGCCGTGGGCAGCAGCGCATCGTGGGCGCTCGCGAGCACCTTTCTCGTCCTCTATCCGAGCGCGTGGCTGGCCCTGCTGACCGCGGTGCTGGACGTCTTCCGCAGCGCCTGCTGGTTTGCGTTCCTGCTTGTGTTGCTGCGTCCCCTGGGGGGAAAACGGCTGCGGTGGCCGATAGGGTTCGCGGCGCTCGTGGTCGCCGCCGAGTTGATCGCGGTAGTGCTTTCCGGCCTCGATCTGCCCGTCGATCTCAAGCCGGCAAACCTGATGCTCGCCGCCTTTCTGGTGGCTGCGGTGTTCGGCCTGGTGCTCGTCGAGCAGCTTTTTCGTGCGATACCGGCGGAATCGCGCTGGGGACTGAAACCGTTGTGCCTCGGCCTCGCCGCAGGCTATGTGTTCGAACTGTACCTGTTCGCCGACGGATTCCTGTTCGGCCGCCTCGATCCCGATGTGTGGGGGGTGCGTGGCATCGCCCATGCTCTGGTGATTCCCCTGGTCGCGGTTTCAGCGGCGCGTACGCCGTCGTGGACGCTGCGGATCTCGGTATCACGGGAAATGGCGTTCCATTCCACCGCGCTCGCGGTGTCGGGCCTGTACCTACTGGTAATCGCCGCAGCCGGATACTACGTCCGCTATTTTGGCGGGAACTGGGGCAGAGCCCTGCAGCTGGCCCTGCTGTTCGCCGGGTTCCTGCTGCTGCTCGTTTTCCTCTTCTCGGGGTCGCAGCGTGCCCGCCTGAGAGTGTTCATCAACAAGCACCTGTTCCCCTACCGCTACGATTATCGCAACGAATGGTTGCGCTTCACGCAGGCGCTCTCGTCCGCCGGCGGCGCGCTGGATCTCGGGCAATCGGTCATAAAGGCCCTTTCGGATCTGGTCGAGAGTTCTGGCGGAACGCTCTGGCTGAAGGACGCGAGCGGCCGCTTCTCGGTCAACGCGCGCCTCAATCAAGGGGCTTCGAACGCTTCCGAGGATGATGGCAGCGCTCTATGCCGTTTTCTCGACGAGCGCGAATGGATCATCAATCTCGAGGAGTTCCGTTCCCGTCCCGCCCATTACGACGGCCTGGTGTTGCCGACGTGGCTGTCCGCGATACCCGATGCGTGGCTCGTCGTGCCGCTCAAGTCGTCGGGCGCACTGGTCGGCTTCGTGGTGCTCAATTCACCTCGCACCGCGTTCGAGGTCGACTGGGAAGTGCTCGACCTGCTCAAGACGGCACAGCGCCAGGCCGCCAGCTATCTCGCCCGGATGCAGGTGACTGAAGCCTTGCTGGAATCGCGCAAGTTCGACTCCTTCAACCGCATGTCGGCGTTCGTTGTTCATGACCTGAAGAATCTCGTCGCCCAGTTGTCGCTGATGCTTCGCAACGCCGAGCGCCACAAACACAATCCGGCGTTCCAGGAAGACATGCTCGACACGGTCGCGCATGTCGAATCGCGCATGCGCGCGCTGATGGCGCAATTGCAGGAAAAGCGTTCGATCGATCCGCACAAGCGGGTCGATCTTTGTGCGCTGGCCGATCGTATCCAGGCGACGAAGCGCCATCAGCAGCCGACGGTGGAGGTGTTCGCGGACCGCGATCACCGGCTCGAAGTCCAGGCGCATCCCGAACGGCTCGAGCGCGTGATCGGGCATCTCGTGCAGAACGCGCTCGATGCGACGCAGGACGATGGCAAGGTGACAATAAGGGTCGATATGCCGGACCCGTCCTCGGCCCGTGTAGCGGTCGAGGATACCGGCTGCGGGATGACGCCCGAGTTCATGAAAGAGCGTCTGTTCAAGCCATTTCACACAAGTAAATCCACGGGAATGGGTATTGGGGTCTACGAGACCCAGCAGTACATTCATGAACTGGGAGGCCGCATTCATTTTGACAGTGAAGCGGGGCGCGGTACCTGCGTGACCGTGGTATTGCCCGTTTCTGCCCGGGCCGATCCGGATTTGCCAGTTACACGGGAAAGGGTACGCGAAAATCATGAATGACAAGCGGCGTACGCTGCTGATCGTCGAGGACGATCCGGCACTTCAGAAACAGATGCGCTGGGCTTTCGACGCTTTCGAGACAGTTGTCGCGAGTGATCGGGAAAGCGCGATCACGCAATTGAGACGTCATGAACCGGCGGTGGTGACGATGGATCTCGGGCTGCCCCCCGCGCCCGATGACGGCGTTGAGGGGTTTCGCCTGCTGGGCGAGATGCTCGCGCTGGCCCCCGATACCAAAATCATCGTCCTGACCGGGCAGCATGAGCGCGAAAACGCGGTGAAGGCCGTCGCCATGGGCGCCTATGATTTCTTCGGCAAGCCTTTTGAACCCGAGTTGCTCGGCCTGACGATCGATCGCGCTTTTCGCCTGCACGACCTGCAAATGGAAAACCTGCGTTTGGCGACGCTCCAGGGAACCAGCCTGTCCGCTGTCCTCACGCGGGATTCGGCAATGCTCAAGGTCTGCCGCACCGTCGAGAAAGTGGCGCCGGCGAACGTGACGATCGCGCTGCTCGGAGAGAGCGGTACCGGCAAGGAAATCCTGGCGCGCGGCCTGCATGCGATGTCGACGCGCGCAAAGGAGCGCTTTGTCGCGATCAACTGTGCCGCCATCCCGGAAACGCTGCTCGAAAGCGAACTGTTCGGCTACGAGAAAGGGGCCTTTACCGGGGCCGTGAAACAGACGCAGGGCAAGATCGAAGCTGCGCACAAGGGGACTTTTTTCCTTGACGAGATTGGTGACCTGCCGATGGCGCTGCAGGCAAAGCTGCTGCGTTTCCTGCAGGAGCGGGTCATCGAGAGGATCGGCGGCAGGGAAGAGATTCCGGTCGACGTGCGGATCGTGTGCGCGACGCACCGCGACTTGAAGGCGCAGATCAGCGCGGGCCTGTTCCGCGAGGACCTTTATTACCGGCTCGCCGAAATCGTCATCGAAATCCCGCCGTTGCGCGACCGGGACGGCGACGCGGTGCTTCTCGCGCATGCCTTCGTGCAGCGCTTCGCGCAAGCCAACGGACGGGGAACGATGCACTTGGGCGACGACGCGGTGGCGGCAATCGAATCGCATCGCTGGCCGGGCAACGTGCGGGAGCTGGAAAACTGTCTCAAGCGTGCCGTCATCATGGCCGAGGGAAGCCGCATCACGTCCGACGATCTGGGTCTGGACAGCGTCGATCCCGATCTGCAGCACCTCAACCTGCGACAGGTGCGCGACGAGGCGGAACGGCGCGCCGTGGTGCGGGTGCTGGCGCGCACCAACGGCAATATTGCCCGCGCGGCGGACATTCTCGGCGTGAGCCGCCCATCGCTTTACGACCTCATGAACCGTTTCGGTTTGAAGAAGGAGAACTGACCGTGCCCAATCGGAAGACCTCAGGTGCAACCGTTCGCCGAATTGTTGTCGTCGCCCTAAGCGCTGCGCTGTTGACGGCCTGCAGTGATGACCCGGAAACCATGCTCCGCTCCGCGAAGGATTATCTCGCCAAGAACGACCCTGATGCGGCGGCGATTCAATTGAAGAATGCGCTCCAGAAAGACGGGAACCTGGCAGAGGCGCGCTTTCTTCTGGGGCGCGTAAACCTCCAACAGGGCGACCTTGCGGGCGCGGTGAAGGATTTGCGCCGGGCTGCCGAACGCGGCTATCCGGACGCGCAGGTCAGTCCGCTGCTCGCGCGAGCCCTCGTGCTGTCCGGCGAATTCGATCAGGTGCTGAAGGAGTTCGAGGGTAAGACGCTCGACGATCGTGCCGGACAAGCCGCGCTGCTCGGTGCGGTGGGTGGTGCACATTTCGCCAAGGGGGACGTCGAAAAGGCGCGGGCGGCGTATGAGGCCGCGGCGGCGACCGATCCGTCCAATGTGCCCGCACGGGTGGGCATGGCGCAGGTAAAGCTGTTCGCTGGAGAGCTTGACGCAGCGCTCGCCGACGCCGATGCCGCCATTGTGGCAGAGCCGGACGCTGCCGATGCTCATGCCGTTCGAGCTGATGTGTTGCTGGCGAGGAATGATATTCCAGGCGCAGTGGCCGCCCTCGAGAAGGCGGTCAAGGCTCGGCCGAATGCGGTGAACTACCGCTTCGCGCTCGTATCGATGTTGCTGCGGGAAAACCGGGAAGACGAAGCGGTGCCGCATCTCGACGCGATGAAGAAAATTGCGCCCCGCCATTCTTCGACACGCTACCTCCAGGCGCTGGTGGATCTGCGGAACAACAAACTTGACGAGGCACGCGACAACGTTACCGAGGCGGTGCGTCTGGCTCCGGATTATCTGCCCGCGCGCCTGCTCGCCGGCGTCATCCACATCCGCCTGAATCAACACGTTCTGGCCCAGGAGCAACTGAGGGTGATTCTGGCGCGGGCTCCGGAACAGCCGCTGGCGCGTCGCATGCTTGCGATGTCGCTGCTGGCATCCAAAGAGCCGGGTCGTGCGCTGACGACCCTGCAACCGCTGCTGGACGCACCGTCCGTAGATAGCGCGACGATGGGCCTGGCCGGGCGGATCCTCGTGGCCAATGGCGATCTTGACCGTGCAGCGGAGCATTTTGCCAAGGTAGTGGCCACCGAACCGGAGAACGCGATGGCGCGGACTCGGCTCGGGGTGTCGAAGTTGCTGGGTGGGGACACCAGCGAGGCTTTCGCCGATCTCGAAGCGGCATCGAACCTCGAGTCCGATACGGGCCATGCCGATGTCATCATGATTCTTGCGCACCTTCGCCGCGGCGAACTCGACAAGGCGGCGGCTGCGCAGCAGCAACTCGAAGCCAAGCAGCCGAATAACCCGCAGACTCATGTGCTCAAGGGGGGGATTCTGCTTGCCCGGAAGGACGCTGCAGGGGCTCGCGCGGCCTTCGAAAAAGCCCTCGAACTGAATCCTGATTCCGTGGCCGCGGCGGCAAATCTCGCGCGGATGGATATTGGGGAGGGGCGCCCCGACGACGCCCGAAAACGCTTCGAAAAGATCGTCGCGGCCAATCCGAAAAATGTCGAAGCACACTTGTTGCTTGCCGATCTGCTACCCCGCATCGGGGCGAAACCAGCCGAAGTGTTGCCGGTGCTCGACCGTGCAGCCGGTGCGAATCCGGCTGCGCTTGCACCGAAGCTTGCACTGGTGCGCTATTACCTTGGAAGCAATGACGCGAAAAAGGCGCTCTTGATCGCGCAGGAAACCGCAGCCGGCCACGCCAGTGATCCACAGGCGATCAGTATGTTGGCACGGGCCCAACTGGCAGCGGACGATCATCAGCAGGCGGTCTCCTCACTGAACAAGTTATCTGATCTGGTCTCGCAATCTCCCGCATCGCTGGTCGAAGTATCGGATATGCAACGGTTTGCGAAGGACCGTCCGGGGGCCGAGCGGTCGCTGCGCCGGGCGCTCGAGCATAAGCCGGACATGTTCGAAGCCCAGCAGCGCCTTGCTTCGCTGCTGGCCGAAGACAAGCGGACGGATGAGGCGCTGAAAATTTCGGCAACCGTTCAGAAGCAGCGTCCGAAGGCGGCGGCCGGTCCGCTTCTTGAAGGTCAGATCCACGCCGCCAGTGCCAACTGGGAGCCGGCCGTGCAGGCATATCGCAAGGCGCTCGAGCTTGAGGCCTCGGCTCAAACTGCTGCCAAGTTGCATGCCGCACAAGTGTTGGCCGGCAAGGCACCGGATGCGGCGAAGACGGCTGCCGACTGGCTCCGCACCCACCCGAAGGACGTGGTATTGCGCAGCTATCTTGCCGGGCGGGCCCTTGCAGAGCGGCGGCTTGACGAGGCCGAAAAGCTATTTCACAAGGTGGATGAGTTAAGCCCGGACAATGCTCAGGTGCTGAACAACCTGGCATGGATCGCGGGGCAGCGCAAGGATCCGGAGGCGCTCGCGCTGGCCGAGCGGGCGCTGAAACTGGCGCCCGATAACCCGGCGATTCTTGACACGCTGGGTATGCTTCAGGTGGAGCGCGGCCAACGCGACGAGGGCCTCGAAAATCTTCGCAAGGCTGTCGGACTGTCTCCGGGGACCGGGGTGCTCCGGCTGAATCTGGCGAAGGCCTACCTCAAAGCCGATCGCAAGGACGACGCGCGCAAGGAACTCGACAATCTGCTCGGGCAGGCGCCTGCGGGGAGTTCGTTGCATGCGGAAGCGACCAAACTGAAGCAAGGGTTGTAAGGTCGCGAGCATTCAGGCGCCGGTATATCGGAAACCTTTAAGGACTCGCATTCATGACCATTATCGCCGTGATCGGCCTTGGCTACGTCGGGCTGCCCCTTGCGGTCGAGTTCGGTAAGAAATTCAAGACGATTGGCTTCGACCTCTCGGCCGACAAGGTCGCGGCCTACCGCGACTTCGTCGATCCGACCGGGGAAGTGTCGTCGGAGGATCTTCGCGCTGCGATTCATCTCGGTTGTCATTCCGATCCGGCTTCCATCCGCGAGGCGGACTTCATCGTCGTGGCCGTGCCAACGCCGGTCGACACTGCTCACAAGCCGGATTTCACGCCATTGATCCGGTCGTCGGAAACGGTGGGCCGCAATCTCAAGCGCGGCGCGGTCGTCGTGTTTGAATCCACCGTTTATCCGGGTGCGACGGAAGAGGTCTGCATTCCGATCATCGAGCGGGAATCGGGTCTGAAGTGGAAGAAGGATTTCTTTGTCGGTTATTCACCCGAGCGCATCAATCCGGGCGACAAGGAGCGCACGGTGACGAAAATCGTCAAGGTCGTTTCGGGCGATACGCCGCAGACGCTGGAGAAGGTCAAGGAAGTCTATGGCGCAATCATAAGCGCCGGGGTTTATCCGGCGAGTTCCATCAAGGTCGCCGAGGCCGCGAAGGTCATCGAAAATACGCAACGTGATCTCAATATCGCGCTGATGAACGAACTTGCGGTGATTTTCCACAAGATCGGCATCGATACCACCGAAGTGCTGCAAGCTGCCGGGACGAAGTGGAACTTTCTGCCGTTCCGGCCCGGCCTCGTCGGCGGCCACTGCATCGGAGTCGACCCCTATTACCTGACGCACAAGGCCGAAATGCTCGGCCATCATCCGCAGGTCATTCTCGCCGGCCGCCGCATCAACGACAGCATGGGGAAATATGTCGCCGAACAAACCGTGAAACAGATGATCCAGGCGGGGCACTCGATCAGGGGCTGCGATGTCATCGTGCTGGGGCTCACGTTCAAGGAAAATTGCCCGGATCTGCGCAACAGCAAGGTCATCGACGTGATCCGCGAACTTGAGAGCTTCGGTTGCAGCGTGCATGTCCATGATCCTGTCGCTGCGCCCGCGGAGGCCGGCCACGAATATGGCATTCGTCTCGTGCCGTGGGAGGCGCTGCCGAAGGCGGCGGCAATGGTGGCCGCCGTTTCCCATGCGGCCTATCTCGATATGCGCCTGGATGAGTTCGCAGGCAAGCTCCTCCCGGGCGGCGTTTTCTCCGACGTGAAATCATCCTATGACGCGGACGCACTGGCTAGAGCGGGTGTAACGGTTTGGCGACTCTAGGAGCATCTGCTAGAACACCTGTATCGGCAGCCGGGCCAATGCCATTGGGGGGATGATGAAACGCCACAAACTCCGCAATGATCGCTGTCGTGCAGCGCTGCTTTTCGTCCTCGCGGCCGGCACTGTGGCGCCGGCATATGCCGTCGAGCGCAAGGAGCAGGGCCCCACTGGCGCAAAGCTCGCGATCGCGGCGCATGCACGCTATCTTGTCGAGCAGGGTGTCGCCCACGAACATGGCGAAGGCGTGCCACGCAATCCCGCCCGTGCAGTCGCGCATTATTGCGAGGCGGCGCGGCTCGGCAATGCCGAGGCGATGTACGCCCTCGGCTGGATGTATGCCAACGGACGAGGGATGCGCCGCGATGATGCATATGCCGGAACCCTGTTTGCGATGGCGGCCGCCCGCGGTGATGTGCAGGCACAGCGGATGCTGCGCTTCACCGATGGTCACAGCGGGCAGATCCCTTCATGCCTGAACGCCGCGCCGGTTGTCGCACTCGATGATCACGGATGGAGTCCGGAGGCTCACATCCAGTCGCTTTCAGCCGAACGGCAGCGCGTTGCCCGCATGATCATCGAGCTCGCGCCCACCTATCAGATCAGCCCCCGCTTTGCGCTGGCGATCGCGGTCGCCGAGTCGCGCCTCGATGCGGGAGCCGTCTCGCCGAAGAATGCAATGGGCGTCATGCAGCTGATTCCGGATACGGCAGCACGCTTCAACGTCCGCGATCCGTTCGATCCGCGCGAAAACATCAAGGGAGGCCTCGCCTATTTGCGCTGGTTGCTCGCGTATTTTCGCGGTGACATCGCGCTCGCGGCTGCCGGCTACAATGCAGGCGAAGGCGCGGTCGACCGGTACCGCGGCGTGCCGCCTTACCCTGAAACGCGGGCCTATGTGGCCCGTATATTGAACTTCGTGGCGCGACGGGAGCATCCGTTCGACAGCCGGATCGCACGGCCCAGTGCAATGATGCCGGCAGGGCAGTCGGCAAGTGAGGGAGCAAGCGATACATGAATTTCAGCGCGGCGAACCGTGCGCTTCGGCGCAGCCTCATTGTCGCCGCAACCACGGCCATTGCAATGCTGATTTCGCTCCCGGCGGTGGCAGACCTGGTCGATACCGTGTCGCGCATCAAGCCCTCGGTGGTTGCGGTGGGCACCTTCCAGCGCACCCGCGCTCCTGCCTTCAAGTTCCTCGGCACCGGTTTTGCTGTCGGTGACGGGATGATGATCGCGACCAATGCGCACGTCGTGCCCGATGCGTTGGCCGATGATCAGATGGAAGCGCTCGCGGTGGCAGTTCCCGGCGAGCGGCAGACCACCGTCCGCAGGGTCAGCAAGCTTGCGGTCGACAAAAACCACGATCTGGCGGTGTTGCGGCTCGAGGGCGGGCCGCCGCTGCCTTCCCTGTCCATCGACGAGTCTTCCGACAGCGTCCGCGAAGGTCAGAGCATCGCCCTGACCGGTTTTCCGATCGGCAGCGTCCTGGGACTGTCGCCCGTGACGCACCGCGGCATCGTCGCCGCGATCACGCCGATCGGGATTCCGCAGCTACGCGCGCAGCATCTCAATCAGGCGCTGATCCGCCGCCTGTCGAACGACCCGTTCCGCATTTATCAGCTCGACGCGACGACCTACCCCGGAAACAGCGGAAGCCCGGTATTCGATTCCGAGACGGGGCGACTCATCGGGGTGATCAACATGGTGTTCGTCAAGTCCACGAAGGAAAACATTCTGAGCGACCCGTCGGGCATCAGCTACGCGATTCCCGTGGAGTACCTGAAGGCGCTGCTGAAAGGGCTGGAGTGACGTGGCAACCCGCCCCCCCGGGCGTTGCAGGAGGTTGCGAAGTGGTCTCCTCGGCGAGAATCGAACTCACATCTAGCGCTTAGGAGGCGCTCGTTCTATCCATTGAACTACGAGGAGAGCGCGCAATTCTAGCCGTTCGAGCGCCGGCGACCAAGCACGCCTTTGCCGTTTCCGTGGATTTTGTGGGTGGCGTGGTCATTGTGCGGTTCATACTGGGGAAGCGGCGCTTCTCCATGCTGCTCTTCGGCCTGCACCGTCGAGGGAGGCGGTAGCAGGAAATCGCGGGGACGCGAGACGAAGCGCCGGACGATCATTTTCCCCAGCTCGCGTCCCTGCGCGAAGGTGATGCGGCGCGCGCGCAGCGCGACATAGAGGGTCAGCGCGAAGCTGACCCCGAGGTTCGTCAGTCCGATGAGCGCGATACCCGCTGCCGACAGCGCGGCAAGTTGCCAGCTCAACGTGAAGTCCATGCCGACGGCAGCGTAGCCGACGTACGCAGACGAGAATGCGATGTGGCGGATGTCCAGCGGCAGGCCGAACAGGACCCCGAGCGCCGTCACCCCGCCGAGCAGGAAGCCGAAGAAGAAATTTGCGGCCAGCGCGCCGAGGTTGTTCTCGACATAGGTGGCGACGCGCTGCATGCGCGCGATGCCGAACACCCGGCGAGGCCAGCGCAGCTGCAACAGCCGCTGCGGAATGCGTTCGTATGCCGACAGATTGTCGTAGTAGCCCGCGATCAGCCCGGACAGGAACAGGCAGAAACCGGCGATTGCCGCGAACAGGACCGCTCCGCTGACGGGATCGACCTGGTTGAGCAGTTCGCGCGCCTTGCCCGCGTCGGTGAACGGATCGCCGGTAAGCGAGTGGATCCCGATCGCCACCAGCATCGCCATCGGAATCGCGACGCCGATGTTGCCGAGGATTGCGGCAAGCTGGCTGCGCACAGTGCGCGCGATGAGCTCCACGAGGTTCTCGAGGTTGCTGTTCTTGCCCTGCGTTTCGCCGATGGAAGCGGCGATCGCGTTGGCCGTCATCGCAGGCTGCTTGGTCGCGACCGTGCCGCCGAGAATGTGGATGAGGACGAAGCCGATGCCGTAGTTGAGGCAAAACGCCAGGGCCTCGGTCATGGGCGCGAAACCCTGGCGACCCAGCACGATCTTCAGGCCCGTCATCACTGCGATGATCAGCCCGCCGAGCGCTGCCGAGCCGAGAATGCCGAAGTATTCGCGGCGGGTCGAGGTAATGTAGTGCTCGCCAGTCTTGCTTGCGCTTTCGGTCATGCGCATCGACAGCAACTCGACGTTCTGCCCCCAGTAGTCGGAGAGCTTGTTCTTGCGGCACTCGGCGTGCACCAGCTGCTTGAAGACACCGACGATCTGCGTCGCGACCGCGTCGATGCGTCGTTCGGCGTGCAGCCGATGGAGCAGGAACAGCAGGTCGGCCATCCGGTCGAGGTGCTGGCGGAGGCGTTCGAGCTTGAACGTGAGCGCCAGGCTGGTGCCGATCTTCGCCGCGCGCTTGCGGATCCGCAGCACGACGTCGTCGCACTGGTCGAGCATGACCTGCAGATGCTTTTCGTCTTCGATCAACTCGGTGCCGTCCTTCCATGCGCGCCGATAGTGGTCGAGATAGGCCACCAGTTCTTCGTTCTGCGCCAGAAAGGGCGATTCGTGTTCCTCGAGTGTGGGGTCGACGCGGATCAGCTCGGGCTCCAGCCCGATCGCCGACACGTGGTACGACAATACCCGCAGCGCCTCGAGGATTTCGGCGGCGGCGTGCGGAAGCCAGTGACCCTCTTCGGTGCTGTCGGGCTGGATCGGAGTCGACCCGAAAACGGTGCGCAGGAACTCGACCCAGTCCGCGTCGGGGATCGCGGTGACCCATGCCTCGTCATCCGTGCGGTGGAAGACCACGCTCAGCACGTCCTTCATGTAGTCGGTATCGACCACTTCGGGCAGCAGCCGGCCGGAAATACGGCGCGCCGTCTCGGAAAAGAAGCCGGTCGACGGCAGCAGGCCGGACGAGACGTACAGCGACACCTGCCTGCGCTCGCGAAAGAGCCGGATCAACGCGTCGCACAGGCCTTCTGCAAGGTCGTGACGGACGGCGAGGGTGTGCGTCAGGCCGCGCAATGCCGCGATCGCCGCTTCGGTGTCGGACGCGCGGGCCGGGCGCAGCTCATCGACCAGTGCGACCCACAGCGCGAGGTCGTCGTTGTGTTCTTCGCGGAACCGTCCCAACAATGCTTCCATGCCGCCTCGCCGATGGTGTTGTCTGCAAAATGTTGCGCTGCATTATGTTCGAATGCGCCGCTATAGTAGCAGGCCGGTAAAATGGCTTTTCATTCCAACGAGTCCCCTTACCATGCCGCTGCTTTCTGTCGACAACGCCTGTCTTGCGTACGGGCACGTGGATCTCCTCGCCCATGCGGAGTTCCAGCTCGACGCGGGCGAACGCGTGGCCCTGATCGGGCGAAATGGCTCAGGCAAATCCAGCCTGTTGCGTGTGTTGGCGGGACAGTCGGCTCTCGACGACGGGTCGGTATGGCGGCAGTCCGGGCTGAAGGTGGCGTACGTGCCCCAGGAGGCGGATTTCCCCGTCGAACGCGACGTGTTCGCAACAATCGCCGACGGCCTGGGCGATGCCGCGCGCCTTTTGGTCGAGTATCACGCGGCGATGCATGCAGTTGCCGAATCGGCGAGCGAAGAGGCGCTGGCGCGGCTCGAGGCGCTGCAGCACGCGGTCGAGGCGGCCGACGCGTGGCGGCTCAACCAGCGCGTCGACGAGATCCTGCTGCGCCTCGGCCTGCCCGGCGATGCGCTGGTTTCGAGCCTGTCCGGAGGGGGCGTCAAGCGCGTGTCGCTGGCGCGGGCGCTGGTCGCAGAGCCCGATCTGCTGTTGCTCGACGAGCCGACGAACCACCTCGATCTGGACGGTATCCTGTGGCTCGAATCGCTGATCCGGGATTTCCGCGGCACGGTCGTCGTGATTACCCACGACCGCGTGTTTCTCGACAACGTGGCAACCCGCATCATCGAGCTCGATCGCGGCAAACTCGCGAGCTATCCCGGGCGTTTCAGCGACTATCAGCGGCGCAAGGCGGAGGAACTCGACGCCGAGGCGAAAGCGAGCGCGCGATTCGACAAGGTGCTCGCGCAGGAAGAAGTGTGGATACGCAAGGGGGTCGAGGCGCGGCGTACGCGTAACGAGGGCCGGGTGCGGCGGCTCGAGGCGCTGCGCCGCGACCGCGCCGCGCGGCGCGACCGGCTCGGCAACGTGAAGCTCGCTGTCGACAAGGGCGAGCAGAGCGGCCAGATGGTCGCCGAACTCATGGACGTGACAAAACGCTTCGGCGATCGCGTCGTCGTGCGCGACTTCTCGACGCGGATCCTGCGCGGCGACCGCATCGGGCTGATCGGGCCGAACGGCGCCGGCAAGACGACGCTGCTGAAGCTGATCCTCGGCGAGATCGCCCCGGACGCCGGGACGGTGCGCCGCGGCACGCGCCAGACCGTCGCCTACTTCGACCAACTGCGCGAGCAACTCGACCCGGAGCTGCCGCTGACCGAGGTCATCAGCCCGGGTTCGGACTTCGTCGAGATCGGCGGCGAGCGCAAGCACGTCATCGGTTACCTCGGTGATTTTTTGTTCGCGCCGCAGCGTGCGCGTTCGCCGGTGAAATCGCTCTCCGGCGGCGAGCGCAACCGGCTGCTGCTCGCACGGCTGTTCGCGCGACCGGCCAATGTGCTGGTGCTCGACGAACCGACGAACGATCTCGACATCGAGACCCTCGATCTGCTCGAGGAGTTGCTGTCCGCCTACGAAGGCACGCTGTTCCTCGTCAGCCACGACCGCGCGTTTCTCGACAATGTCGTGACCCAGGTGATCGCGGCCGAAGGTGACGGGCGCTGGGGCGAGTATGCCGGTGGCTATGCCGACTGGCAGCGAGTCAAGCAGGCCGAAGCGGAGCGCGGCGCGGAACAGGCGCGGCTTGCCGCGACGCAGGCGAAAAGCGCTCCGCCCGCGCCCAAAATGCCTGCGACGACAGCGTCGCGGGCCGGCAAACTGTCGTTCAACGAGAAAAGGGAACTCGACGCCTTGCCCGACCGCATTGCGGCGCTGGAGGCGGAGCAGGGGGCGCTGCAAGCGCGCCTGGCGGATCCTGCGCTGTACCAGGAAGCGCCGCAGGAAGCCGTGCAGATCAAGGAGCGGCTCGATACCGTGGAGCGGGAAATCGAAGATGCGCTGGCGAGCTGGGAGGCGCTGGAGACGCGCGCGGGCGGGTGATGGGCGCCAAGGGACTATCCACCGGTCCGGTCCGCTCTGGCTCAGGTCGCCGGCGAAAAGAAGCGGTATGAATCTTCCGGCGGCACGCCGAGGCGTGCAATCAGCTGTTCGCGATTGAGGTGCACCAGCTTTTCGATCGCGGCAATGTCGTCCGGCAGCGCTTCGTTGTCCCAGCCCGAAGCGAGGTGGCGCGCGAACCCGGCGGCGAGTTGCACGTTGCGTACCCGCGGACTGCCGGCCTGGGCCTCGTCCATCAGCATGATCAGCAACTCGGGAAGCTTCCACGCCCGGATCAGCCCGATCTGGATGTCTTGCGCGGTGCAGCCGAAAACTTCGCGTTGTGCGTCCGCGCTGCGCCGCCAGCGGTTTGCCCGCTGGATCTCGTAGACGCGCAGCGTCAGCGCCGGCGCGAAAGTCCAGCACATGATCTCGACCGCGTCGAGGAGCAGCGCGGCAATAGTCACTTCATCGACGTCCAGATCGTGCCGCAGGATCGCCCAGTCGCGCGCATAGTGCGCCGCACGGCGCGCGCGACCGATGATCCGGAGCGCGCCGACCAGCGCTTTGGGGTGGGCGTGCAGCGTGTCCTCGAGCGTCGGCATCGCGGCAAACGTGGCGAAGAAGGGCGTTATCCCCATCATCATGATCGCGCGGTCGATTGTCGTGATGTCGTGGTTCTGCACCGAAGTCCGCCTGGCCTGAAGGGTCGTCAGCAGCTTCATCGTCATCAGCGGATCGCTGATGACGACCGCGGCGATGCGCTTGCCGCTGACCGAGTTCTCCTGTCCTTCGAGGGTGGCGAATTCGCGGACGGTGTGGCGCAGCACGGGCACGTTCTGCGCAGACAGAAATTCGACATAGGCGTCGACCGAATCAAGGGGCGCGTCAAGGAGGGGCATGGGCTTGGGCTGCCGGTGATTCTTCGATTCATCGGTTCCGGTTCGCTCGAACCGGCGTGGCAATCGCATACGCCAGCCGGATCGTGAAAAGATCGATCACGGGATTTGGCTATAATCGGTCCAAAAAACCGTGGCGTCCATATCCCCGTGCATCCCAACCGAGAGGAGTTGCCCCAAGTGACTGCGCCGTTCAAAGCGTTCCTGATCGATCAGGATGAAAACAAGAAAGTCTTCAGCCGCATGACAACGCTGACCCGCGAGCAACTCGACGCTGGCGAAGTGCTGATCCGGGTCCATTATTCCAGCATCAACTACAAGGACGCGCTCGCTGCGACCGGTGCCGGCAAGATCATCCGGCGTTTTCCATGCGTGGGCGGCATCGACCTGTCCGGCGAGGTTGTGGAAAGCGCGGACGCCCGTTTCCGGGCCGGCGACAAGGTGATTGCGACCAGCTTCGACATCGGCGTGTCGCACCATGGCGGTTATGCCGAATACGCGCGCGTGCCGGCCGGGTGGGTGGTGCCGCTACCCGACGGACTGGATCTGTTCGAAGCGATGGCGCTCGGCACGGCCGGTTTCACGGCCGCGTTGGGGATCGTGCGGATGGAAGACAACGGTCTCGCGCCCGAGCGCGGCCCGGTGGTCGTGACCGGTGCGACGGGCGGTGTCGGCGGACTTTCGATCGACATGCTGTCGCGCCTCGGCTATCACGTCGTCGCGCTGACCGGCAAGGAGGCCGAAGCCGATTACCTCCAGATGCTCGGTGCCGCCGAGGTGCGGCTGCGCAGCACGATCGACTTCGACAACGTGCGCCCGCTCGAAGCGGCGCAATGGGCCGGCGCGATCGATAACGTCGGCGGAAAGATCCTGCACTGGATCCTCGCGACGATGAAGCAGGCCGGCACTGTCGCGAGCATCGGCAACGCCGCGAGCTTTCATCTGGACACGACGGTGTTCCCGTTCATCCTGCGCGGCGTCAGCCTGCTCGGCGTCGATTCTGGCTACATGAGCTTTCCGACGCGGCAGCGCGTCTGGCAGCGCCTCGGGAGCGACCTCAAGCCGCGCCACCTCGCGGCCATTACACGAACCATCGCGTTCGACGAATTGCCGGGCGCGTTCGACGCCTTCATCAAGGGCGAAGTTAAAGGCCGTACCGTCGTGCGGATAGGCGCCTGAGAGCACCCGACGGCGCCCGACGGCGCCCGGGCGCGTTACCGGAGATCCCACCATGAGCGAGGAAGAACATCAGCCGTTGCCGAAGGTGCTGATCGTCGATGACTCGCGCATGGTGCGGGCATCGGTCATCAAGCTGATCCGCGGGCGTTTCGAGTTCCGCGAGGAGGCCGACGGCGAGGCCGGCTGGCAGGCCTTGCTGGTGGATCCGACGATTCACCTGGTGCTGACCGACATCGGCATGCCGCAGCTCGACGGGTATGGCCTGCTCGAGCGCGTCCGGGCGTCGAAGCTGTCGCGCATCCATGACCTGCCGGTGATCGTGATTTCCGGCGACGAGGACGATTCGGCGCGTGAGCGCGCGCGCCGCCTCGGCGCCAACGACTTCATCACGAAAGGCATCCGGGCCACCGAACTGCTTGCCCGCCTCGATTCGCTCACCCGGCTCGCGCAGACGCGGCGCGAGCTCGAGGAAAGCCGGGCCGCGCTGGCAAAGCACAGTCCGATCGATCCCGCCTCTGGACTCGTCACGGAGTCCTGCCTGAACTGGCGCGCCGAGCAGGAACTCGCGCTGGTGCGGCGTCGCCGCGGCAACATCAGCGCGATGGTCGTCGAGATCGACCGCTACGAGCAGCTCGCGGTGCTGCACGGCGCTCACGTCGCGCAGCTCGTCACCCGCAAGCTGTCGAAAATACTTTCCACGAAGGTGCGCAAGGAAGATACCGTCACGGAGCTTGCCCCGGCACGGTTCGCCGTGCTCTCGCCGGCAGGCGGCTGGGCCGGATGCTGCGCGTTCGCGCTGCGCCTGCAGAAGGCGATGGAAAAGCTCGTGATGACCTATCGCGAGGAGCGCATTCGCATCAGTGTGACGATCGGCGTGTCGAATTCGACGAACGACGACATCGGCACGGTGAGCGAACTGATCGGGCTCGCGACGCAGCGCGCGCAGACCGGCCGACAAGCGGGCGGAAACCGCGTCATCGGCGATCAGGGAGAAGTCACCCAGGCGTTCGTCGATCGGCTGATCACGCAGGCGGTCAGCATCGACCAGGCCCTCGAGCGCATCCGGGCCGGAGAAGGCGCCGAGATCACGTCGCAGCTGCCGCAACTCATTGCAACGCTGCTTCCGCTGCTGCAGTGGGTAGAATTACAGTTTCGTTGCGGAATCCCGATAGAGCGCCTGAAAGGATACGAAATCGGTGCCGATGCCGATGCCGATGCCGATGCCGATACCGGGAGCGATCCTGCCGCGAAAAGTTGAACAGCATCATACAAATATAAATACAACAGCAGTAAAGGGGGCGCCCCGGATGTCCAGGGAGTGGGAAGTCCGTCGGCGTCTGAAAGTCGTTTGCAGATGAAGGGAATCTTGAAGGGAGAGGAATGCTCATGACGACGTACAAGGAATTTCATCGCCGTTCCATCGACAGCCGTGACGAGTTCTGGGCGGAAGAGGCCCGGCTCATCGACTGGAACAAGCCTGCCGGGCAGGTCTGCGATTTTTCACAGCCACCATTCGTCAAATGGTTCAAGGGAGGCGAGACGAACCTCTGCTACAACGCCGTGGATCGCCACGCCGCCGTGCGCCCTGACGACCGGGCGCTGGTCTATATCTCGACCGAGACCGACGAGGAGAAGGTGTACTCCTTTGCGCAGTTGCAGCGCGAGGTCGAGCGCATGGCGGCGATCTACCAGGAGCTTGGCGTCGGGAAGGGCGACCGCGTGCTGATCTACATGCCGATGATCGCCGAGGCCGCGTTCGCGATGCTCGCCTGCGCGCGCATCGGCGCGATCCACTCGGTGGTGTTCGGCGGCTTTGCGGCGGGTTCGCTCGCGACCCGCATCGACGACGCGAAGCCGGTGCTGATGGTGAGTTCGGACGCCGGCATGCGCAACGGCAAGCCGGTGCCGTACAAGCATCTCGTGGACGAAGCGTGCAAGATCGCCGAATTTCCGCCGCAAAAAGTCCTGATCGTCGACCGTGGGCTCGACAAGGGCTTCGCGAAAGTTGAAGGCCGCGACGTCGATTACGCCGAGCTGCGTGCAAGGCACCTCGACGCCAAGGTGCCTGTGACCTGGCTCGAATCGTCCGAGCCGAGCTACATCCTGTACACGTCCGGCACCACCGGCAAGCCGAAAGGCGTGCAGCGCGACACTGGTGGCTACGCGGTCGCGCTCGCGTCGTCGATGAAGCATATCTTCACCGGCTTTGCTGGCGAGACGATGTTCGCAACCTCCGACATCGGCTGGGTCGTCGGCCACAGCTACATTATCTACGGGCCGCTGCTCGCCGGCATGACGACGATCATGTATGAAGGCACGCCGCTGCGCCCGGACGCCGGGATTTGGTGGCAGATCGTCGAAAAATACAAGGTCAACGTGATGTTCTCGGCGCCCACCGCGGTGCGCGTGCTGAAGAAGCAGGATCCGGCCTTCCTCAAGAAATACGACCTCTCGTCGCTGAAGCACCTGTTCCTCGCCGGCGAGCCGCTCGACGAGACGACGCACAAGTGGATCATGGACGAGCTCGGCATCCCGGTCATCGACAATTACTGGCAGACCGAAACGGGCTGGCCGATGCTCTCCGCGGTGCGCGGCATCGAGGAGACGCCGATCAAGTACGGCTCGCCGAGCTTCCCGGTGTATGGCTACGACCTGCGCATCTTCCGCGAGGACGGCAGCGAGTGCGGCCCGGACGAGAAGGGCATCGTCGGCGTCGTGCCGCCGCTGCCGCCGGGCTGCCTGTCGACCGTGTGGGGCCAGGACGACCGCTTCGTCAGCACTTACTTCACGCTGTTCAAGGATCCGGTGATCTTCTCGTCGTCCGACTGGGGCATCAAGGACGCCGACGGCTACCACACGATCCTCGGTCGCATGGATGACGTCATCAACGTCGCCGGCCACCGTCTCGGCACGCGCGAAATCGAGGAGGCGATCCAGGCGAACGCGGCGATCGCCGAAGTCGCGGTCGTCGGCGTCGCCGATGCGCTGAAGGGGCAGATGCCGATGGCGTTCGCGGTGGTCAAGGACGCCTCACGCGTCGATACCGCCGAGAAACGCGCTGAACTCGAGAAGGATGTCATGAAGACCGTCGACACCCTGCTCGGTGCGATCGCGCGCCCCGGCCGCGTGCATTTCATCTCCGGACTGCCGAAGACGCGCTCGGGCAAGATGCTGCGCCGCTCGATCCAGGCCCTCGCGGAGGGACGCGATCCCGGTGACCTGACGACGATCGACGATCCGGGCACGCTGGAACAGATCCGCAACGCGCTCGCGGGCTGATCACCGCCGATGCCGCCGCCGCGAAGAAGCCGATCAGCCGGGTGAATGCTACCGTGGAAGGCGGTGGCCTGATGATCGCGGTGCATCCCACGTTGGCACTGGGCGGCGGCATCTGTATCTCGAATGTATAAATCGAACGCATCGACATTCGTGAGTCGCCAATACGTTTGCGGGCATACGGGTTTCAAATCCACCAAGACATTCCTATCATAATTTTTCGATGCAGCGAGAATCAGGGAGAGATGCGGATGGGGAAGGAGTTCGATTACGAATCCGCCTTTTCTCGCAACATCGGCTGGGTGACCGAGGCTGAGCAGGCGACCCTACGCCGAAAGCGTGTCGCGATCGCTGGGATGGGCGGCGTTGGCGGAGTCCATCTGCTTACGCTCGCGCGGCTGGGCATCGGCGCCTTCAACATCGCGGATTTCGACACCTTCGACATTGTCAACTTCAACCGCCAGGCCGGCGCGCTGATCTCTTCGCTCGGGCGGCCGAAGGTCGAGGTGCTCGCCGAGATGGCGCTCGACATCAATCCGGAACTGGACATCCGCCGCTTTGCGCAAGGCGTGTCGGCCGACAATCTCGATGAATTCCTCGACGGCATCGATCTGTACGTCGATGGCCTCGATTTTTTCTCGTTCGCGGCGCGGCGCGCGACGTTCGCGGCTTGCCGCCGGCGCGGCATTCCGGCCGTCACCGCGGCGCCGCTCGGGATGGGGACGGCGATGCTGATCTTTATCCCGGAGGGCATGAGCTTCGAGGAATATTTCTGCCTCGAAGGCTGCGACGAGGAGGAAATGGCGATCCGCTTCCTGCTCGGCCTGTCGCCGGGAATGCTGCAGCGCGGATACCTCGCCGACCCCTCGCGCGTCAATCTTTCCGAGCGACGCGGTCCTTCCACGATCGCGGCCTGCCAGCTATGCGCCGGGGTGACCGCGACGGAGGCCTTGAAGATCCTGCTCGGGCGGGGAAAGGTGCTGGTTGCGCCGCGTGGCTATCAGTTCGACGCCTACCGCAACAGCTTCATCAAGACCTGGCGCCCGGGAGGGAACCGCAACCCGCTGCAGCGGCTCGGGCTGTGGCTGGCACGGAAGCAACTGCGGCGCATGAAGGGATCGGGGGTGGGCCGTGGCTGAGCGCGAAACGCTGCTGAAGATTCTCGATCTCGCGCGCTGGGCGCCGAGCGGCGACAATACCCAACCGTGGCGCTTCCAGATTGTCGGCCCTGACCATGTCGTGGTGAGGGGCTTCGACACCCGCGAGCGCGTCCTCTACGATTTCGACGGCCATGCGAGCCACATGGGGCACGGCGCGCTGCTCGAGACGCTCAGAATCGCGGCGTCGGGCTTCGGGCTCGACGCCACCTGGACCCTGCGCGTCGGCTCCCGGGACAACAATCCCATCTACGACGTGCTGCTGCGCGAGTCGCCCGGCTCCGCTCCCGATCCACTGTTCCGCCATATCGAACAGCGCGTCGTGCAGCGCCGGCCGATGTCGATGACGCCGCTTACCGTCGAGCAACGCCAGGCGCTGGCGGCCGCGCCCGGCCCGGCCTATCAGGTGCAGTTCCTCGAATCACTGGGCGACCGGCTCAAGGTTGCCCGGCTGCTGTGGGACAACGCCTACATCCGCCTGACGTGCCCGGAAGCCTATGAGGTGCATCGGGAGATCATCGAGTGGGGCGCGCGCTACAGCAAGGATCGCATCCCCGAGCAGGCCGTGGGGGTCGATCCGGTGACTGCCCGCCTGATGCGGTGGGTGATGCAGCGCTGGGGGCGGGTGGAGTTTTTCAACCGTTACCTGCTGGGCACCATTGCGCCACGCATCCAGCTGGATTTCCTGCCGGCGCTGGGTTGTGCGGCCCATCTCTTGTTGCGGCCCCGCGAGGCCCCCGCCGCGCTTGTCGACTACGTACGCGCCGGTGTCGGGATGCAGCGTCTCTGGCTGACCGCGAGCGCCATGGGGCTGCACTTGCAGCCGGAGATGACGCCGGTGATATTCCGATGGTACGCGCGGGCCGGCAGGACGTTTTCGGCCTTGCCGGCAATCGGCCGGCGCACGCTCTTGCTGGCCGGTGATTTCGAGGCTCTGGTCGGCGCAAGCGAAGGCAGTGCCTTCGTGTTCTTCTGCCGGGTGGGGCGCTCGGTGGTGCCGGGGTCGCGATCGCTGCGCAAGGACTTGAGCGAACTGCTCGTTGAGTGAGCCACTGGCTTGAAGGGATGAGTGATGGCGCGACTTGAACTTCACTTCATCGGGATCAAGACCGGGCTTTCCCGGGAATCCGTGACGAAGCAGCAACGAAGCAGCAACGAAGCAGCAGCACCAAGAAAAAGGGGGCAAGAATTTGCCCCCTTCGCGTCCAGGCGACTCGATTTCACTGAATCGGTGGATGGAGCTGAATATTGCCACCGTCAATGAAGCCGCCGACCGAGTAGATCACGTCGCTGGCCGGATCGCTGGTTTTGTGAATCTCGATCGTATACACGTCCGCGCAATTCGTGCAGATGAGCGCAGCGTTTGGATCGGTGGCCGGATCGCCGACCAGCGCGCCGATCGGATGCAGGGCCTTGCACGTCTCCTCATTGCCGACCTGCTTGCCGCCGGCGCCGGGTTCGCCAAGGTCCTCGAAATGGACTCTGACGAAATGCAATGTTCCTCCATTCCCGGGAACCACGGAAGGATCATTCTTCAGCGGTCCGTTGCGCACGTTCTTGAATGCCCCGATGCCGGTGAAATCAAGCTGCTTGAACGGGGCAGGCCGTGCGGGGTTGCAGTTGAACGGGTCGCGGCAGGTGACCGTCACTACCTTGGTTTCTGCCGGTGCGCTCGCCGTGCCCAGGTGCAACACGAAGTCGCCAGCGGGACCGTTCTGCTGATGATGAGTCCATTCGCCGAACGGCTGCGGTTGGGATGCCGTCGGTGCGCCGATCTGGCCGCCGAAGGTATAGCGATTGCCGCCGGTGGTTATCGCAGTGGCCAGTTTGCCGGGCACGATCTCGCCCTTGCCGTCCACGCCGCCGCCGGTCATCCGGCAACCTTCCTCGCCCACTTCAACCGCGGAAAACTCCGAATTGGCATCCGCCTTGAGCACCAGGTCGGCGGCCAGCACCGTGTAGGGTGCCAGGCCGATCGGGTCGCCATCGGGCACGAATGCGTCAAACGGGCTGATGAGGGTAATCAAGGTGTCGAAGGTGGTGTCGGCGAGCGCTACCGTCGATGAAGCGGGGTCCGTCTGAATGTAGCTCGTGTTGTAGCTGTCTACTGTGCTACGGATCACATTGCTGCCGCCGACCCCCTGCTGGAACGTCCCGGAAACACCCACCATGGTGCCCTCGAGGAAGGCGACGCCGTCGATGAAATTGCCCGGCAAGACGGAATCCGTGTTGCCGACATTCGAATCGGGGGTGTCGTCGAAATAGAACTTGTAGTCTCCGGTGAGGGCGGTGAACTGGATGATGCCGGGGGCTATCAGCGTGGCCGACTCTTCGGCGGAAAACGCGACGGTGATTTCGAAACACCCGCTGCCAGCATCACAGGTCGCCCCGTTTTTCGACAGGGTGGGAGGCGAGATGTTACCGCCCTGACTGTCGAGCATCGCGTTCAAACGGGCATGGCCGTGGATGTTGATGATCACCGTATCCCCAACCACCGCGCCGGCGACCCAGGTGGAGAACGTGGTGACGGTTTGCCCGTTCGCGATTGCGTTGACGGGCAAGGCGTCGACGACGGCCAAGTCGCCGGATGACTGCCAGTCGAATTCGTTGATCCCCGTGACGTTGTAGGTGCCGTTGCCGCCGGTGCTGAACTGGACGTTGGTCGGGAATTCTGCGTACGTCGCGGGCGATACGGCGCAGAGCAGGAAGCCCAGCGCCACCGTTAATGCTTTGATCTGCGTATTCATACGAGACCTCGCGCGAAAAATTGACGCAAGCTCATCCGGGGGATGTCTGCACCGCAGGCGCAGACATCCCCCGGCGGGCATTCAGACGACATCCGCCTTGTTGGAGCGCCGGCGCAGTCCCGCCAAGCCAAGCAGGCTGCTACCCAGCAACATCAAGGTGCCGGGCTCGGGAACGGAGAACTCCGAATTGGCGTCCGCTTTAAGACCCAGGTCGCCCGCTACAACGATATATTGCGGAAAGCCGATCGTATCCCCGGCATCGTGGGCCGCGGCCTCGCCTGTCGAGCGCAGCGACACCAGCGTATCGAAAGTGGTATCGACGAGCGGCTGGTTCGACGCCGGATCGGCCTGGATGAAACTGTCGTCATAGCTGGTGACGGTGTTGGTCAGGAGATTGGAGCCGCCAACGCCTGCAATGAATGTTCCCGATACACCGACGATATCGCCCGACAGGAAGGGGGTACCGTTGGTGAAGCCGGTGCCGCTGTCCACATCGGAGTCCGGGGTGTCGTCATAGAAATACGAATACGTGCCGTTGATGGTGTTGAACTGAAGAATCCCTGCGGCGATGAGCGTCGCCGTCTCGGTGGCCTCAAACGCCACGGTGATCTCGAAGCCCTCGTCGCCGTCGGCGTCGGCGTCGGGGCCGTCGGCGGCGCCGTTAGTATCCAGCGTGGTGGGCGCGACGCTGCCGCCGCCATTATCCGTCATGTCATTCAGGCGGGCCTGGCCTTGGAGGTCGAAGGTCACCGTGTCGCCGATGACGGCGGTGGCCGCCCAGGTGGCGAACGAGTCGGTGAGCGCGCCGTTCGCGGTGGAGCCGGTCCCGGTCAGGTCATCCAGAATCACCAGATCGCCGGACGACTGCCAGTCGAACTCGTTGATGCCGACGACGTCATAGCCGCCGGCCCCCCCGTCGGTGACGCCGTCCCCGGTGCCGGTCGTGGAGAACTGGACCTCGGTATCGATGGCCTGGGCCTGCGGCGACATGGCCATGGCCGCGAGGACCGCGCCGACCGCCGATGCTGACTTGAGTTGGGCTTTCATTGTTGCCTCCTTCGTGAAGCTGATGAAGAATGTGCTCGGCTGTCAGCGAAGAGATGCTGACGCCAACGAGGTAACGCAAACTCCGGGCCAGATTTGCAGTCGATTGTATTCAAACAGAAAATTATTTCTTCCGTGGATATCCCCAGGTGACGTGGCCCGCGAATGTAAAGTTTTTCGACAGCAGGCGACGCAAACGCGGGATCGCGCGCGTGCCACGTGCGGTCGGACTGATCCTTGGTGAGCAAGCGGCCGACCACCGGCCAGGATGTGACGTCGCGAATACGCCACTTGCGAAGGCATGCGATCATGCGGCGTCGAACCGCGGCACGCTCGTGTGATACCGCAGGCGAGAACGCAGGCGAGAACGCAGGAAATCGGGCTGCGTCCCGTTCAGCGCGTCATGCCGCCGGATGGCACGTTTGGCCAAGTAACGCACTTCTTGGTAATCGTTCGAGGAAGCTGGTATGGAGCAGGCGGCTGAAGCGCTCAGGGTCTTTCTGGTCAGGAACGTGTTTACCCCCGTCAGCGGGTTCACGTTTCCGGCCTGGATGTCTTTGCTGCGGCGGCACCGGTTCAGAATTGCGCCGCGCTATTGGCCGCGGGCGGCTTTCGTCACGCTCAACAGCATTGCGACATCGGTGCAAGGCGCGCGCGAAGCCCGGGAATTCCAAGCGAGAATTCGCGACGTCCGGATCAAGCCCCCGATATTCGTTCTCGGGCATTGGCGCAGCGGGACGACGCATCTTCACAACCTGCTTTCGCTGGATCCGCAATTTGCGTATCCGAACTTCTATCAGGTCACGAATCCCCACATTTTTCTGACCACGGAGGCGCGCGCCAAGAGCGCCAAGGCCTTCAAGCTGCTGTCGCCGAAGACGCGCCTGATCGACAATATGGAAGCAAACCTCGACTCTCCGATGGAAGACGAGGTGGCGCTGGCGGTGCTCACCGGCCTGTCTCCGATACTGGATGTGGTCTTTCCGCGAGCCGGGTTTCCCTGCGACAAGTACTTGACGCTCAGGAATGTGCCGGAAGGGGAACTCGCGCGGTGGCGGGAAGGCTTGCTGCTGTTCATGAAGAAATTGACGCTGGCAAACGACCGCCGGATCGTCCTGAAATCGCCGCCCCATACCTGCCGGGTAAAACTGTTACTCGAGCTGTTTCCCGAGGCATCCTTCATCCATATCCACCGCAATCCCTATGTCGTTTTCAAGTCGTACATGCGCTCGATCAGGATCATGCAGGAGATGATGCAACTGCAGTGGCCGGATAACTCCGGGCTTGAGCGCAGAGTCATCGAACAATACCGCGTGATGCATGACGCTTTCCTTGAGGAGCGGTCGCTGGTGCCGAGGGAGCGGTTTTTTGAGCTGCCCTATGAGGCGCTGGAGAAGGATCCGGTCTTGCAGATCCGTTCGATCTACCGTCACTTCAACCTGCCCGGATTTGACGCGCTGGAGCCGTCGTTGAATTCCTATCTGGGAACAATCAGGCATTACCAGAAGAGCGAACTCTCCGATCTCTCGCCGGAGTTGAAGAACAGGATATCGGTGGCATGGGGCAGGTACTTCGAGGAATGGGGCTATCCGGCATAGGGGCAGCCAAGGCAATGATGATCCCGACGCGGCGGGAGCCGGGTTCATTCATCCGGCCCGGCGCCCGCCTTCAGGCGCCGGGCCGGCACGCCGCCCCACACCTCCCCCGGGCCGATCCGGGTGCCTTTGGATACCACCGCACCGGTGGCGACGATCGCGCGGTCGCCGATCGTGACGCCTGCGAGGACGCAGGAATGGGCGCCGATGGTCACATCATTGCCGATCCGGATTGGATAGTGCGCAAGCTTGTCGCCCTCGATGACGTGGGGAACGAGCAGGGCGAACTGGCCGACGATGCTGTTGCTGCCGATCTCGACGAAGATCGGGTCGAGGATGATTCCTGAACTGTAAGTGTTGTCCCCCAGGCGTGCCCCGAGCGCAAGGTAGATAAGGCGGAGGATGGGCACCGGCACGGCGCCGCTGCGCATGAGCGGATAGAAGAGAACGAGGAAAAACAGCAGATAGACATGGTAGATGAACTCGCTCCGCGAACCACGAGGGATCTCTCCTTCGGGCAGCGGCAACAGCCACAGGAACAGTCGGTAGGCGGTGATGCCATAGGCGACCAGGAAGACGGCAGCGGCTGCGACGACGGCGATGCCGCGGAAATCCCCGAGCCGCAGCGCCCCCAGGGTTGCCCAGGCGGTGCCCGCAGCCAGCACCAGGACAATCGACAGGATCGCAACGAAGGTCGCGATCTGCGGCAACGATATTTTTCTCATGAATTCGTCTCGGTGATTTCGGTGATGGTGCGGGCCAGTGCCTCGGCAGGGTGATGGCGCCGAATGATCCGGGCCAACTCCTCGGCCCGGTGACGGACCGTGGCATCTTGCAGCAATGTCTTGGCGGCCGCCCGCAACACCGACACCGTGATTGTCTCCGGCCGCAGCGCAATCCCGGCGCCGTACGCGGTCACATAGTGCATGTTCAGATGCTGGTCGAGATTGAAGGGGATGCCGAGGACGGGTACTCCTCGTGCGAGCGCCTGGTGGCTCGTTGGGCTGCCGCCGTTGCAGATGACGAGGCTGGCGCGCTCGGCCATGCGGTCGCCTGGCAGATAGTCGGCCACCACGGCGTTGGCAGGGATATGGTGCAACGGCACACCGGCTGTTGCAGCCGCGACCGTGCAGTCGATGCCGGACAGCGCTTCCAAAATGGTCGGTAGTAGCTCGGCCGACCCGGAACTGCCGAGCGTCACGTACACCAGGGGTCGGTTCCCGAGATCGTTCAGACCGAATTCTGGCATTTCGGTGGAAGGGGACCACTCCACCGGGCCGATGTAACGATGCCGGGGAGGGAGCCCGGTGGTGGGTACAAGCTCCGGTACGTCGGCATAGAGCGTGATATCCGCATCGGTATAGACCCGCCGCAGATCAAGTCCGAGCTGCGGGAGGCCATAGTCGCGGCGTAAACGATTAAGCGGCAGCGTGTGCCAGGCGAAGGCGAAGGGTGCGGCCAGAGTGAATAGCGCCGCGCCGAGCGGCACGCCCAATAGCCGAGTCATCGGCAGGCAGGGCACCGGAATGCGGCCGCGCTGGGCATAGGGGCTCCAGTAGGCGTTGGCCAGCGCAATGTAGGGTACATGCGCCAGCCGGGCAGTTGCCGACAGCGAAAGCCGGAAATCGCCGACGATCGCGTCCGGTTGCAGGGTGTTGATCAGGCGCAGGTCCTCCCGGGCATACTGCTTCAGGGTTTCCAGCGGATAAAGGCGGCGGCCCTGCGCCAGGCGCCTCATGAATACCTGCGGGGAGATCGACCAAATGCTTTCCCGCTGCCACGGCCAAGTATCGAATAGTGCCCCGTAATTGTCGGCGCAGGCAAATACGACTTCATAGGCCTGCGGGTCGAGACCGCGGGCGAGTGCGTACGGACGCGCGACATGGGCGAGGGTGACGGCCTCCGCGATGAACAGGATGCGCTTTCGCTGTGTCACGCGACGTCCTCCCGCCCGTTCGAGCCGACCCATTCGATCAACAATCGCAGATCCTATCATGCTGTTTCATGGCGGGAAGTGAATGGACCGGAACTTCCTTGGCCGCTGACAACCGGTTTCCATTAGAAGAAAGTTTTCCGGCTTCTTGCGCCTTGTCTTTCGTTGCGGACTTGCCTGCGTTTTCGCGGTCCACCGAATTCAAGAGCAAGCGCCGGAGTGCGCCGTTACCCGGCAACCAGTAAATTTTAGCCATGGAATCGTGGAAAGGATGCAGGACCATGACGGCAAAACGTGAAACGCTCGCGGCAGCGACCTCGGCTGATCCCCGCTGGGCGGCTGTGGTGAAGCGTGATCGGGAGGCGGACGGACAGTTCTTCTATTCGGTCAGGACGACCGGGGTGTACTGCCGTCCGTCCTGCGGGGCAAGGCTGCCGAAGGCGGAGAATGTCACTTTCCACGCCACACCGGCAGAGGCCGAGGAGTCGGGTTTCCGTCCGTGCAAGCGCTGCCGGCCGGATCAGCCGCCGCTCGCCGAGCAGCACGCTGCACGCGTCGCGGAACTTTGCCGCTTGATCGAAAACGCCGAGCAGGTGCCAAGCCTCGGTGAGATGGCCACGCATGCGGGCCTCAGCGTCTCCTATCTGCATCGTGTCTTCAAGGCGGTGACGGGTTTGACACCGAAGGCCTACGCGGCGGCGCACCGCGCACGGCGCGTGCGGGCCGTGCTCGCTCGCAGTGGTACGGTGACCGAGGCGATCTACGACGCGGGATACAACTCCAGCGGCAGGTTCTATGAAGATTCCGCGCGGGTTCTCGGCATGACGCCGACGCGGTACCGCGCCGGCGGCGCGGACACGCAGATCCGGTTTGCAATCGGCGAATGTTCGCTGGGGGCGATTCTCGTCGCAGCGAGTGTGCAGGGCGTCTGCGCGGTCCTGATCGGCGACGATCCGGACCGGCTCGCGCGCGACCTGCAGGACCGTTTTCCGCGCGCCGTGCTGATCGGCGCCGACGCCGATTTCGAGCGTACTGTCGCAACCGTGGTCGGCTACGTCGAGGCTCCCGGGCTCGGGCTGGATCTGCCGCTCGACATCCGCGGCACGGCGTTTCAGCAACGGGTGTGGCAGGCGCTGCGGGAGATTCCGGCCGGGCAGACAGCGAGCTACGCCGAGATCGCGCGGCGCATCGGCGCGCCGAAGGCGGTGCGTGCGGTGGCCGGGGCGTGCGCGGCGAACCCGCTGGCGGTCGCGATCCCGTGCCACCGCGTGGTGCGCAACGACGGCCGGCTGTCCGGTTATCGCTGGGGCGTCGAACGCAAGCGGGCGCTGCTCGATCGCGAGGCGGAGCGATGACTGCGGTACTGTCCTGGGGCGTCGGCTTGCCGGCGGATTTCCGCAGCGATGATGTGCTCGCTTTCCACCGGCGTGACCCGCTCGCGCTCGCCGAACGTATCGAGGGGCGAACGCTGTACAAAGGTCTCGCGTGGGAAGGCCGCGCGGCGTGCCTGACGATCCAGTTCGACGGCGCGCATGCGAGCGCCGAACTCGCAGTCGACGGGGCGGCGAGCGCCGCTGCGCCCGCTGCGCTCGCACAGTTGCTGCCGCGCATGCTGGGCCTGACCCAGCAGGTGGAGGCGTTCGAACGTGCCTATCGCGACCATCCGCAACTGGGCCCGCTCATCGCCCGCCATCCCGGGCTGCGGGTGCCGCTGTCCGCGAGTCCGTTCGAAGCGCTCAGTTGGGCGATCACCGGGCAGCAGATCAGCGTGCGGGCCGCGATCTCGCTACGGCGCCGGCTGATCGAAGTCGCCGGGCTGCGCCATTCGGACGGGCTCGCCTGCTATCCCGATGCGGAACGGGTCGCCGTGCTGAGCGAGGCGGATCTGCGTTCGGCCGGATTCTCGCAGGCGAAAGCGCAGACACTGATCAGGCTCGGCCGTCTCGTCGCCGATGACGAGCTGCCGCTTGATGCGTGGATCGCGACGCTGCCGGTCGACGAGATCCGCGAGCGCCTGATGCAGGTGCGCGGCATCGGGCCGTGGACGATCGATTACGCGCTGCTGCGGGGTTTCGGCTGGCTGGACGGGTCGCTGCACGGCGACGTCGCGGTGCGCCGCAGCTTGCAGGCGGTGCTCGATTGTCAGGAGAGCGTCACCGAAGGGCAGGCGAAGCGCTGGCTCGCGGAATTCTCGCCCTGGCGCGCGTTGATTGCAGCCCACCTTTGGGCCGTCGGGTTGAGCAAGCTTCCTTAGCATTCGAGCATTCGGTCGTCGTGCTCGCTGAAAGCGGAAGGTGCGGCAGTACGCCGGTAAAGAAATAGCCCCGCGTTATGGCCAGCCTGCAATTACGCTTGTCTCTCCGAAATACTACCTCCGAAAGACGTTGACTGACCACGCGGGGCACATCCTCATTCTAGTTCGGGGTCGTCAACTTGCAAGGTTCGGGTATCGGCTGCCGGGATTGCGATCGAGGCGAAATCTGCAGTTCCGGGGAACGCGCGCTCCTTCGGGAATGCCGCATCGCCCCTGCAGGAGACTGTACAGGGATGCGCTACCCGGGGTTTCCGGCGACCCAGTGCCCCGACTTGCCGCCGAGCTTCTCGACGAGCTGGATGCCGTCCATGCGCATGCCACGATCCACGGCCTTGCACATGTCGTAAATCGTCAGCAGGGCGACGTTGACCGCAGTCAGTGCTTCCATCTCGACACCGGTGCGGCCGACGGTCTCCGCCGTCACCGTGCAGGCGATCGTGCTCGCCGCGTCGTCGAGCGCGAACTCGACGGCGACGCGCGTCAGCGCGATCGGGTGGCACAGCGGGATCAGTTCGCTTGCGCGCTTCGACGCCTGGATCGCGGCGATGCGGGCGATGCCGAGTACGTCGCCCTTCTTCGCGGTGCCGGACTGGATCATCGCGAAGGTGGCCGGCTGCATCGTGATCCGGCCTTGGGCGACCGCGACGCGACGGGTTTCGCGCTTGTCGCCGACATCCACCATGTGGGCCTGGCCGTCGGCGTCGAAATGGGTGAGGATCGGGGTGAGGATCGGGGGCGTGCCGGGTTGTGTCATGAGGTCGGTGCGCGGGGCGACCATAGTGCGATACATTCCGCGCGGAACGGTTGGAAGTGGATGGGTATCATAGCATCCGATGATCAAACGACTTTTTATCCTGCTGCTGTGCGTCGCGATGGTGCCGCGCCTGAACGCGGCCGATCTGCCGGATCTCGGCGACGTCGCGGCGTCCGAACTTTCCCCGCTCGCCGAGCGCAGGATCGGCGAATCCATCATTCGCGAGATCCGTTTCCGCGATGCCGCCTATCTCGACGACGCCGAAATCGAGGACTACGTCGATCGCCTCGGCCAGCGCCTCGTGACGGCGAGCGCGGCGCCCTACCAGGAGTTCGACTTCTTCGTCATCCGCGATGCAACGCTCAATGCCTTCGCGCTGCCGGGCGGCTTCATCGGCGTGCATAGCGGGCTGATCCTGGCGGCTGAATCGGAATCCGAGCTGGCTTCGGTGCTGGGGCATGAAATCGCCCACGTGACGCAGCGCCACATTGCCCAGCTGGTCGGCAAGCAGAGCCAGTCGAGCATGGTGATGCTCGCGTCGCTGCTCGTCGCGGTGCTCGCGGCGCGCAGCAATTCGCAGATCAGCGAGGCGGCGATCGCCGCCGGGCAGGCGGGGGCGATCCAGTCGCAGCTCGGCTACACGCGCGACTTCGAACGCGAGGCCGACCGCCTGGGCCTGCAGACGCTCGAAGGGGCGGGCTACGACGTGCGCGGCATGCCGAGTTTCTTCGAGCGTCTGCAACGCGCGAGCCGTTTCTATGAGAACAATGCGCCGAGCTACCTGCGCACCCACCCGCTGACCGGCGAGCGGATTTCGGACATGGGCAACCGCGTCGCGCAGATGCGCTATCGGCAGGTGCCGGATTCGCAGGATTTCGGGTTCGTGCGGGCGAAGCTGCGCGTCACCGCGGCCGCGCCGCTCGACGCAGTGCGGGAATTCCAGTCGCTGGCGGCGAAACACGGGGCCGACGCCGCGGCGCGCTACGGTCTGGCGCGCGCGCTGCTCGCGGCCGGGCGGATCGATGAGGCGACCAAGGCGCTCGACGTGGTGCGGCGCGACGCTCCCGCATCGCCGTTCATCGAATCTCTCGCGGCCGAGTTGCGGCTTGCGGCGCGTGACCCCGCCGCCGCGGTGAAGATCCTCGAGGCGGCGCAGGCGCGATTCCCCGACAGCCGCGCGCTGCGCTACGCGCTGGTCGATGCATTGCTGCAGGCCGGCCGCGCATCCGATGCGGCCGTGATGGCGCGCGCGGAAGCGCTGCGCCGCACTGACGATGACCGCATGTGGACGCTCGTCGCACGCTCGGAGGCGGCGCTTGGCCGCCGCACCGCGCAGCATCGCGCCCAGGCGGAAGTGTACGTGTTGCAGGGAAGTTTGCCGGCGGCGATCGAGCAACTCGACCTCGCGCGCCGCGCGGGGGATGGCGACTTCTACGAGCTTTCGGCCGTCGATGCGCGGGTGCGCGAGCTGAAAGCCGAGGAGCGCCAACGCCGGCTCGACAAGCGCGAGGGGAACTGAGGAGCGCAGATCGCCTTTTGCGAATGGGGGGCGAGCCTTTAGAATCCGCCGCTTGATCGATCGAGAATGCGACGAGGAATGGACTGATGGATTTCGACAAGGAAGTCGATGCACGCGGGCTGACCTGCCCGCTGCCGATCCTGCGCGCGAAGAAGATGCTCGCGGAAATGACCCCCGGCCAGGTGGTGCGCGTGCTCGCCACGGACCCCGGATCGGTGAAGGATTTCCAGGCCTTCGCGAAGCAGACCGGCAACGAGTTGCTGCAGCAAGGCGAAACTGCCGGCCAGGCTTTCGAATTTTTCCTGCGGCGCAAGTAGGATTCCGCGGCCCTTTTTTATTGCCGCGCCTCGGCGCCGATAAAAAAGGGGCCGCCCATTGACTGCGGGCGGCCCCTTGCGTTGTGCCGTCCCTGGCTCAGCGCGCGCTGAGTTTGTCCAGTTGCGGACGTAGTTTTTCGAGCGTGGCTTTGAACCCGGCGAGCCGCTCGCGTTCCTGCCGTACGACTGCGGCGGGGGCGCGTGCGACGAAGCTCTCGTTGCCGAGCTTGCTCTCGGCCTTCGTCATTTCGCCTTCGAGGCGGGCGATCTCTTTCGCGATGCGCTCGCGCTCGGCAGCGAGGTCGATTTCGACGCGCAACATCAGCTTGAAGCTGCCGGCGACGGCGACCGGGGCGAGTTCGTCGGTGCCGATTTCGTCGACGACCGCGACCTCCGACAGCCGCGCGAGTCCGGCGAGATACGGCACATAGCCCTTGAGCGTCGTCGCGTCGCCGGCGGCGACGAGTGGCATGCGCTGGGCCGGCGAAATGTTCATCTCGCTGCGCAGGTTGCGGCAGGTGCCGATGATCGCCTTCAGCTCGGCGATCTTCGCTTCGCTTGCTTCGTCGAGCCGCGACAGATCGGCCTCGGGGTAGCGCGCCAGCATGATGCTGTCGGTGTCCTTGCGCCCGGCGAGCGGCGCGACCGTCTGCCACAGCTCCTCGGTGATGAACGGGATCAGCGGGTGCGCGAGGCGCAGCACCGTCTCGAGGACGCGCAGCAAGGTGCGGCGCGTCGCGCGCTGCTGGGCTTCGGTGCCGCCCTGGATCTGCACTTTCGCGAGTTCGAGGTACCAGTCGCAATACTCGTCCCAGACGAATTCATACACCGCCTTCGAGACGAGGTCGAAGCGGTAGTCCTTGAAGTGCTGCGCGACGTCGGCTTCGGTGCGCTGAAGCTTCGACACGATCCAGCGGTCGGCGAACGAGAAGTCGAGGTTCGCGGCGTTGCACGCGGCGCTGCCGGCCGCAGCACTGATGCCGCAATCCTGGCCTTCGCAGTTCATCAGCACGAAGCGCGTCGCGTTCCACAGCTTGTTGCAGAAATTGCGGTAGCCCTCGCAGCGCGACAGGTCGAACTTGATGTCGCGCCCGGGGGTCGCGAGCGACGCGAAGGTGAAGCGCAGCGCGTCGGTGCCGAACGCGGGGATGCCTTCGGGGAATTCCTTGCGCGTCTTCTTCTCGATGCTCTGCGCCTGCTTCGGGTTCATCAGCCCGAAGGTGCGTTTCTTCGCGAGTTCGTCAGCCGAGATGCCGTCGATGAGGTCGATCGGGTCGAGCACGTTGCCTTTCGACTTCGACATCTTCTGCCCTTCGCCGTCGCGGATCAGGCCGTGCACATAGACGTCTCGGAACGGGATCTTGCCGGTGATGTGCTTCGTCATCATCACCATGCGCGCGACCCAGAAGAAGATGATGTCGAAGCCGGTGACGAGCACGCTGGAGGGCAGGTAGAGGTCGAGCGCGTCGTTCGACTTTTCCGGCCACTCGGGCGTCCAGTCGAGCGTCGAGAACGGCCACAGCGCTGACGAATACCAGGTGTCGAGGACGTCCTCGTCACGGCGCAGGCGGCCGGTGTAGCCGTCCTGCGCGGCGAGCCCCTTCGCTTCCGCCTCGTCGTGCGCGACCCACACGCGCGCGTCGCCTTCGACGTCCGCGTACCACGCAGGGATTTGGTGGCCCCACCACAGCTGGCGCGAGATGCACCAGTCCTGGATGTTGTTGAGCCACTGGTTGTAGGTGTTGACCCAGTTCTCGGGGTAGAAGCGGATTTCGCCCGAAGCGACGCATTCGAGCGCCTTCGCGGTGATGCTCCTGCCATCTGTGCCTGGCTTGGTCATCGCGACGAACCACTGATCGGTCAGCATCGGCTCGATGACCGCGCTGGTGCGGTCGCCGCGCGGCACCATCAGCTTGTGCGGCTTGATGCCGGCGAGCAGCCCCTGCGCCTCGAGGTCCTGCACGATGACTTCGCGCGCGACGAAACGGTCCATGCCGCGGTATTTCTCCGGCGCGTCGTCGCTGACATGCGCGTCCAAACGCAGGATGCTGATCATCGGAAGATTGTGACGCAGGCCCACGGCATAGTCGTTGAAGTCGTGCGCGGGCGTGACCTTGACGCAGCCGGTGCCGAACTCGCGGTCGACGTAGTCGTCGCCGATGATCGGGATGTCACGCTCGCACAGCGGCAGGCGCACCGTCTTGCCGATCAGGTGGGCGTAGCGTTCGTCTTCCGGATGCACCATCACCGCGACGTCGCCGAGCATCGTCTCGGGCCGGGTCGTCGCGACGGTCAGGCCCTTCAACTCGCCGACCGGCCCGTCGCTGAACGGGTAGGTGATGTGCCACAGGAAGCCGTCTTCCTCTTCCGATACCACTTCGAGGTCCGACACCGCGGTGCCGAGCTTCGGATCCCAGTTGACCAGCCGCTTGCCGCGGTAGATCAGCCCTTCGTTGTAAAGGCGCACGAAGGTCTCGGTGACGGTGTCCGACAGGCCTTCGTCCATCGTGAAGCGCTCGCGCTTCCAGTCGGGCGAGGTGCCGAGGCGGCGCATCTGGCGCGTGATCGTGCCGCCGGAATATTCCTTCCACTCCCACACTTTCGCGATGAACTTCTCGCGGCCGAGGTCGTGGCGCGAGATGCCTTTCGCGTCGAGCTGGCGTTCGACGACGATCTGCGTCGCGATGCCGGCGTGGTCGGTGCCCGGCTGCCACAGCGTGTTGAAGCCGCGCATGCGGTGGTAGCGGGTCAGCGCATCCATGATCGTCTGGTTGAAGCCGTGGCCCATGTGCAGCGTGCCGGTGACGTTCGGCGGCGGCAGCAGGATGCAGAATGCGTTCGGGTTCGACTTGTCGAGGCCGGCGTCGAAATGACCGCGCGCTTCCCATTCGGGATACCAGCGGGCTTCGATCGCCGCGGGCTCAAAACTTTTGGCCAGTTCCATGGTGTACTCGGGGGCTTGAAGGCAAAGGGCGGATTATAGCGGATCGACGACGCCCGCTCCGGGCGCAGCCCGGGGGCTTCGGGCGGCGGCTCAACGCCGCTTCGCGGGCGGCGTTTCGAGGCTGCGCGAGATGTGTTCGGACAAGGTCGGGAGCAGGGTCGCGCGCAGGTGCGCGAGCGCTTCCACCTGCAGGCGATCGGCGAGTTTGTCGAGTTCGCGCGACAGCAGTTGCGGCAGTTCGGTGGCGAACCAGTTTTCGACTTCGCGCGAAATTGCAGTGTCGAGGCTGACGAGCTGTTCGGCGAGCTCGCTGGCGGCGATCGGGACGGACTCGGCCGTCGCGGCCGCAGGCACCGGTTCGGCAAGCTCCAGCCCTTCCAGTTCGGACGGGTCGACGATATCGGTCAAGACCGGCAGTTCGTCGTCGTCGAGCGCGACGAATTCATCGGGTTCCGGAAGATCCGCGCCCTTGTGGCGGCGCAGCAGCGCATTGGCCTTGTCGAGGAGCTCGTCGGCAGCTTTCAGGTCGTCGTCCGGATCGATGCGCGGCGGCGCGCCCCATCTGCTCATAACGCCTCCCGCCGTACCGCGTCGAACGCCTGCAGCGGCAGTTCGCGTTGCTTGTAGTGCGTCCAGCGCGCACGCGCCGGGAGCTTCTGTGCCTCGCCCTGGCCGACGATCTCGACGAGCATGCGAAAGCGCTCGAAATCCGGCGGGATATCGTCGGCGAGATTGAACAGCAGCTCGGCGTGCGGCCACGCGGTCGCCCGGGTGGCGTCGCCGATGACCACCGGAGTCCGCGCCGCCAGGGGTGCGTCAGCCATCACGTGGGGGACGAACAGCAGCGGGTCGAAGCTCCACAGCAGCTGATCGAGCTCGCGCGCCGCGGCCGCGCCCGGCACCCGCACCGCAACGCGGCGCCCGCCCGAGTAGGCGCGGGCAGCCAGTTCGCACGCCAGCGCGAGAGGGTTCTCGGCGTTGTGGTAGAACTGCACCCGCGTCATGAACGTCGACGCCGCGTTCAGCCCGGCGCCCCCTGGCTACGGGCGATCAGGAACTCGGCGAGCAGCGGCACCGGTCGCCCCGTCGCGCCCTTGGCGTCGCCCGACACCCACGCGGTGCCGGCGATATCGAGATGCGCCCACTTGTATGCCTTCGTGAAGCGCGCGAGGAAGCACGCCGCGGTGATCGTGCCGGCGAAGCGCCCGCCGATGTTGCCCATGTCGGCGAAATTGCTCTTCAGCAACTCCTGGTATTCGTCCCACAGCGGCAGCTGCCACGCGCGGTCGCCGGACACGGTGCCGCAGTCGAGCAGTTCGCGCGCGAGCGCGTCGTCGTTCGCCAGCAGTCCGCTCGGGATCTTGCCGAGCGCGACGACGCAGGCGCCGGTGAGCGTTGCGATGTCGACGACGCAGGCGGGCTTGAAGCGTTCGGCGTAAGTCAGCGCGTCGCACAGGATCAGTCGGCCTTCGGCGTCGGTGTTGAGGACCTCGATCGTCTGCCCGCTCATCGATGTGACGACGTCGCCCGGTTTCGTCGCGCTGCCGCCCGGCATGTTCTCGGTTGCCGGGATGAGGCCGACGACGTTGATCGGCAGGGCCATCCGCGCGATCGCCTTGAACGTACCCAGCACGCTCGCCGCGCCGCACATATCGAACTTCATCTCGTCCATTTCGGCGCCGGGCTTCAGCGAAATGCCGCCGGTATCGAAAGTGATGCCTTTGCCGACCAGCACGACCGGCTTGTCCTTCGATTTGCCGCCCTTGTAGTGCATGACGATGAACTTGGGCGGCTGGTGCGAGCCGCGCGCGACGGACAGCAGCGAGCCCATGCCGAGCTTTTGCATGTCGTCGCGGTCGAGCACTTCGACCTTGAGCTTGTACTGCTTGCCGAGCGCGACCGCGGTGTCGGCCAGATAGCTCGGCGTGCAGAAATTGCCGGGCAGGTTGCCCAGATCCTTCGCCAGCGCCATGCCTTCGGCGATCGCCTGGCCGCGTTGGACCGCCGCCTCCATGCTCGCCGTGATCTTCTCGCCCGTCAGCAGCACGACTTTGCCCGCGCCGCGACGCTTCGAGTCCTTGTCCTTGCCCTTCGTCGCGTCGAAGCGATACGCGCCATCGGCGATCGCGCGAACGAGCTGCTGCAGCGCCCAGTCGATGTCGCGCCCGGGCACCGGGATGTCGGCAAGGCATACCGCGACGTCGCTCGCCGGACCCGACGCGAGAGCCTTGCCGACGGCGGCGAGCGCGTCGCGCCACGCCTTGTCGCCGAACTCGTCCCGCTTGCCGAGGCCCACGGCCAGTACGCGTTCGCAGGCGCTGCCCGGCAGGTCGTGGATCGCGAGCAGCGAGCCCGCCTTGTCCTCGAGATCGCCACGGCCGAGGATCGCCGCGAATTTTCCCTTCGAGGCCTTGTCGAGGGCGGCTGCCGCGCCGCCGAGCTGTCCGTCGGCAAAGACGCCGACCACCACGCTGCCGGTTTTCAGTTTTTCCGGCGTCCCGGTCTTTATGGTAAATTCCACGCACAGCTCCTTTGATAGACGCGACGTTCCGATTGCCGCCGATTATGGCCCGTCCCCGGCGAATGCGTCAAAAGTCACTTTCCCCAACGCATATCGAATCCTTCGCGCGATGATTTTCAGCCGCGCTCTTCAGCGTGAGTTCTTCCAGTCGGCCGCCGGGGTGTTCGTGGCGCTGTTCGCCATTCTGATCACCGTGGTGCTGATTCGCCTGCTCGGCCAGGCTGCCGGCGGGCGCCTGCCGTCCGATGCGGTGCTCGCGCTGATCGGCTTCGGTTCGCTGACCCGGCTGCCGATCGTGCTGTCGCTGACGGTTTTCATCGCGGTGCTACTGTCGCTGTCGCGCTCGTACCGCGATTCCGAGATGGTCGTCTGGTTCGCCTCCGGGCTGCCGCTGACCGCGTTCATTCGTCCCGTGCTGCGCTTTGCGTTGCCGATCGTGTTCACGATCGCGGCGATGACGTTGTTCGTCGCGCCGTGGGCGCAGCTGAAGAGCGCGCAATACCAGGCGCGAATCGATTCGCGCAACGACGCATCGCGCGTTGCGCCCGGGGTGTTCCGGGAATCGGTCGGCGCGCAGCGGGTGTTCTTCGTCGAGATGGGGGCGGGCGAGGATGGCAAGGTTCGCAACGTCTTCGTCAGCACCGAGAAGGACGGACGGCTCGACGTCATCGTGTCGGCCGAAGGGTCGTTGCGCACGGACCCGAACGGCGATCGCTTCGTCGTCCTCGAGAAGGGCCGGCGCTACGAGGGCGAGCCCGGTTCGCCTGAATACCGCGTGCTCGAATTCGACCGCTACAGCGTCCTCGTCGAGGAACGCGAGGCGGCGGGCCCGGCGTCGCGCGCCAGCACGACCCCGACGCTGGAACTGCTGGCCGACCCCACGCCCCGCAAGCTCGGCGAACTGCTCGGCCGTATCGGCATGCCGGTCGCCGCGCTGCTGCTGGCCTTGATGGCAATCCCGTTGTCGTTTGTCAATCCTCGTGCGGGGCGCGCGAACAACCTGCTGTTCGCGATCCTGACGTATCTGGTCTACAGCAATGCGATCAGCGTGTTCCAGGCCTGGGTGTCGCAGGGCCGGCTGCGGTTCGAACTGGCGGTATGGCTGCCGCACGTCGTCGTCCTCGCGGTTCTCGCGCTGATGTTCTATCGGCGGCTGGCGATTTCCCCGTTCTGGCGAGCCCGCGCATGAACCGCGTGCTGACCCGGTATCTCGCGCGGGAAATCCTCGGCGCGACGGCGATGGTGCTGCTGGCCTTCCTCGGCCTGTTCGTATTCTTCGACTTCATCAACGAGCTCGATGTGGTCGGCAAGGACGGCTACGAACTGCACCACGCGCTGATTTTCGTCGTGATGCTCATACCGGGCCGGGTGTACGAGCTGCTGCCGGTGGCGGTGCTGATCGGCACGCTGTACGCGCTGACGACGCTCGCGCGCCACTCCGAAATCACCGTCATGCGAGTCTCCGGGCTGTCGACGCCGGCGATGCTGCGCGCCCTTGGGGGGATCGGCGTGATCTTCGTCGTGCTGACGTTCGTCATCGGCGAATACGTCGCACCGCCTGCCGAGCAGGCGGCGCAGCAGTGGCGGCTGACGGCGACCCATTCGGCAGTGTCGAACCAGTTGCGCTCGGGCCTGTGGGTCAAGGACGGTCCGCGCGTCGTCAATGTGCGCACAGTGCTGCCCGATCGCAGCATGGAAAAGGTGCGGATCTACGATTTCGATGCGCAACACGCGCTGCTGTCGATCAGCGAGGCGGCGACCGGGCGTTACGACGCCGCCCAGCAGGGGTGGCGGCTCGAAGGGGTGCGGCAGACGAGATTCCTCGGTGACCACACCGACGTCGTCGATCTGACGGAGCTCACGTGGCGGTCGGACCTGACGCCACAAGTCCTGAGCGTCCTGATGGTCGTTCCGGAACGCATGTCGGTGACGACGCTCTTCGCGTACATCAGCCACCTGCGCGAGAATCGCCAGAACGCCGACCGTTATGAGATCGCGCTGTGGAAGAAGCTCGTCTATCCGTTCGCGGCGCTCGTCATGATGGCGCTGGCGCTGCCGTTTTCCTTCACCCACGACCGCATGGGGGGAGTCAGCATGAAAGTGTTTCTCGGCGTCATGCTCGGTATCGGCTTCCACCTGCTGAATGGCCTCTTTTCGAGCCTCGGCGTGATCAACAGCTGGCAACCCGCGCTGGCGGCACTGACGCCGAGCGCGCTGTTCCTTGCTGCCGCAGCAGGGATGCTGTTCTGGGTCGAACGGCGCTGACGCAACGCGGGGCTGTGGCGGAAGCCCTTGCTGTAAGCGAAATCGAGCGGTGAGGTGGACTGTGTGAGGTGGACAAAAAAACGGGCCTCGCAAGGCCCGTTTCCAGCTGCCGATCGACGTCCGCTCAAGCTTTCTTCGCGGCCGGCGCCTTGTAGTTCAGCTTTTCCTTGATCCGCGCCGACTTGCCCGAGCGCTCGCGCAGGTAGTATAGCTTCGCACGGCGCACGTCGCCGCGGCGCTTCACCTCGATGCGCTCGACCAGCGGCGAGTACGTCTGGAACGTGCGTTCCACGCCTTCGCCCGAGGAAATCTTGCGGACGATGAAATTGGAGTTCAGGCCGCGATTGCGCTTCGCGATCACGACGCCTTCATAAGCCTGCAGACGTTCGCGCGTGCCTTCCTTGACTTTCACCTGAACGATCACGGTGTCCCCGGGAGCGAACGCGGGGATGGTCTTGTTCTGTGTGAGGCGGGCGATTTCTTCCTGTTCGAGCTGCTGAATCAGGTTCATTTGCGACTCCTGTCGTTCCAATGGCACTTGGCCTTGCGTGCAGAGCAGGCCGGACGCCTGATGCATGCGGTTTGTATTCGGGTCTTCAGGCGCTGCCGCCTTCGACCCCTTCTTGTTCGTGCCTGAATTCTTCAAGCAGCGACAATTCTTCCTTGCTCAGCGTGCGCCCCTGCAGCAGGTCGTGCCGCCGTCGCCAGGTCGTGCCCAGCGCCTGCTTGAGCCGCCAGCGACGGATCGCGGCATGATTGCCGGAGAGCAGTACCTGCGGAACGCGCTCCCCTTCGTAAATCTCGGGTCTCGTATAGTGGGGGCAGTCGAGCAAGCCGTCCACAAACGAGTCCTCCTGCGCCGATTCCGCATCGTTCAGCGCCCCGGGCAGCTGGCGTACGATCGCGTCGAGCAGCACCATCGCCGGCAGTTCGCCGCCCGAAAGGACGAAATCCCCGAGCGACAGTTCTTCGTCGACGCAGCGATCGATCAGCCGTTGATCGACCCCTTCGTACCGTCCGCACAGCAGCGTCAGCGCCGGCAGGGCCGTCAGTTCCACGACCTTGGCGTGATCCAGCGGCCGGCCTTGCGGCGACAGGTAGATCACGCGTCCCGCGGCGCCGAGCGCCTGCTCCTGCGCCGCTTTTGCCCTGCCGATCGCTTTCTCGAGCGGTTCGGCCAGCATCACCATCCCCGGTCCGCCGCCATACGGGCGGTCATCCACGGTCCGGTGCGGGTCGGCGACGAAATCCCGCGGGCTGTGGAAGGCGATCTCGTAGAGGCCGCGTTCCAGCGCCCGCCGCGTGATGCCGCTCGCCGTCAGCGCCGCGAACATCTCCGGAAACAACGTGATCACATCGAAGCGCCTTGCGGCGGCCGGGGTGTTCACGCTGCCGTCACCAGTCCTTTTGCCAATCGACACGGATCGTCCGGGCTGCGAGATCCACGTCGAGCACGTAGGCGGCGACGAACGGAATCAGCCGTTCCTCGTCGCCGTCGCGCACCTGCAGTACGTCGTGGGCGCCTGTCGACATCAAGGCTTCGACCGTGCCGAGTGCTTCGCCGGCCTGGTTGACCACCGCCAGTCCGATGAGGTCGCCCCAGTAGTATTCGTCCGCGTCGGGTTTGGGGAGCGCTTCGCGCGGCGCCCCGATGAAGCGGCCCTGAAGCGCTTCGGCCGTATTGCGATCGTCGTGGCCGACGAAAGCCGCGACCAGGCTGGCGCCGTGCTCCTTGAAGCCCGCGAGCTTGACCGGTTGCCACGCCGATTCCGGGGCGTCGGCGTCATCCGCGAGCCACCACTGCGACATCTCGCTCCAGGACAGCGGATCATCCCCGAAAGGATGAACCCTGACCCAACCCTTGACGCCAAAAGGGGCGACAATGCGCCCCAGTACGATCATGTCGGCAAACCGCCGGAACGATCAGGCAGCGGCTTTCGCTGCTTGCTTGGCCAGACGGAGCACCGTCGGCGACAGCTGGGCGCCGTGCTGCTTCCAGTATTCCAGGCGCTCGGCGTTGACGACCAAGCCCTTTTCGGACTCGGCGGCCATCGGATTGTAGAAACCAACGCGCTCGATGAAGCGCCCGTCGCGACGGTTGCGCGAATCGGCGGCGACGATGTTGTAGAAGGGGCGCTTTTTGGCGCCACCACGGGCAAGGCGAATGACGACCATTTGGGTGTCCTGATCAGTAGGTGCGAAAAGCCGATGATTGTAGGGCATATGCCCGACGGGGACAAGCGCTGCCTTCATCGTGACGCAATTCACGCGCGGTCGATGTTCCGGGCGGGGGAGGCGGTGCACGGCGCGCAGCACCGTGATTCTTGAATAGAATGCTGGACCTTTTCGACGGAACCTGATCCGCATGACTTTCCCCGAGCCTGTTCCGGCTTGCATCGCCGCGGCCCTTGCGTGGCTCGACGCGGAGCCTGCCGACGACCCGGTCGTGGACCTGGAAAGACTGCGCGGGCATTTCACCGCGCTTTCGGCGCTGTCGGTCGGCAACGCGCAATTCCTCCAGTGCGTCGAACAGTTCGAAGCGCGGGTGCTCGATGTCTGCGAACGTTTCAAGTCCCGGCTTCTCGCTGCGGCGCTGCCGGTGCCGCGCAGGCAGTACGTCGCGGCAACCGACCTGGCCGGATCGCTGCTTGAGATCGCCGCGAGTCTGCAGCGGGTGATGGCGGCGGTGCGCGAGGGCGGGCTACGGACATGCAGCGATCCGGAGGTCTACTGCGCACGGGCGTTGCGACTCGTGGAGGAAGCCTCCCTGGTCGCGATGATGTGCGGCAGACCGGCTCCCGGGGAGTTGTGGCGCCTCGCTTGCGAACTCGTTGTCGCCGGCGGCCATGCTGACGGCGACGGGGATGCGCTTCCCGGTACGGCTGCGGCGGACGTGGCGCTGCAATTCAAGCGCCTGCTGGCGCTGGCCGCGCTGCAGCCGGAAACCCTGACCGCTCGGGAACTCGTGTGGGCGCACGATTTCCTCGGGCAGGCAGCGGTCGCGGCGGAGTTTTCACGCGCGCCACTCCTGCCGGCCTCGGCCGCATTCTGGCTCGACCAGGCGGCGGGCGCCCCGCCGGTGGCGATGGTGCGCGGCGAGCCGCCCCTGTCGGACAAATTGCTGTATTTCTCCGCTTACGGCGTCGCCCGCGCGCTCTTGCCAAAGCTCGAATGGCTCAAGGCGGGCATCTCTCCCGAGGAGTCGGTGGGGTTTGCGCCGGACAGCGAGGCGTTCGGAGTTGAGGGGCCGGGACTGCCGGTCGGACTGACCCCGGACGAGGCGTTGTCGCTGCTCGGGAGGATGCGCGAGCGCTGGACGTCTCCCCCGAGCCGCACCCAGGCGCGGCGCTCCGGTCGGTATCCCGTGCAGGTATGTGTCGGGTTGCAGGCGATCTGGGACGTGAGTCGCGGTGCTGCAGATCCGGAGAGTATTGCCGAATGGATCGTGGTCAACGAGAGTTCGGGCGGGTATGCGATCATCGCGGTGTCGGGAGTGACGGGCGGCGTGGCGGCGGGGATGCTGCTGGCACTGCGCCGGGATGTCGCCGAGTCCTGGACGCTGTGCCTGGTGCGCTGGATTCGCAGCGACAGCCCGGATCGGGTCGAGCTCGGATTGCAGGTCATCGCGTCCGGGTGGAGCGCCGTCTCGGTGGGTTTTGGCGGCGGCGACACGCATGCGATGGCTCCAGCGCTGCGGTTGGCGCCGGTGCCCGCCTTGCGCCGCCATCCGGCGCTCGTCGCCCCGGCCGGCACCTGCACGTCGCGCGAGTTCAGCCTCGTGCACGAGAGTGATCACCTCTATGTCGCGCAGGCGCGGGTCCTCGGTCTGGACATGCAGACGACGAGTGTGGAAATCTTCCAGTACGAAATCGATCTCTACCCCGTCTGAACCCGGCTCCCGGCGGAAGTCAGGGCGGACAGCGGCAGATCGGCCGAATGCAGGGCCGTGGCGAGCCGCTCGGCGATGCGTCGCGATGCCTCATCGCCGTCCGAAGCGTCGCGCCAGGCGGCGGGCGACAGCGCGAAGCGGTTCACGACGGCCGCCAGGCCGATCTCCGCGGCTTGCCGGCTCAGCAGCCAGTTCCCCTCTTCGGTGTGCGCGACCCAGCCGGCGTCGCGCATCTCGCCCAGCAGGGCCTCGCCTTCGTTGCTGCTGATGCGCGCCCCGGCTTGCAGCGTCGCGAATGGAAGGGTGGTGCCGGCGTGCTGGGCTTCGGCCAGCGCGATGAGCATCGTCACGGCGGCCCAGGCGCGATCGCCGGGAAAAGCGCGCAGGATACGCGCGCGTTCGAAAAAGCCCGGCAGGGTCGCCGACAGTGCGGCGCCGAGCAGGATCACGACCCACGACAGATAGAGCCAGACGAGAAAGATCGGCAGCGCCGCGAAAGTGCCGTAGATCAGCGTATAAGTCGGCATGCGGACGATGAAGAGCCCGAACAGCCGCTGCATCAGCACAAACACGACCGCTGCCGCGACGCCGCCGGCCAGCGCGTGCAGCATCCGCACCGGATGGTTCGGGACGGCGTAGTAGAGAAAGCTGAACAGCGAACCGAGCAGGACGGTCGACACGAGGCGGGCAAACGTTTCGCCGACCCACGACCCTTCGCCGGCCAGCGCGATCGATGTCGCGACCAGATGGCCGGTCGCGAGCACGCTGCCGCCGAGCGCAAGCGGACCGAGAGTCAGTGCAAACCAGTGGACCATGAGGCGCGTGAGGAGCGGGCGCGGACGACGCACCCCCCAGATGTGATTGAACACGTGGTCGATCGTCATGAGCAACATCAGCGCGGTCAGCACCAGCAGCACGGTGCCGATCAGCGTGAGCCCGGCCGCTTGCTGCGAGAACTGGAACGCGTAGGTCGCGATGATCTGTCCGGCACGGTCCGGCAGGAGGTTTTCGAGCAGGAAAGTGCGCAGTGACGCGCCGAGCCGCGAGAACGCGGGAAAGTTGCTGAACAGCGCGAGGATCACCGTGAGCAGCGGAACGATCGCCAGCAGCGTCGTGAATGCGAGGCTGCCTGCGACTTGCGGGCAGCGGGTGGCGACGAAACGTCCTGCCAAGAGGCGCATGAACTCCCGGGCGGCGGTCAGCGGCATCATCGAGTGGGTTCCGGGGCGGCGGGAGGCTGGCGCGTATAATTCCATTATTCTAGCTGCGGCTGTCCACATGAAAGAAATCCTCGTCCTGTATCGAAGCGGCGGCACGCCCTATGGCGCGAGCCATGTGTCGGGCGCGGATGGCAATCCCGAACTGAGCGCCGACGAGATCCACCTGGCCACGGCGCTCGGGCGGCGCCTCGCGTCGAGCGCGCTGAAACTCGCGGAGGAGTGATGACGCCGCGCGCATTGAACCTCGCATCGAGCATCCTGCTCGTCGCATTGATCGCGCTGTGCCTGCTGTGGGAAATCTGGCTCGCGCCGTTGCGGCCGGGCGGTTCGTGGATGATGCTGAAGGTGTTGCCGTTGATGCCGGCGCTGTTCGGCGTGTTGAAAGGGCGGCGCTACACTTACCAGTGGCTGTCGATGCTGGTGCTGCTGTACCTCGTCGAAGGGGTCGTGCGCGCGACCGATCCCGGCCTCGCGGGAATGCTCGCGATCGCCGAGGCGGTCCTCGCGATGCTGCTGTTCGCCAGCGCCGTGCTGTATGCACGGCTCTCGGCGCCGTCGCGCCAGCGGCGGCCGAACGGCTGACTGCGGCCGCCGGCGTCATCGCTGGCGGCCACGGTGGTTCACAGCTGCGGGTTCAGCCGCTCGAGCTTGCTGTGCAGCTTGTTCAGTGCGTTGAGATAGGCCTTCGCCGACGCGACGATGATGTCCGTATCGGCCCCCTGGCCGTTGACGACCTTGCCTTCCCTGGCCAGGCGAACGGTGACTTCGCCCTGCGCGTCGGTGCCGGTGGTAATCGCATTGACCGAATACAGCAGCAACTCGGTGCCGCTGCCGGCGATCGCCTCGATCGCCTTGAACGCGGCATCGACAGGGCCGGATCCTTCGGCTGAAGTTCGCGTCTCCTGCCCGTCCACGGACAGCGTGAGGTCGGCCCGCGGCGTCTCGCCGGTCTCGGAATGGAAGCGCGAGGCAACGAGGCGGTAGTGCTCCTGGTCGGGGGTGACGACCTCGTCGCTCATCAGCGCCTGGATATCCTCGTCGAAGATCTCGTGCTTCTTGTCGGCGAGTTCCTTGAAGCGCGCGAACGCATGGTTCAGGTGTTCCTCGGACGCCACGACGATGCCGATTTCCTGCAAGCGACTGCGGAACGCGTTGCGGCCGGAATGCTTGCCGAGCACGAGCTTGTTCGCGCCCCAGCCGACGTCCTCGGCGCGCATGATCTCGTAGGTTTCGCGGTGCTTGAGCACGCCATCCTGGTGAATGCCGGATTCATGGGCGAAGGCGTTCGCGCCGACGATCGCCTTGTTCGGCTGGACCGGAAAGCCGGTGACGCCGGACACCAGCTTCGACGCTGGCACGATCTGCGTGGCGTCGATGCGCGTGTCGCACGGGAACACGTCCTGGCGCGTGCGCACCGCCATCACCAGTTCCTCGAGCGCGGCGTTGCCGGCCCGTTCGCCGAGGCCGTTGAGCGTGCATTCGACCTGCCGTGCACCGGCCATGACCGCAGCGAGCGAGTTCGCGACGGCAAGACCGAGGTCGTTGTGGCAATGCACCGACCACACGACCTTGTCGGAGTCCGGCACGCGCTCGATCAGCGTGCGGATGGTGTGCGCATATTGCTCGGGGACGTTGTAGCCGACGGTGTCGGGCACGTTGATCGTCTTCGCGCCGGCCTTGATGACGGCCTCGAAGATGCGACAGAGGAAGTCGATCTCCGAGCGGCCGGCATCCTCGGCCGAGAATTCGATGTCGTCGGTGTATTCCTTCGCCCAGCCAATCGCACGCACCGCCTGCTCGACGACCTGGTCGGGCGTCATGCGCAGCTTCATTTCCATGTGGATCGGGCTGGTCGCGATGAAGGTGTGGATGCGTCCGCGCGCGGCGGGAGCGATCGCCTCGCCGGCGCGGCGGATGTCGGCTTCGTTCGCGCGCGCGAGGCCGCAGACCGTTGATTCCCTGATCGCTTCCGCAATCGCGCGCACCGACTCGAAGTCGCCGTTCGAGGCTGCTGGAAAGCCGGCTTCGATGACGTCGACGCGCATCCGCTCCAGCTGCCGGGCGATGCGCAGCTTCTCGTCGCGGGTCATCGACGCGCCGGGGCTTTGTTCGCCGTCACGCAAGGTGGTATCGAATACGATCAAGTGGTCTTTCATCGTCGGCTCCTGGGAAAATTGGATAGCGAAAACGGATATGACAAGTGCCGGCGCTTTCACGCCGGCAGCAGGCAAACAACACGAAGGGAGGGGGAATGTATTTAGCGCGCGGGGCGCAGCAGCGGGCCGAGCAGCAGGCCCGCCGGCAGAAGGCGAAGCGACAGGAGGGAGGGGTCGCGTTCGAAAGTCATGCTCCGGACTATAAAACAGGCGCCGGAAATTGCGCAAGCGCGAGGCCGATTGTTTTTGTCGATCCTCGCGATTGCGCCCGGCTTCAGCGCATTTCGAACGCCTCCTGGTGAAACCGCACCCGCCCCATGCCCAGTTTGCGCAGTCCGCCGCGCAGCGCCTCGGCAAAAGCGCGCGGTCCGCAGAACCAGATTTCCGGCTGACGCTTGCCGGCGTGGCGGGCATGCAGTGCTTCGGCGGTCAGCGGCCGGTCGCGGTCGGTGCTGACGACATGCAGGCGGATCGTCGGCAGCGCAGCGCACAGCGATTCGAGGCGCGCAACGAACGGGTCGTCGTCGCGCTGGCGCGTGCAGTAGTAGAAGTCCGCGACTGGGGCTTCGGCCGGCGCTTCCTGCAGCGACTCGAGCCACGCGAGGAAAGGTGTGACGCCGATGCCGCCGGCGATCCAGATCTGCTCGGACTTCCGCGTGCCGCGACGATAGTCGAAGCGGCCGTACGGACCTTCGATCTTTACCGGCTGGCCGGCGCCGAGCCGCGCCGCGAGCCCGTGCGTATAGTCGCCGAGTCCCTTGATCTGGAACGTGATGCGCCGGTCACCGCGGTCGGCGCAGGCGATCGTGAAGGGGTGGGCGCCTTCGATGCGATCGAACGTGACGAACGCGAATTGCCCCGGCCGATGGCCGCGCCAGCCGTCCTCAAGACGACAGACGACCTCCGTCAGGCCGGACGCCTGTTCGCGCACGGCCTCGATGCGGCCGCCGACCTGTCGCGCGCGACCGATGCGTCCGGACAACGAGCGCAGGCCCGAAACGGTGCCGGCGACGATGAACAGGGTGAGCAGTGCGCCGATGGCGCTCGTCCAGTAGTCGAGGGGCGCGAGGAACGCGGCGTGGATCGCGAGCATGCCGTACAGCACCGGCATCGCGTGGTGGAGGTGGCGCCACGGCCGGTATGGCAGGCGCTTCCACAGTGTCAGCACGAGCATCGCGATCAGCGCGTAGATCGCCCATTCGCCGAGGTCCTCGGCGACGTCGCGCATGACTTCGAGAAAGCCGCCTTCGTGTTCTTTCGGCAGCCGGCCTGCGCGGCCGACAAAGGACTTGATGACGTCGTCGGACATCTCGACGAGCCAGTGCAGCGCGGCGAAGCCGATCGCGAGGATGCCGGCCCACTTGTGTACGCGGTAGATCCGGTCCATGCCGCCCAGCGGCCGCTCGAGCCACGCCGGCCGCGTCGCCAGCACGATCGCCAGCGACATCAGCGAGAACGCCCACAGCCCGGTGAGGTACAGCGCCTCCTGCCGCACCGCCCAGGGCAGGGACGCGCCCTCAGCGGGGTTTGATGACAAAGTGATGGCCCAGGCGAAGGTCACGAGCGCGAGGAAGCTGGCGAGTAGGGTCTTCATGGTCGTGTCCGTGTGACGGGGGTCGGAAAATGGCCCGGCAGCGGCATTGGCCAAGCCGGGCCGTTCGCTCACACACCCAGGCCGCGGCGGGTCAGCCGGGTGCCGGGGTCGAGCTCGGAGTTCCGTTCGGCGCCACGCTCCGCCCCGCGGCTGTCGTCGCCACGGATGCCGCGCTCGATGTCGCGATCGGAGTCGCTCGTCGGGCGGGCCCCGGAGTCGTCGCCACGGCGCCCGTCGCGCCCCTTGCGATCGGTGCGGACGAGGTCGCCGTTCGTCGGATCGACGACGAGCTTGACCTTGCGTCCGTCGCGGTCGATGGCCTTGACTTCATATGCGTTGTCCTCGCGTTCGATCTCGCTGATGTCGCGGTAACCGGCGGCGACGATCTTGTCGTGGATCTGCGGAATCGACAGCCAATTGCCCCGTTCGGCGGCGCTGTCGGTCGCGACATTCTGGGCGAACACCGGGGCGACCGTGAGGCCCGTGGCGAGCAGGCCGGCGCTGATGGCGATGGCGGTGACGAGGTGTGAAGTGCGCATGATTCGATCTCCTTGTGTCTCTTGGTTGCCGGTCGGGTTGTGACCGTGAAACCATTGTGCGAGGGCGGTGCTGAACGAAGCCTGAAGCGCGTGTTCATGCTGCGTTCAGCGTCCTGGCATTGGTCAGTCGTCCTCGAAATAACCGTCGTTGGCGTCCACGTGGCATGCCGGACAGTTGGCCTTCGAGCCGACGTCCTTGTGCTGCCACTCGCTGCGGGACACCTCGTCATGCTCGCGGACCCATTTCGGCAGTTCGGTGATGCGCTGCGGAGAAGCCCCGGCCGGCACGCCTTTCATCAGCTTGCGGCCGTGGCGGCGCCCACCGGCGTCGGCGGCGTTGTCGACGAGATAGCGCGTGACATGAGCGGCGGTCTGGGGGTCGAGGCTGGCGTTGTCGCCGAAATGATCTTCGAGCTCGACCATCATGCGTCGCCAGGAGGCGGCCGGCAGCATCGCCGGCGGAAACGCCATGTGACAGCTGCCGCATTCGTCGATAGTGAGCTTGTCGGTGACGGGCGGGAAATAATCGTCGCCGCCGGCGCGGGCCTTGCTCAGCACCGCGGCGGTCAGGCCGATGACGAGCAGGCCGGCGACGACCGAACGTGCGGGTATGTTCATGCGATTCTCCTTTCTGTGGAGGCAAAACGGTTCGGAAGGGCACGCAAGGACGATCACTGGTTCGTCATGTAGGCGAGCCAGTCCCCCTTTTCGAGCGGGGTGCATTCGCGGCCCAGCACTTCGTCGCAATTGCGTTTGAACCACTTTTCGACTTTCGCGGCGTCCTTGTAGCGCGCCGGCGAAACCGACAGTGCCATCGGCTCGATCGGCTTGCGCGTGCGGGTGTGGCCGGCGCTGCGCGCGTCGTTTCCGTGGCAGGACGTGCAGGCCGGGGTGTCGGCCTTGCCCGTGTTGTGTTGCGTGCGGTGCAGGGTTTCGCCGCGGGCGGCCGAAAAACCGGAGAAACCCGGATCGGCGGCCTTTGCCGCCGCGGCATAGCGATCGACCAGGGTTTCCCGCGGGCCGCCGATTGCGGTCGACGCCAAGCCGAAGGCGCAAAGGAAACCGATTGCATAGCGTGTGGGGGTCATGTTTTCATCCTTGTCGTGGCGGCACTGCGGTTCCGGGCGGGACGGCTGCTAACGGCCATTGCGAACCGTGACTGCAGTGTGGAGGGGCGTACCTGAACCGGAGCTGAAGCGGCCGTTCACGTTGCGTTCATGGCGAGGCTGCTAAAAACGGGGCTGCCGGAACACTCGCAGCAGATCGCCACAACCGGGAGTCACTCGTGCGCTTCGTTTCCCTCATTGCCGTCATCGTGTCGTCCGTCGTTGCCTTGGTACCGTCTGTCGTTCTCGCCGGTGACGAGCACGACCACGATCGTGCCCGCCGCGCCGTCGAGCGGGGCGAGGTGATGCCGTTGCAACGGATACTCGACAACGTCGAGCGCGATCACCCGGGGCAGGTCATCGAAGTCGAGCTCGAGCAGGAAGACGGTCGCTGGATATACGAAATCAAGGTGCTGAAGGCGGGCGGCGCGCTCGTCAAACTGGAGATCGACGCGCACGACGGGGTCGTCCTGCGTGATCGCGAACGTGCACCGGGAGCAGGAGGGAGGCGCTGATGCATATCCTGGTCGTCGAAGACGAACCGACGCTCGCCGCGCAGCTCGTCGAAGCGCTCGCCGCTGCCGGCTATGCGGTCGACCATGCCGACAACGGGCGGGACGCGCACTTCATCGGCGGCGTCGAACCGCTCGACGCAGTGGTACTCGATCTTGGCCTGCCGCTGATGGACGGGATCACGGTGCTGAAGAAATGGCGCGCCGCAGGACGCACGATGCCGGTGCTGATCCTCACCGCACGCGACAACTGGCATGAAAAAGTCGCCGGGATCGATGCCGGGGCCGATGATTACCTCACCAAGCCGTTCCACATGGAAGAGCTTCTCGCGCGCCTGCGGGCGCTGATCCGACGCGCCGGCGGCCACGCCAGCGCCGAGCTCGCGTGCGGTCCGGTATTGCTCGACACGCGCGCCGGGCGCGTCAGTGTGAATGGCGACGCGGTGAACCTGACCAGCCACGAGCTGCGCGTGCTGGACTACCTGATGCACCACCAGGGTGAGATCGTGTCGCGCAGCGATCTCACCGAGCACATCTACGCCCAGGATTTCGATCGCGATTCGAATACCATCGAAGTCTTCATCGGCCGTCTGCGCAAGAAGCTTCCCCCCGGGATGATCGAAACAGTCAGGGGCCTCGGCTACCGCATGGTTTGTCCCGCGTGAACATGTTCGGCGCACCGCCCGGTTCGCTGCGCGTGCGGCTGCTCGCCGGCAGCCTGGTGTGGATTCTCGGGACGCTGACGCTGACCGGGTTCGTTCTCGCCGATCTTTTCCGGCGCCATGCCGCGGAGCGGTTCGAAGCCGAACTGCGCATCCATCTCGACCAGCTCACCGCGAATCTCGATTTCGCCATCGACGGCACCCCGCGATTGCGCGCCGAACTGAGCGACCCGCGGCTGCAGAAGCCGTATTCCGGACTCTACTGGCAGATCGACCGCGCTGCGAACGCAGGGCAGCCCGCGGTGCTGCGTTCGCGTTCCCTGTGGGACACGACGCTGCGCGTGCCGGCCGACAGCCCGGCCGACGGCGAACTCCACGTCCACCGCATCGCCGGACCGGACCGCGCGCAGGTGGTGATGATGGAGCGCGTAGTCCGGCCGGCCGCTTTTCCCGACGAGTCGCTGCGCCTGATCGTCGCCGCGGACGAGCGCGGCATGACGGACCCGGTACGCGAGTTCGTCGGCCTGCTTGCGATCGCGCTCGGCGTGCTGGCGGCCGGTCTCGTCGCTGCGGTGGTGCTCCAGGTATCGGTTGGACTCGCGCCGCTGCGCCGGCTGCGCAGTGCGCTCACCGAAGTGCGCGACGGCCGCACGCGGCGCCTGAACGGCGCCTATCCGAACGAAGTGCAGCCGCTCGTCGACGAACTCAACGCAGTGCTGCAGCACGACGCCGAAGTGGTTAGCCGCGCGCGTACCCAGGCGGGCAACCTCGCCCACGCCGTCAAGACGCCGCTGGCGGTGCTCGGCAACGCTGCGGCGCGCGAGGACGGCCCGCTCGCACGTCTCGTCGCCGAGCAGGTCGCGGCCGCCCAGCGTCAGGTCGACTACCATCTGGCGCGGGCGCGCGCCGCCGCCGCGGTGCAAGTGCCCGGGATGCGCACCGCGATCCTGCCGCTGGTCGAATCGCTGGTGCGGGTGATGAAGCGCCTGCATGCGGAACGCGACCTCGAGATTGCGATCGAAGCCTGCGCTGGCGAACCCGCTTTTCGCGGCGAAGAGCAGGATTTCCAGGAAATGCTCGGAAACCTCGTCGACAACGCCTGCAAATGGGCGCGCCGCCGCGTCGAGGTGCGCGTGGCGGTCGAGCGCAGCCAGCTCGTGATCGTCGTCGAGGATGACGGCCCCGGGCTCGCGGCGCCGGAACGCGAAGCCGTATTCGGTCGCGGCGTGCGCGCCGACGAACGCACGCCCGGCTCGGGGCTCGGGTTGGCGATCGTGCGTGATCTCGCGCATCTCTACGGCGGCGACGTGCGGCTAGACGCCGCCTTGGCCGGCGGCCTGCGCGTTGTGCTCACTCTGCCGGCGGCGTAAGTTTCGCGCGATGCCCGGCCCTCGAATTTTCCAAAGTACCGTGAGAGATATCGATGAATCCAGAACAAACCCGCTCCCTGATCACCATCTGCCTGATGGCGGCGTTCGCCGACGGGCACCAGGATCCGCGCGAGCGCGAGCACGTGCGCCGCGTCGCCGAGTCGCTGTCGGCGCAAGCCGGCATCGACTTCATGCCGCTGTATCAGGACGTGCTGCTCAAGCGCATCAGCCTCGAGCAGGCGGTCGAAGCGCTCGGCAGTCCGGAACTGCGCCAGCTCGCGTTCGAGATGGCGGTCGGCGTGTGTGATGCGGACGGCGTGCATGATGCCGGCGAGACGGCTTTTCTCGACCGGCTGAATGGCGTACTGGGACTCGGGCGGGCCGAGTCGGCGGCGATCGTGCGCGACGCCGACGCGCTTGCCGAAGCGCCGGTCGACAAGCCGATCCCGGAAATACCCGCCGCCGCCGGACCCGACCAGGCCGAACTCGACAAGATGATCCTCAACGCCGCGATCCTGAACGGCGCGCTGGAACTGCTGCCCGAGTCGCTGGCGTCGATGGCGATCATCCCGCTGCAGACGCGGCTCGTGTATCGCGTCGGCAAGGCGCACGGCTTCGAACTGGACCGGCGGCACATCGCCGATTTCCTTGCGACCGTCGGAGTCGGCCTGACGTCGCAATACGTCGAGCAGTTCGGCCGCAAGCTCGTCGGCGGACTGCTCGGCAAGATGCTCGGCCGCGCGGGCCGGACGATCGGCAGCGAGGCGACGGGCTCGGCGTTCTCGTTCGCGACGACCTATGCGCTCGGGCATGTCGCGAAGCGCTATTACGCGGACGGCCGCAAGCTCGACGCGGCGGCGCTGAAGACGAGTTTCGCGCAACTGGCGGACAGCGCGCGCGGCCTGCAGGACCGTTACGCGCCGGAAATCGTCCAGCGTGCCCGCACGCTCGACCTGAAGCGCCTGACGGCGGAACTGCGCGCCTGACGGAGCGGCATCCGCCGGCGAATCGTCAGGGGTGGTGCGGCCGGGTCAGGGCGGCGGTTCGTCGTCTCGCGGTCCGACGGCCGCCTCTTGCGTGCGCCGTCGCTGCATGAAGCGCCAAATGTAGACCACGTAGCCGGAGACGGCATAGCCGAGGAAAAGCGCGAACAGTACGCCGGGCGGGTAACTCGACACCAGTGCGAAGGCCAGCACCAGCGCGATGACGACGATGAACGGCACGCTCTTGCGCAGGTTGATGCTCTTGCCGCTCCAGAACAGCACGTTGCTGACCATCGACAGGCCGCTGAAGATCGTCAGCGCCGCGGCGAACCAGCGCACGTCTTCGCCCGTCAGGCCGTTGTCGATGACCACCCACACCAGCCCCGCGATCAACGCCGCGGCGGCAGGGCTGGGCAGCCCCTGGAAGTAGCGCTTGTCGATGACGTCGATGTTGGTGTTGAAGCGGGCCAGTCGCAGCGCCGCGCCGGCACAGTAGATGAACGCCGCGATCCAGCCGAGCTTCCCCATGTCCTTGAGCGCCCACTCGTACATCACCAGCGCCGGGGCCGCGCCGAACGAAACCATGTCGGAAAGCGAATCGTATTCGGCGCCGAATTCGCTTTGCGTGTGGGTCAGGCGCGCGACTCGGCCGTCGAGGCCGTCGAGGACCATCGCGACGAAGATCGCCACCGCCGCATGTTCGAAACGCAGGTTCATCGCCTGGACGATCGCGTAGAAACCCGCGAACAGCGCCGCGGTGGTGAAGAGGTTCGGCAGGATGTAGATGCCGCGCCGGCGTTTCTCGGGGGAGATCATGGGCATGAAGAGGCGTGTTCCGCTATGGGCCGGGATGCCGAATGCCGATTCTAGCGCAGCGCCGGGGTGTCATGGCATGCCCTGCGCAATCAGGGCAACTCGGCCAGGATCGTGCTCGATGCCGAGACCTTGTCGCCGATCGTCACCCGTGCGCGGCTGCCCGGGGGCAGGTAGACATCGACGCGCGAGCCGAAACGGATGAAGCCGTAGCGCTGTCCACGGGCGAGCGACGCTCCCGCTTCGACGTAGCACAGAATGCGCCGTGCGATCAGGCCGGCGACCTGCACGCAGGTGACGTCGTGCCCGTCCGTGGTGCGCAGGTGCAGCGCATTGCGTTCGTTCTCCACCGAGGCCTTGTCGAGGGCGGCATTGACGAAACGGCCGGCGTTGTACCAGCGCGCGACAACCTCGCCGTCGACGGGGCTGCGATTCGAGTGAACGTTGAACACGTTCATGAACACGCTGATCTTGAGGCTGTCCCGGTCGAGATACGGATCGCGTACCGGCTCGATCGCGACGATGCGGCCGTCGGCAGGCGACAGCACGTCCTTCGCGCCCTGCGGGATCGGCCGCGGCGGATCGCGGAAGAACTGCACGACGAAGATGAACAGCAGCCAGAACGGCAGCGCCCAGCCGAAGCCCGCCGCGCCGTTGATGACCAGCGCGACTGCCAGCGCGATCGCGATGAAAGGCCAGCCTTCGCGGGCGAGGAGCGGATGGGGATAATTATTGGACATGATGTACTCGAGATAAAAAAAGGCCGGGTTCCGGCAAGACGCGGAACCCGGCCTGTGGTTCGAGACAGGTCAGTTTTTCGACTGATCGACGAGCTTGTTCTTCTTGATCCACGGCATCATGTCGCGCAGCTGGCCGCCGACCTGCTCGATCGGATGCGCTGCGTTCAGGCGGCGGCGCGCCGTCATCGACGGGTAGTTCGTGCGGCCTTCCTGGATGAACATCTTCGCGTACTCGCCGGTCTGGATGCGCTTCAGGGCGGCACGCATCGCGGCGCGCGACTGCTCGTTGATGACTTCCGGGCCGGTCACGTACTCGCCGTACTCGGCGTTGTTCGAGATCGAGTAGTTCATGTTGGCGATGCCGCCTTCGTACATCAGGTCGACGATCAGCTTGAGTTCATGCAGGCACTCGAAGTAGGCCATCTCCGGCGCGTAGCCGGCTTCGGTCAGCGTCTCGAAGCCCATCTTCACGAGCTCGACGGCGCCGCCGCACAGCACGGCCTGCTCGCCGAACAGGTCGGTTTCGGTTTCTTCGCGGAAGTTCGTCTCGATGACGCCGCCCTTCGTGCCGCCGTTGGCCGCGGCGTACGACAGCGCGATGTCCTTGGCCTTGCCGGAGCGGTCCTGATGCACCGCGATCAGCGACGGCACGCCGCCGCCCTTGAGGTATTCCGAACGCACGGTGTGGCCGGGGCCCTTCGGCGCAACCATGATTACGTCGAGGTCCTCGCGCGGCACGACCTGGTTGTAATGCACGTTGAAACCGTGCGCGAACGCGAGCGTCGCGCCCTGCTTGATGTTCGGCTCAACGTCGTTGTAATACACCGCGGGGATGTTTTCGTCGGGCAGCAGGATCATGACGATGTCGGCATCGCTGACCGCTTCGGCGACTTCCTTGACGTCGAGGCCGGCCGCTTCGGCCTTCTTCCACGAGGCGCCGCTCTTGCGCAGGCCGACGGTGACCTTGCAGCCGGAATCCTTCAGGTTCTGCGCGTGGGCGTGGCCCTGCGAGCCGTAGCCGACGATGGTGATCTGCTTGCCCTTGATCAGGGAGAGGTCGGCGTCCTTGTCGTAATAGACTTTCATGTTGTTCCTTTCAGCTTTCGATGGGGGGTGGCTTCCGGCGCCCGCCATGATAGCGGCGCTCGCACCGGTCGCAAATGGTTAGTTCGGCGGGTGATTTTGGCAGATGAGTTCGGCGTCAGACTTTCAGAATGCGGTCGCCGCGGCCGATGCCGCATACGCCGGAGCGGACGATTTCAAGGATCAGCGCCGGATCGATGGCATCGATGAAGGCATCAAGCTTCGACTGGCTGCCGGTAAGCTCGATCACGTAAGAGGTGTCCGTCACGTCGATGACGCGGGCACGAAAGATGTCCGCCATGCGCTTCATCTCGTCGCGGTCCTTGCCGGTTGCGCGGACTTTCGTGATCATCAGCTCGCGCTCGATATGCGCCGATTCGGAAATGTCGACGACCTTGATGACTTCGACCAGCTTGTTGAGCTGCTTGGTGATCTGCTCGATGATATCGTCGGACCCGGAGGTGACGATGGTCATGCGTGACATCGAAGCGTCCTCGGTCGGCGCCACGGTCAGGGATTCGATGTTGTAGCCGCGCGCCGAGAACAGCCCCGAGACACGCGACAGCGCGCCGGATTCGTTCTCGATCAGCAGGGAGATGACGTGTCTCATGATGTTCTCTTTCGAGGTCTACGATTGAACCGTGCTCCCGCGGATACGGACTGCCGGAGGCCGGCATCCGCGGCGACGGGGGCCGGTAAGCGCCCCGCCGCACGGCGCGCCGGCGGTGTGTCGGCGCGCCCCGCGAAACGAACGGTGATTACAGGTCTTCGGCGGACAGGATCATCTCGGTGAGGCCCTTGCCGCCCTGGACCATGGGGTAAACGTTTTCGGTCTGGTCGATCTGGAAGTCGAGGAACACCAGATCGTTCTTGCGGCCGAAAGCTTCGCGCAGCGCGCCTTCAACATCGGCCGGCTTTTCGATCTTGAAGCCGACGTGACCATAGGATTCGGCGAGCTTCGCAAAATCGGGTAGCGAATCCATGTAGGACTCGGAGTAGCGCTCGCCGTGGAAGAGCTGCTGCCACTGGCGCACCATGCCGAGATACCGGTTGTTGAGGTTCACGATCTTGATCGGCAGACGGAACTGCTTGCACGTCGACAGCTCCTGGATATTCATCTGGATCGAGGCTTCGCCGGTGACGCATGCGACCGGCGAGCCGGGGTGCGCCAGCTGCGCCCCCATCGCGTAGGGCAGGCCGACGCCCATCGTGCCGAGGCCGCCGGAGTTGAGCCAGCGGCGCGGCTTGTCGAAGCGGTAGTACTGCGAGGCCCACATCTGATGCTGGCCGACGTCGGACGTGACGAAGGCGTCGCCGCCGGTCACTTCCCACAGCTTCTGGATCACGAACTGCGGTTTGATGATCTCGTCCGAGTTCTTGAACTTCATGCAGTCGCGGCGACGCCATTCGTCGACCTGCTTCCACCAGGTGCCGACGGTCTCGGCATCCGGGCGGGCGGACGAGGCTTCGATCTGCCGGATCATCTCTTCGAGCACTTCCTTGACGTCGCCGACGATCGGGACATCGACGCGGACGCGCTTCGAGATCGACGACGGGTCGATGTCGACGTGGATGATCTTGCGCGGCTCCTCGGCGAAATTGGCCGGATCGCCGATCACGCGGTCGTCGAAGCGCGCGCCGATGGCCAGCAGCACGTCGCTGTAATGCATCGCCATGTTGGCTTCGTAGGTGCCGTGCATGCCGGGCATGCCGAGGTACTGGCGGTCGCTCGCCGGATATCCGCCGAGGCCCATCAGCGTGTTCGTGATCGGGAACCCGAGCAGGCGCGTGAGTTTCGTGAGCTGTTCGGCCGCATCCGAGAGCACGACGCCGCCACCGGTGTAGATCATCGGGCGCTTGGCTTCGAGAAGCAGCTGCACGGCTTTGCGGATCTGCCCCTGGTGGCCCTTGACCACCGGGTTGTACGAACGCATCGAGACCTCTTTCGGGTACTCGAATTCGCACTTGTGCATCGAGACATCCTTCGGGATGTCGACCAGCACCGGCCCCGGGCGGCCGGTCTTCGCCAGGTAGAACGCCTTCTTGATCGTCGTCGCGATATCGCGGACATCCTTGACGAGGAAGTTGTGCTTGACGCACGGACGCGTGATGCCGACGGTGTCGACTTCCTGGAATGCGTCCTGGCCGATGGCCGCGGTCGGAACCTGGCCGCTGATGATCACCATCGGGATCGAATCGCAGTAGGCGGTGGCGATGCCGGTGATCGCGTTGGTGGCGCCGGGGCCGGAAGTCACGAGCGCGACGCCGACGGTCTCGGTGCTGCGTGCAAAGCCGTCGGCCGCGTGGACTGCGGCCTGTTCGTGGCGCACCAGTACGTGGCGTACCTTGTCCTGGTTGAAGAGTGCGTCGTAGATGAAGAGGACGGCGCCGCCAGGGTAGCCGAACACGTATTCGACCTTTTCTTCCTGAAGACACCTGATTACAATTTCCGCACCAGTCAGCACCATTACAAACTCGCTCATTGTTACGTTCTAAACGGCGAACGTTACCGGTCACTCGACATTTGGTCAAGGCTGCCGCGGCATTGCAGCAAAGCACTGAACAGTCGGGCTTCTGAAGGATTCACAGCTGGCTTCCCGGGTAGAACTCTCGACCTTCCTCGAAGGCGTCGAAAAGCGTGCCTTCAAGCAGGCCGTATACGCACTGAGGACCGACGAGGCGGCGCTGGATGCGGTGCAGGACGCGATGCTCAAGCTCTCGGTCAGCTACGCCGACCGTCCGCCCGCCGAACTCCCGCCGCTGTTCCAGCGCATCTTGCAGAACGTGATCTACGACGCGCTGCGGCGGCAAAAGGTGCGCAACGCGTGGACCACGCTGCTGTCGTCGTTCACGTCGGGCGGCGACGACGACAGCGATCCCCTCGATACGCTGACAGCCGACTCCGATGCCGCCCACGCCAGCACGCCGCACGCGCAGTTCGAACGCGCGAGGACGATGGCGGCGATCGAGCGGGAAATCGCCCGCCTGCCCAATCGTCAACGCGAAGCCTTCCTGCTGCGTTACTGGGAGGAAATGGATATTTCCGAAACCGCGGCTGCGATGGGGTGTTCGGAGGGGAGCGTGAAGACCCACTGTTCGCGCGCCACGCAGACCCTGGCCGCAGCCCTCAAGGCAAAGGGGATCGTGTTATGAACGAACAGGAGTTCGGGCACAAGCTCGCCGTTCATCTTTCGGCCGCAACTCGCGAAATCGACGGCGAGCTCGCGGACCGCCTGCGCAGTGCACGCGAAGAGGCGCTTCGTGCGAGTTCCCGTGCCGGAAGGCCGGGACGGTTTTTCGGCGGGAAGCCTCGTTTTCGCCTGATGCTTCCCGCCGTACTCAGGCCCGCCGTACTGGTGTTTGCGGTCCTTGCGACAGTGCTTGCCGGCGATTATTGGGTGACCTGGTCGCGCGTCAATTCGCTCCAGGAAGTGGACACGGCGCTGTTGATCGACGACCTGCCGATCGACGCTTATCTCGATGCGGATTTCAAGGCATGGCTGCAGCAAGACTCGCAATCCTGATCGCAACGCTGGTTTTTGCCGGCGCTGCAGGAGCGGTCACGCCGATCGGAGCGCCGGGATGGCGCGATTTGAACGCCGAACAGAGGGAAATCCTCGCGCCGCTCGCCGACGACTGGAACGGCATGAGCGAGCCCCACCGGCAGAAATGGATCGGCATCGCCAACGGCTATGGCCGGCTCACGCGCGAGGAGCAGGAGCGCATCCGCGCCCGCATGAAAGCGTGGGCCGATCTCCAGCCCGAGCAGCGCGAACGCGCGCGCGACCAGTACCGGACTTTGCGCAACATTCCTCCCGACAAGCGGGAGTCACTGCCCGAGCTGTGGCAGCGCTACCGCAGCATCCCGCCGGAGGAACGCCAGCCGCAGCACGACAAGCGCGATCGCCGCTCCGAGCCGCGCTCGCCGTTGCGCCCGGACGACAAATGAAACTCTCGCCGAACTGGATCTTCGATTGAACAAGCCTTTGCCGCAGCGCCCCCGCGTCGAACTGGCAGGCCTGCGTCGCCGCCTCGCCAGCATGTTGTACGAATCGCTGCTCCTGCTCGGCGTGCTCGGGCTGACGTTCATGGTTCCCTATCTTGTGCTCGGCGTCGTCCTGAACGTCGCTCCCGCGGGATGGGTCGCGTGGCTGCATGTGTACCTGGTGCTGGGAGCGTACTTCGTCTGGTACTGGCGGCGCCGCGGCCAGACGCTGGCGATGCAGACCTGGCGCCTGCAGCTCGTGAGGGCGACGGACGGACGTGCGCCGTCGGTCGCGACCGCCTGGCTGCGCTACACGCTCGCCTGGCCTTCCGTGCTGTGCTTCGGCGTGGGGCTGGCGTGGGCGCTCGTCGACCGCGACCGCCAGTTCCTGCATGACCGGCTGGCGGGAACGCGCATCGTGTTCCGGCCAGCCTGACCCGCGCCGCGTCAAACTTGCGCGGCTGGTGCTGCTTCCCCGGCGGCAGCGGAGCAGCCCCTGCCGCCTTGGCACGAACCGCCGACGATCTTCCCCGATCCGTGTGCCGTGTGCGGCCTTCCGCGCGCCGCATTCGTCCCGTCGCCAATCCTGCGTATACTTTGAATTTGCCTGAATGGATCCGGCTCGACCGGAGACGACAATGAAAACGGAAAACGCCCCCAGCATTCTTCGATCCGGCTATGTGCCCCTCGCGTGGCGGATCGACCACCTCGATCTTCACTTCAACCTCGATCCTGTGGCGACGATCGTCAAAAGCCGTCTGCGCTGCGTGCGCAACGCGCTCGCGCCCGCGGCTCCGCTGCGGCTCTTCGGTGAAGACATCGAGCTGCTCGACCTGACGGTCAACGGAGCGCAGCCGGCGCCCGGCGCAATGACGCAGACCGCTGACGGAATCGAGATCGCGCTGGCGGGAGAAAGTGCGGAAATCGAAATCGTCACCCGCGTCAACCCGTCGGCGAACACCACGCTTTCGGGCCTCTACCTGTCTCGCGGCGGCTTCTTCACACAATGCGAAGCGGAAGGCTTTCGCCGGATAAGCTTCTTTCCCGACCGGCCCGACGCGATGGCGCGTTTCACCGTCACGCTGGAGGCGGACGCGGCGACGTGCCCGGTATTGTTGTCGAACGGCAACCTGATCGAGCAGGGACCACTCGACGGCGGCCGCCACTACGCCAGGTGGGAGGACCCGTTTCCGAAGCCGTCATATCTCTTCGCGCTTGTCGCGGCGAACCTGGTGTCGATCGAACGGCGGGTGAACACCGCCTCCGGGCGCGAGGTGCTGCTGCAGGTGTGGGTCGAAGACGGCAATCTCGACCGCAGCGCGCACGCGATGGATTCGCTGATCCATTCGATGCGCTGGGACGAGGAGACTTTCGGCCTCGAACTCGATCTCGACCGCTTCATGATTGTCGCCGTGAGCGACTTCAACATGGGCGCGATGGAGAACAAGGGCCTCAACATCTTCAACTCGAAATACGTGCTGGCGAAACCCGACACGGCCACCGACGTCGATTACGAGAACATCGAAAGCGTCGTCGCGCACGAGTACTTCCACAACTGGACCGGCAACCGTGTGACCTGCCGCGACTGGTTCCAGCTCACGCTGAAAGAAGGGCTGACGGTATTCCGCGACCAGCAGTTCTCCGCCGACATGCTCGGACGGATGGCCGAGGCGGGGGGCGAGGCCGCTGCGGCGTCGGCCCGGGCGGTGAAGCGGATCGACGACGTGCGCGTGCTGCGCACCGCGCAGTTCGCCGAGGATGCGGGGCCGATGGCGCATCCGATCCGCCCGGACAGCTACCAGGAAATCAACAACTTCTACACCGCGACGGTGTACGAGAAGGGCGCCGAAGTCATCCGCATGCTGCATACCTTGCTGGGTGCGGAAGGGTTCCGCAACGGCATGGACCTGTACTTCAGCTACCACGACGGCCAGGCGGTGACCTGCGACGATTTCGTCGACTGCATGGCCGAAGCGAACGGCCGCGACCTCGACCAGTTCATGCGCTGGTATGGCCAGGCCGGCACGCCGCGGGTAACGGCGCAAGGGCGCTACGACGCCGAAAGCCGCAGCTACACGCTGACGCTGACGCAGCACACCCCGCCGACGCCGGACCAGCCCGACAAGCTGCCGCTCGTGATTCCGGTCGCGGTAGGTCTGATCGGCCCGGACGGCGCCGACCTGCCGCTGCGGCTGCAGACCGACAACCACGGCGCGACGACGAAATTGATCGAGCTGACCGAAGCGGAGCAGAGCTTCCAGTTCACGGACCTCGACTTCGAGCCCGTGCCTTCGCTGCTGCGCGGTTTTTCCGCCCCGGTGATCCTCGATCTGGACGAGGACGACGCACGTCTCGCGTTCCGCATGGCCCACGATTCCGATGCGTTCAACCGCTGGGACGCGGCGCAGCGCTATGCGGAGCGGGTCGTCCTTGCGCTCGCTGCCGACGCCGCCGCAGCCCGTCCGCTGGCGGTGCCGGCCGCTTTCGTCCGCGCCTTCCGCGCTCTGCTGACGAACGACGCGCTCGACCCCGCCTTCAGGGCGCAGGCTGCTGCGTTACCTGCCGAAGCCTATCTGCTCGAACGGATGGCGGTGGCCGACCCGGCGCCGCTGCGCGCGGCGCTGATGGCGCTGATGCGCGAGCTGGGCGGAGTGTTCGCCGAGGAGTGGCTGACGCTTTACCGCAAGCATGAAGTGACCGGGCCGTACCGCTATCACCCGGCCGATGCGGGACGACGCGCGCTGCGCAACCTCGCGTTGAAGTATCTGGCCGCCGCCGGGGTCGGCGAGGGTCTCGAGCGGGCACACGCGCAGTTCGAGCGCTTCGACAACATGACGGAAGGCTTCGGCGCGCTCGCCGCGCTGGTCCACAGCGCAAATCCGGCGCGCGAGGCCGCGCTCGACGCATTTCACCGCCGCTACCGCGACGACGCGCTCGTGCTCGACAAGTGGTTCGCGCTGCAGGCCGGCGCGTGGCGCTGGGATGCCGAGACCGCGTCGGTGCTCGAACGGGTGCGCAGGCTGATGGACGATCCGGGCTTCAGTATCGAGAATCCGAACAAGGTCTATGCGCTGCTGGGAAGTTTTTTCCGCGCCAATCCGGCAGAGTTCCATGCGCCGGACGGCGACGGATACGTGTTCTGGGCCGACCAGGTGCTTGCGCTCGACCAGCGCAACCCCCAGGTCGCGTCGCGCGTCGCGCGGGCGCTCGAGAGCTGGCGCCGCTTTACCCCGGAAATCCGGGATCGCGTCGGCGTGCAGCTCGAGCGCGTGCGCAGCGTCACCGGACTGTCACCCGACGTCGCGGAGATCATCGACAAGGCGCTGCAGGACGGTCGCTAGGGAAGCTGGTGCAGCCCGCCGGAATCGGAAGATGAGGCGGGCAGGGCCGGCCGCAGCGTGCTCCGCGGCCCGTGGGCCCGTGCGGCCGATCGCCGATCCTGCAGGCTGCGTCGTCGCTGCCGCTCAGTTCGTGATGTCGCCGGCGATGTAGCTCGACAGGTGGCTGATCGTCTCTTCCTGCTGGACGATGATCGATTTGACGACGTCGCCGATCGTCACGATGCCGACGATCTTGCCGCGCTCGACAACCGGGAGGTGGCGAAAGCGGTTCTCGGTCATGATGTTCATGACCTCATCGACCGTGTGCGACGGCGTGATCGTGCAGACGTTCGGCGTCATCAGCTCGCCGACCGTCGCCTCTTTCGAACTGAGGCCTTTCAGCACGAGTTTCCGCGCATAGTCGCGTTCGGTGAATATCCCCGTGAGGTGATCGTTTTCCGTCACCAGCACGGCGCCGATGTCGTGCTTGGCCATGACTGCCAGCGCATCGAACACGCTGACGTCCGGTGACACTGCATGAGCGCCCGCGCCTTTTGTTTCCAGAATCTGCCGCACTGTCGTGGTGGTCATTGCTGCTTCCCTCCTCTTGTCGTTGACTGCCGTGCCGGCCGGCACCGACGCGAACACGTCGTCATAGCTTGAATCGACTTTGGCGCGGACGCAAGCGCGACCTGCGCGGGCAAGCGGGCCGGCGGCGCCCGATGCCGTTCAGAGTTCGAGATTGTCGATCAGCCGCGTGTGGCCGAGCTTCGCTGCGGCGAGCACGACCAGCGGATCGTCGGCGTGGCACGGAGGCTGCAGGTCCATGCGACGGCGCACGGCGATGTAGTCGGGGCGCCAGCCATACGCGGCGAGCCCGGCCACCGCCTCGGTTTCGAGCTTCAGGAAATCGCGATCGCCGCCCCGCACCGCATCGCGGATGCGGGCGAGCTCGCGGTATAGCCGCGGCGCCTCGGCGCGCTCTTCGGCGGACAGGTAGCCGTTGCGCGACGACAGCGCAAGCCCGTCGGTCGCGCGGATCGTCTCGCCCGGCACGACCTCGACCGCGACGGCCAGTTCGCGCACCATGTTCGTCAGCACCATCAGCTGCTGGTAGTCCTTCTTGCCGAACAGCGCGACGTCCGGGCGCACGATGTTGAGGAGCTTCAGCACGACCGTCGCGACGCCGCGGAAGTGGCCGGGACGGAACTCGCCTTCGAGGATGGTGACGTGCGCCGGCGCCGGGGCGACGTGGTATTGCTGCGGTTGCGGGTACATCTCGCCTTCATCCGGCGCAAACACGTGGGCGACGCCCGCCGCCTCGAGCCTTTCGCAGTCGTCCTTGAACGTCCGCGGATAGCGGTCGAAGTCGTCACGCGGGCCGAACTGCAGGCGGTTGACGAAAATGCTCGCGACAATCGAATCGGCATGGCCTGCGGCCTGCCGCACCAGCGCGATGTGCCCGTCGTGCAGGTTGCCCATCGTGGGCACGAGTGCGACTTTGCCGGCGGCAGCGGCGCGCGCGGCGTGCAGGCTCTGGATGGTGGTGTGGATCTGCATGGCAGCGGGTCTCGGAAGCTTGAAGGGCGCGGCTCAATAACAGTGTTCGGGGGCGGGGAAACTGCCGTCCTTGACGGCCTGGACGTAGCTCGCGACGGCCTCCTCGATGCTAGCCTTGCCGCTCATGAAATTCCTGACGAAGCGCGCTTTCTTGCCTGGATAGACGCCGATCATGTCGTGCAGCACGAGCACCTGGCCGTCGCAGTCCGGGCCCGCGCCGATGCCGATCGTCGCCATCGAGGCGAGGCTCGCGGTGACCTCCCCGGCGAGCGCGGCGGGGACCATTTCCATGACCATCAGCGCGGCGCCGGCCTGTTCCAGCGCCAGCGCATCGGCCTTCAGCTGCGCCGCTGCGGCCTCGCTGCGGCCCTGCACGCGGTAGCCTCCCAGCTGGTGCACGGACTGCGGCGTGAGGCCGATGTGGGCACATACCGGCACGCCGCGTTCGACGAGGAAACGGACGGTTTCGGCCATGAAGGCGCCACCTTCGAGCTTGACCATCTGCGCGCCGGCGGCGAGCAGGCGGGCGGCGTTGCGCATCGCCTGCGACGGGCTCTCGTGATACGAACCGAACGGCATGTCGGTGACGATGAACGGGCGGGTGGCGCCGCGCACGACACATTCGGTGTGGTAGATCATGTGCTCCAGCGTCACGGGCAGCGTGGACTTCTGTCCCTGCACGACGTTGCCGAGCGAGTCACCGACGAGGACAATGTCGACACCGGCGCGCTCGAGCAGCGACGCGAAGCTCGCGTCATAGCAGGTGAGCATGCTGATCTTGCGCCCTTCGGCGCGCATCTTGCCAATTTCGAACAGGGTGACGGGTTTGTCGTCCTGGAGGTAGCTCATGGGGGACTCCTGAGGAGAGCCGGAGTTTTCCGTAAAATGTCGCGCCGCACAAGTGGGTCTGCGAAAAGTTGCCGGCGGGGAAGCGGTCAGCCGGCGTAGCCGAAGAACTCGCGATAGCCGCGCATGTTGCGCAGGTGGTCGAGCAGGAGCTCGAAGTCATCGTCCTGCTCGACCGGGTTGAGGATCTCGGCGTCGACGACGAACAGCGGCGCGGTGTCGTAATCGTAGAAGAACCGCGCGTAGCGCGCGGCGACCTGCTCCAGGTAACGCTCGGTGATGCGGCGTTCGCTCTCCACGCCTCGTCGCCGGATACGCTCGATCAGCGTCTCGGGTTTCGCCTGCAGATAGATCACGAGGTCGGGGTGCCGCACCGCGACCGGCTGCATGCTGTCGAAGATCCGGCGGTAGAGCGCCAGTTCGTCGTCGGCGAGGTTGAGCGCCGCGAACAGCGGATCCTTGTCGAGAACGAAGTCCGACACGACGCGCGGGGGCGCTTCGGTGCGCTCGGCCAGCGCGGCGAGCTGATCGACGCGCTGGAACAGGAACGACAGCTGGGTCGGCAGTGCCCAGCGTTGCGGGTCCTGATAGAAACGCCCGAGAAACGCGTTCTGCTCCGGCTGCTCGAACACCGTCTCGGCATCGAGCCGCTCCGCGAGCCGGCGCGCGAGCGAGGTTTTGCCGGCGCCGATCGGCCCTTCGATCACGATGTAGCGCGCCTTGTCGAGCATGTGCCGGACCCGTCTCTAGTTGCGAAAAATGAAATATACCGCACCAAGCATACACAACGCGGCCCAAAGGTAGTCAAGCTTCATCGGCTGCTTCATGTACAGCACGACGAACGGTATGAACACCAGCAGCGTGATGACTTCCTGCAGGATCTTGAGCTGTGCGAGGCTGAACTGCGTCGCGCCGATGCGGTTCGCCGGCACCTGCAGCAGGTATTCGAACAGCGCGATGCCCCAGCTCGCGATCGCCGCAACGAACCAGGCTTTCGACTGCATGTTCCTGAGATGTCCGTACCACGCGAAGGTCATGAACACGTTCGACGCGGCGAGGAGCAGCGTGGCCTGAAGCCATACCGGGATCGTCTGGAGCCAGGCAGGCATCGGAGGCGTCAGTCCGGCAGTCTTTCAATTGCCTGGTCGCATACTCCCGGCAGGAGATCGGCGACGCACCCGCGGCCGGGGATCGTCGCCGCCGGGGCGATTTCCGCGAGGGGGACGAGCACGAAGGCGCGCAGGTGCATGCGCGGATGCGGGATTTCGAGTCCGGGTTCATCGACGGTGTCGCCGCCGTAGAGCAGCAGGTCGAGGTCCAGCGTTCGTGGCGCCTGAGGATAGGCCCGGGTGCGGCCGAGGCGGGCCTCGATGTCGAACAAGGCATCGAGCAGTGTCCGCGCGGGCAATGTCGTGTCGATCGCGGCGACCGCGTTGAAGAAGTCGGGCTGCCCGCTGACGCCTACCGGGGCGGTGCGGTATAGGGCCGAGCGGGCGACAACGCGCGTGTCGGGCAAGCTGTCGAGAGCCTCGAATGCAGTCCGGAGCGTCGCGACCGGCTGGCCGAGGTTCGCGCCCAGCGCGACGAAGGTGCGCACCGGAGGGTGCTTGGATGTGCGCACCGGAGCGTGCGTGGCGGGGGTCCGGCCCGGGCCGGATCGTTTCATGACGCGTCGATGGTGGCGGTGTCGGTCTCGGCCGGCTTGCGCCGGCGCCGACGCCGCTTGCGCTCGGGCGCTTCGCCGCGGCCGGCTGCCTCGGCGAGCAGGGCTTCGCGTGCGTCGTGGCCGGCATGCGCGAACTGGTCCCACCACTCGGGGAGCGCCAGGTCGATTTCGCCCGACTGCGCGCGCAAGCGCAGGAAGTCCCATGCGGCCCGGTAACGCGGCTGTTCGATAAGGCGGTAGGGCGTCTTGCCGCTGCACTTGTCGAAGCGGGGTTGCAGCGCCCAGATTTCCTTGATGTCACCAACGATGCGCCGTGTGATCGCGAGCTTGCCGGCCTGCGCCTCGAGCACGTCGTCCATCGCCGCGAACAGCGCGGGCTGGGTGTGCTCGCCGCTGCGCTTGCGCGTTTCCCACGCGGCAAGCACTTCGTGCCACAACAGCGTCGCGAACAGGAAGCCCGGCGATACCGATTTGTCCTGGCGCACGCGCTCGTCGGTATTCTCGAGGGCCAGCCTGACGAAGCGTTCGCCCATCGGCTGTTCGAGGATTACGTCGAGCAGTGGCAGCAGGCCGTGGTGCAGGCCTTCCTCGCGCAGCTGTTCCAGGCATTTCAGCGCGTACCCGGAGAACAGCAGCTTCAGCATCTCGTCGAAGAGCCGCGCGGCCGGGACGTTTTCGAGCAGCGAGGCCATCTCGCGGATCGGGTGGCGCGCGGCAGGGTCGAGCGTCAGGCCGAGCTTGGCGCCGAGTCGCACGCCGCGCAGCATCCGCACCGGGTCTTCGCGGTAGCGCGCGCGCGGATCGCCGATGATGCGCAGCGTCTTCTGCTTCAGGTCGGCGACGCCGTGGTGATAATCGACGATCTGCTCGGTCGTCGGATCGTAGTACAACGCATTAACGGTAAAGTCGCGCCGTGTCGCGTCCTCGGCCTGCGAGCCGAAAACGTTGTCGCGCAGCACCCGGCCGTGTTCGTCGGTTTCAGTGCTCTCGGCCGCCTGGCTCGCGCGAAACGTCGACACTTCGATCGTCTCCGGACCGCTCATGACATGCACGATCTTGAAGCGGCGGCCGATGATGCGCGAGCGGCGGAACAGCGCGCGGACTTCCTCGGGCGTCGCGCTCGTCGCGACGTCGTAGTCTTTCGGCGGGTGGCCGACAAGGAGATCGCGCACTGCGCCGCCGACGACGAATGCCTTGTGGCCGTGTTCCTGCAGCACCGTGCAGACCTTGCGCGCGACCGGCGAGATCTGCTCGCGGCGAACGCCATGCTGAGCGACGGGAATCAGCGCGGGTTCGGTATTCACGGGTGGCAGCGCGGCGCGCTGGAATACTTTGCGCAGCAGCTTGCGGATCATTGGAAAGAGGGCGGAGCGGTCAACATAAGCGTGCAATCATAACCGATGCAGGGGCTTGCAGGGCGCTGCTGCCGCCTTACCGCAGCGAGATGACCGGCCAGCCATGGGCGAGCGCGTGCGCGCGCAGCGTGTCATCGGGGTCGACAGCGACCGGATCGGTGACGCGCGCCATCAGCGGCAGGTCGTTGTGCGAGTCGCTGTAGAACCACGAGCGCGAGAAGCTGCCGTGATACAGGCCGATCGACTCGAGCCAGCTGTCGACACGTTTGATCTTGCCCGCCTTGAACGCCGGAGTTCCACGCGGTTTGCCGGTGAACGCACCGTGTTCCTGCGCCGGAATCGTCGCGATGAGATGGGCGATGCCGAATTCGCGCACGATCGGGCCGGTGACGAAGCTGTTCGTCGCAGTGACGACTGCGACCAGCGCGCCGTGGTCGAGCTGTTCGCGCACGAGCCGGCGGGCCTTGTCGGTGATCATCGGTGCGACGGCCGTCGCCATGAATTCGCGGTGCCACGCGTCGAGCTGCGCGCGCGGATGGCGCGCGAGCGGGGCGAGCTGGAAGTCGAGGAACTCGAAGATATCGAGCGTGCCGGCCTTGTATTGCTCGTAGAAGCCGATGTTCTTCGCTTCCTGCACTTCGCGGTCGAGCACGCCCTTGGCGATGAGAAACTGCGCCCACGCGAAGTCGGAGTCGCCATCGAGCAGCGTGTTGTCGAGGTCGAATAGTACGAGGTCCAAGCTGGTTTCCTTGAATGGGAATGGGGTCCGGATCGGTCGGGGGGCAGCAGGCGTGCCCGGCACGACGCGAGGATGTGGGCTACCCGGGCTCATATGTCGAGACCGGCCTGGATCATCTCGCGCAGCAGCGGCAGGGTGACCGCGCGCTTGCGTTCGAGCGACGCGGTGTCGAGCGCATCGAGCACCGCGAGCAGGCTCGGCAGGTCGCGGCGGCCGTGGCGCAGCAGGAAATCGGTCACTTCGTCGGCGAGCGGCAGGCCGCGCCGCTCGGCGAGCGTGCGCAGGATGGCGGCGCGCGCTTCATCGTCGAGCGGGCGGACTTCATAGACCAGGCACTGGCCGACGCGGGTACGCAGATCCTCGCGCACCGCGAGCTGCAGCGGGGCGGTCGCGCCGGCCAGGAGCAGCGTCTGGCCGTTGCCGCGCGCGCGGTTGAACGCGTTGAACAGCGCGACCTGCGCGGCTGCGTCGAGTGCGTGAACATCGTCGACGGCGAGCAGCGCGTCGCCGGTCTGCGGCAATTCGTCCCCCGCTTCGGCGGCCGGGACGTAGAGGGCCGGGCGGCCTGCGGCGCGCGCGCCGGCGACCGCCGCACGCAACAGATGGCTGCGCCCGCTGCCCGCGGGGCCCCAAAGATACAGATGGGCGGCGTGCGCTCCGATTGCGTCGAGCGCGGCCACCAGTTCGTCGTTGCTGCCGACGACAAAGTTGTCGAGCGTCGGCGGCGTATCGGGGCGGATGTCGAGCACGAGCTGCTTCACTTGCCGGTCTCCTCGATGCGCGATTCGTTGTCGCCCCGGTAGAGGCGGCTCGCGACCCATGCGGCACGCAGTTCGCGCAAGCCGACGAGGATCGCCGCGCTTGCCGGCAGCGCGACGAGCACGCCGACGAAGCCGAACAGCTGGCCGAACGCCATCAGCGCGAAGATCACTGCAACCGGATGCAGACCGATGCGCTCGCCGACGAGGTAGGGCGTCAGCACGAAGCTCTCGATCGCCTGCCCGAGGCCGTACACGATCGCGACGCCGATCAGCGGCGACCAGCCGTCGGCCTGCAGCAGTGCGGTGAGGACCGCGAGGATCAGGCCGCCGCCGAAGCCGATGTAGGGGATGAACACCAGCAGGCCGGTGATGACGCCCACCGGCAACGCGAACTTCAGTCCGGCGAGCCACAGGCCGACGCTGTAGAACACCGCGAGCAGCAGCATCACGGAGAGCTGGCCGCGCAGGAACTGCGACAGCACCGAATCGATGTCGTTGAAGATGCGCAACGTGCGCGGCAGCATCGGGCGCGGAATGATCTTCTGCACGTTCGCGACCAGCTGCGGCCAGTCCTGCAGCAGGTAGAACATCACCACCGGGATCAGCAGCACGAGCGCCGCGAGGCCGACCAGCGCGCTGCCGCCCTCGCGCAGGTGGCCGAGGATGACCGGCACCAGGTCCTGTGCGGTGCTCCAGTTCTCGGTGATCCAGGTGCGCACGAACGCCGCATCGAGCTGCACGTCGATGCCGAAGCGCTCCATCAGTTGCGGTGCGACGCGGGAATTGAGCAGCTCGATCAGGTCCGGCAGGCGGCCCACAAGCGCGATCCCCTCGCGATAGATCATCGGCGCGAGGATCAGCAGTAGCAGCAGCAACATCGCGGCCAGGCCGAGGATCACCAGCAGCACCGCGAGCGGCCGCGGAATGCGGCGCCGGGCCATCCAGTTCACCGGCGGGTCGCAAATGTACGCGAACACCGCCGCGATCACGAACGGTGCGAGGATCGGCCCCAGCGCGTAGAGCAGCGCGACGAGCGCAAGCGCAACGCCGGCCCACACGGCGGATTGCAGACGGTCGGCGCGGGATTGGGTCATTTCGAGTAAAATCGCGAGCTTGGCGCGGGTGCCCGGCAAGTGCCGGAGTGACCCGCGAAACCCGTAAATGTAGCCACTTGGCGTTGCGGCCTCAAGTTTCCCGCTCGCCGGGTCCGGCCGAACCCCCGCATTCCGCACGCTAGAGGAACCCACTTGAGCTCCCCGAAACCTTCGCTTTCCTACCGCGACGCTGGCGTCGATATCGATGCCGGCGATGCGCTCGTCGACCGCATCAAGCCGCTCGCGAAACGCACCATGCGCCCCGAAGTGCTCGGTGGCATCGGCGGCTTCGGCGCGCTGTTCGAGTTGTCGAAAAAGTACCGCGAGCCGGTGCTGGTGTCGGGCACCGACGGTGTCGGCACGAAGCTGAAGCTCGCGTTCCAGCTGAACAAGCACGACACCGTCGGCCAGGACCTGGTCGCAATGAGCGTCAACGACATCCTAGTGCAGGGCGCCGAGCCACTGTTCTTCCTCGACTACTTCGCCTGCGGCAAGCTTGATGTCGACACCGCGGCAGCGGTCGTCGGCGGCATCGCGCGCGGCTGCGAGCTGTCCGGCTGCGCGCTGATCGGCGGCGAGACCGCCGAGATGCCCGGCATGTACCCGGACGGCGAATACGATCTGGCCGGCTTCGCGGTCGGCGCGGTCGAGAAGTCCGAAATCATCGACGGCTCGAAGATCGTCCCTGGCGACGTCGTCCTCGGCCTCGCGTCGAGCGGCGCGCATTCGAACGGCTATTCGCTGATCCGCAAGATCCTCGATCTGGCAAAGCCGGACCTCGACGCCGACTTCCACGGCCGTCCGCTGCGCGACGTGATCCTCGAACCGACGCGCCTGTACGTGAAGCCGATGCTCGGCCTGATGCAGGCGATCCCCGGCGTCGTCAAGGGCATGGCGCACATCACCGGCGGCGGCCTGCTCGAGAACGTGCCGCGCATCCTCGGCCCCGACCTGGCCGCGCGCCTCGAGGCGTCGTCGTGGACGCTGCCGCCGCTGTTCCAGTGGCTCCGTGACGCCGGCAACGTCGACGCGCAGGAAATGTATCGCGTCTTCAACTGCGGCGTCGGCATGGTCGTCATCGTGTCGGCCGCGCAGGCCGACGCGGCAGTGCAGAACCTCGAGGCCGCGGGCGAGACCGTCTATCGGCTCGGCCGGATCGAGTCGCGGGCCGAAGGCGCGGCGCAGACGACGGTCGGCTGAGGCCGGCCGCAATGCCCGCCCCTCGCCGCCTGATCGTCGTCCTCAGCCTCGTCGGCCTCGCCGCGCTTGCGGGCTACGCGTATTATGCGAACCGCACGCCGGCGACGCCGCAACCGGCGGGCACGGCGCCCGCGGCACAACGGGGCAATGGCGGCGCAGCCGGTGCTGCGGCGAAGGCGGACCCGGTCGGCGTCGAGACCGTCACGGTAACGTCCGAGACCGTCGCCGACGACGTCACCGCAGTCGGCACGTTGCGCTCGAATGAATCGGTCGTGCTGCGGCCCGAAATCGCCGGACGCATCGCCGCGATCCGGTTCCGCGAAGGCGGGCCGGTACGGCGCGGCGAAGTGCTGATCGAACTCGACGCGGCGGTGCAGCAGGCCGAAGTGCAGCAGGCGAAGGCGAACCTCGCGCTCGCCGAGGCGAATTACGGCCGCACCGACGATCTCTTCAAGCGCAAGTTCCTCAGCCACAGCGCCCGCGACGAAGCGGCTTCGCAACTCGAAGTCGCGCGCGCGAACATGGCGCTCGCCGAAGCGCACCTCGACCGCACGCGCCTGCGTGCGCCGTTCGCCGGCGTCGTCGGGATTCGCAACGTCAGTGTCGGCGACTACGTCAAGGAAGGCGACGACCTGGTCAATCTCGAGGATATCGCGACGCTGAAAGTCGATTTCCGCCTGCCGGAAAACTATCTCGCGCGCGTGCGCCCCGGGCAGACGCTCGAAATCACATCCGACGCGATTCCCGGTCAGCGCTTCGAGGCGCGGGTCGCCGCGATCGACCCGCTCGTCGACGAACAGGGACGCTCGGTCGTGATGCGCGCGACGCTTCCCAACGAAGGCCTGCGGCTGCGCCCGGGGATGTTCGCGCGCGTGCGGCTGATCCTGCAGCAGCGCGCCGACGTCGCGATCCTCCCCGAGGAGGCACTGGTGTCGGCGCCCGGGAACGTGCAGTTCGTCTATCGCGTCGTCGACGGCAAGGCGCAGCGCGTCGAGGTGTCGACCGGGGTGCGGCGCGGCACCCGCGTCGAAGTCGTGCGCGGCCTGCAGGCCGGCGATGTCGTTGTGACGGCGGGCCAGCTCAAGCTGCGCGACGGGGCGCCGGTGCGCGTCGTGCGCGCGGACGGGACTGGCGAGGCGCCCTCGGCAGGCGCCGCCGGCGGAGCCGGTTGACCGGAGACACGCGATGATCCTGTCCGAGATCTGCATCAAGCGCCCGGTGTTCGCGACGGTGCTGTCGCTGCTGGTGCTGCTGATCGGGCTGATGTCGTATTCGCGTCTGACGGTGCGCGAATACCCGAACATCGACGAGCCGGTCGTGACCGTGGACACGACCTACACCGGCGCGAGCGCCGAGATTGTCGAATCGCAGGTCACGAAGCCGCTCGAGGATTCGCTCGCAGGCATCGAAGGCGTCGACGTGATCCAGTCGATCAGCCGCCAGGAGCGCAGCCAGATCACGATCCGCTTTCGCATCGAGCGCGACGCCGACAGCGCCGCGGCCGACGTGCGCGACCGCGTGTCGCGCCAGCGCCGCCGCCTGCCGGACGACATCGACGAGCCGGTGATCTCGAAAGTTGAAGCCGACGCGAGCCCGATCATCTGGATCGCCTTCTCGTCGGATCGCCACTCGTCGCTCGAACTGAGCGACATCGCCAGCCGCATCGTCAAGCCGCGGCTGCAGACCCTGTCGGGCGCCGCCGACGCGCGCGTGTTCGGCGAGCGCCGCTATTCGATGCGCATCTGGCTTGATCGCGACCGGCTCGCGGCATTCAACCTCACGCCACAGGACGTCGAGGACGCGATCCGGCGCCAGAACGTCGAGCTGCCGGCCGGGCGCATCGAAAGCCGCGAGCGCGAATTCGCCGTCGTCGCGCAGACCGATCTCGACGAGCCGCAGGAGTTCGAGGCGGTCGTCGTGCGTGAACCCGGGACGGCCGACGGGCGCCCGGTGCGCATCCGCGACGTCGGCCGCGTCGAGGTCGCCGCGCAGAACGAGCGCACGCTGGTGCGTTTCATGGGCAAGCCGGCGGTGTCGCTCGGCCTGATCAAACAGTCGGTCGCGAACCCGCTCGACCTCAAGCGCGGCCTCGTCGAGATGATGCCGGTGCTCGAGGCGGAGCTGCCCGAAGGCATGACGATGAGCATCGCGAACGACACGACGGTGTTCATCGACCGCTCGATCGCGTCGGTGTTCACCACGATCTGGGAGGCGGTCGTCCTCGTCGCCGTGATCTGCTTCTTCTTTCTGCGCAACTGGCGCGCGATGCTGGTGCCGCTGGTGACGATCCCGGTGTCGCTCGTCGGCGCGTTCACGCTGATGTTCGCGTTCGGCTTCTCGATCAACACGCTGACGCTGCTCGCGCTGGTGCTCGCGATCGGCCTCGTCGTCGATGACGCGATCGTCGTGCTCGAGAACATCTACCGGCATATCGAGGAGGGCATGGAGCCCGTCCAGGCGGCATTCCGCGGCGCGCGCGAGATCGGCTTCGCCGTCGTCGCGATGACGATCACGCTCGCCGCGGTGTATGCGCCGGTCGCGTTCATGACCGGGCGCACCGGCAAGCTCTTCACCGAGTTCGCGTTGACGCTCGCCGGCGCGGTGATCGTGTCGGGCTTCGTCGCGCTGACCCTGTCGCCGATGATGTGCTCGAAGCTGCTGCGCCACGAGCAGCGGCACGGCCGCTTCTACAACGCGATCGAGCGGTTCCTCGGCTGGCTGACCAACGGCTACCGCCGCGCGCTGACCACCGCGCTGCAACTGCGCTGGGTCGTGGTGCTCGCGTTTGTCGTCGTCGCCGGCTCGTCGCTGGTACTGCTCAAGACGCTGAAGACGGAACTCGCACCGGTCGAGGACCGCGGCCGCGTCGTCGGCATCTTTTCCGGGCCGGAAGGCGCGACGATCGACTTCATGGGACGCTACATGTCGCAGGTCGAGGCGATCTTCGCCCAGACGCCGGAAGTCAATCGCTACCTCGTGATCTCGGGTAGCCCGACGGTGTCCCAGGGGATCTCGTTCGCCGGTTTCACGGACTGGGCCGAGCGCGAGCGCAGCGCCGCCGAGATCGCCGGCGAGCTGCGGCCGAAGCTCTCGGCGGTGCCGGGGCTGCTCGCGTTCCCGGTGCTGCCGGCGGCGTTCGGCCAGAGTTCGCGCTCGCGTCCGGTCAGCTTCGTCATCACGACGTCGGAGTCGTACGACGAACTCGCGCGCCACACCGAGCGGATGCTCGACGAGCTGCGCGCCCATCCGGGCTTCGTGTCGCCGGACACCGACCTGAAGCTGACGAAGCCGGAACTTGCGGTCGACGTCGACCGCGACCGCGCCGCCGACCTCGGCATTCCCGTCGACGTGATCGGCCGCACGCTCGAGACGATGCTCGGCGGGCGGCAGGTCACGCGCTACAAGAAGGACGCGGAACAGTACGACGTGATCGTGCAGGTCGAGGCGGCAAGCCGCACCATTGCCCGCGACATCCGCGAGATCTACGTGCGCGGCAAAAGCGGCGAGATGGTACCGCTCGCGAACCTCGTGCAGGTGCGCGAGACGGTCAGCCCGCGCGAGCTCAACCACTTCGGCCAGCGGCGTTCGGTGACCATTTCGGCGAACCTCGCGCCGGATTTTGCGCTCGGCGAGGCGCTGGCATTTCTCGAACAGACGGCCGCGCGCGTGCTGCCGGCCGGCTACGCGATCGACTACGACGGCCAGTCGCGCGAGTTCAAGACCAGCTCGGCGAGCCTCGCGCTGACCTTCGTGCTTGCGCTGGCGTTCATCTACCTCGTGCTGGCGGCCCAGTTCGAGAGCTTCCGCGACCCGTTCATCATCATGCTGACGGTGCCGCTGTCGATGACCGGCGCGCTCGCGGCGCTGTATTTCACCGGCGGCACGCTGAACGTCTATAGCCAGATTGGCCTCGTCACGCTGGTCGGCCTGATCACCAAGCACGGCATCCTGATCGTCGAGTTCGCGAACCAGCTGCGCGACGGTGGGGCTGCGCTGCGCGACGCGGTCATCGACGCGTCGGTGCTGCGGCTGCGCCCGATCCTGATGACGACCGGGGCGATGGTGCTCGGCTCGATCCCGCTCGCGCTCGCGACCGGCGCCGGCGCCGAGAGCCGCCAGCAGATCGGCTGGGTCATTGTCGGCGGCTTGCTGCTGGGCACGGTGTTCACGCTGTTCGTCGTGCCGACCGTCTATACGCTCCTCGCGCGCCGCGAGCGTACCCGCATCGAGGCCGAACAGCCGGTCGCGGCGACGGAATAAGTGCCGCATTCGCAGCCGCAGCAAATCCTTTCGCGGCCGCGTTCGGCCCTCGCCGCGTGGCTGATGATGGCGCTGGTGCTGCTGTCGCTCGCGTACGGTGCGCGCACCGGCCTTCCGGCCTGGCCCGCCGGCCTCGCCGCATGGGGTGCGGGAATCGCGCTGTGGCCGCGCCTCGACCACAAACAGCACCGCTTCGCGATCATCCTTTCCGGGCTCGGCGCCGTCGCCCTCGCGGTTGCGCTGTGGCGCGGCCATAGCCCTTCGTGGAGCGGCCTGCTGACGAAGAATACGCCGCTGCTCGGTATGCTCGCCGCGGTGAGCTTCCTGCAGCTCGTCGGTATGGGGCGCGACGATGACCGGCCCCTTCCGCGCGGGCGACGCGCGTTGTGGCAGACGATGGCCGGCGTGCATGTTTTCGGCGCCGTCATCAACATGTCGGTGATTTTCATCGTCGCCGAGCGACTCGCGCAGTCCGGGCGGCTGTCCCTGCGGCAGGCCGCCGCGATCACGCGCGCGTTCATGCTCGCGGCGCTGTGGTCGCCGTTCTTCGGCGCCATGGCGGTCGCGCTGACGTATGCGCCGCACGCGCGCCTCGCCGACGTCGCGCTCGCCGGCGCTCCACTGGCTGCGGTGCTGGTGTGGGTCGCCGGACGGACGCTGCCGCCGGCGGCAGCGGGCGAGGATCCCGACTTCGTTGGCTTTCCGATGCGCCCGTCGGCGCTGTGGCTGCCGCTCGCGCTGACGGTCGTCGTCAGCGCCGCTCATTTCCTGCTGCCCGCGTGGTCGTCGCTCGCGATCATCAGCGGCGCGGCGCTGGCGATCAGCGTGGCCGCGGTGTTCGTCCGCAGCGGGCCGGGTGAGGGCGTCGAGCGCATCATCGATCACGCCCACCGCCGCCTGCCGGCGATGTCCGGCGAGCTGATGCTGTTCCTCGCCGCGGGCGTGTTGGCGACCGGCCTGCAGGCGCTGATGCAGGCCGATTCCGGTTGGCTGCCGTTCGAGCATTTCGGCCCGCTGCAGGCGGCGGTCGTGCTCGGACTGATGATCGCGCTGTCGGCGATCGGCGTGCACGCGGTGGTGACGATCGTCATCGCGTCGGCGTGGCTCGCGCCGCTCGCGCCCGACCCGCTGCTGCTCGCGCTGATGTTCCTGATGAGCTGGGGCATCGGTCTCGCGCTCAATCCGATGGCCGGCGTGCATCTGTCGCTGCAAGGGCGTTTCGCGCTGCCGGCGCTCGGGCTCGCGCGCGCGAACCTGCGTTACTGCGTCGCGGCGTACGCGCTTGCGGTCGTGTGGCTGTTCGGCGTCGCGCTAGTGCGCGGCGTGCTGTGAGGGTGCGAGCAGGCGCGCGGCGGCTGCGCCGACAGCATCGGTGAGGTCCGTGCGCAGGCAGTCGATCTCGACGAGCTCGGGCCAGCTGTCGCGGAACTGCCGTTGCCACGTGAGCTGGCGCTTGGCGAGCTGGCGCGTCGCGGCGATGCCCTTGAAGCGCATCGTGGCGTAATCGTCGCGGCCGTCGAGATATTCCCACACCTGCCGGTAGCCGACGCAGCGCATCGATGGCAGCGCCGCGTCGAGCACATAGCGCGCGCGCAACGCGCGCACCTCGTCGATGAGGCCGGCCGCGAGCATCTGGTCGAAGCGCTGCTCGATGCGCGCATGCAGCACCGCACGATCCGATGGCGCGAGCGCGATCGGCAGAATGCGGAACGGCAACGCCGCGGCCTCGCGCCGGGCGTAGCTCTCGGCAAGCGGCCGTCCGGTCAAGCGCACGATCTCGAGCGCGCGCTGGATGCGCTGCGCGTCGGCGGGGTCGAGCCGCGCGGCGGCGTCCGGATCGAGTTGCGCGAGTTGCGCATGCAGTGCCGGCCAGCCGAGGCGCGCGGCGGCGGCGTCGATGTCGGCGCGCAGGTCCGCGTCGGCGGCGGGCAGGTCCGACAGCCCGTCGCGCAGCGCCTTGAAGTACAGCATCGTGCCGCCGGCGAGCAGCGCGATGCGGCCGCGCGCGTGGATCTCGCCGATCAGCCGCAGCGCGTCGCGACGAAAGTGCGCTGCCGAGTAGCTTTCTGCGGGCGACACGATGTCGATCAGGTGGTGCGGGCAGGCGGCGCGTTCCGCTGCGGTCGGCTTCGCGGTGCCGATGTCCATGTCGCGATAGACGAGGGCCGAATCGACGCTGACGATCTCGATCGGCAGCACGCGCGCCAGTGCCAGCGCGGCGGCGGTCTTGCCGCTGGCGGTGGGGCCGAGCAGGAGGAGGGCGGAGGGCTGCATCGGGGCTGGGCGGTGGTGGGGAGCGGTGACGGAGAATCCGGGGAAGGAATTGTAACGGTGAAGCGCGGTCGGCGTCCCGCGCGCGCCGCGGCGCCACCGAAGGCCGCGCGAAGGGGCGAGATTGACGCAAAGCGTTGGGCGCCGATCGCCGTGCTGGCGCGCGCGAAAGACCGTAAAATGCCAAAGGCATGACAACCCGGAGGCTTGTGCCCGATGACCCCGTTCTCGCTGTCGATTTCCCGTTTTCGTCGGATCGGCCGAATGTGCCGCGCAAGCAGCTTCCGGTCGCAGGCCCTTGCCACGCTTTTTTCCGCCCTGCTGCTCGCGTCGCCGCTGCCAGCGGCCGCCGATACGGCAAGCGGGCCTGCCGCGACGCTCGCGATGGTGTATCGCGACGACGTCGATCCGACAGCGTACTGGGTCAGCGAAAAACTCGACGGCGTGAGGGCGCTGTGGGACGGGCGGGTGCTGCGCTTTCGCAGCGGGCAGCCGATCGCGGCTCCGCAATGGTTCCTCGACGGCTTGCCGCGCGCGGCGCTCGACGGCGAGTTGTGGATCGGCCGGCGCAGCTTCGAGCAGCTGTCGGGCATCGTGCGCAAGCAGCAACCGGTCGACGACGAATGGCGGCAGGTGCGCTACATGGTGTTCGAGATGCCGGAAGCCCCCGGCAGCTTCACCGAGCGCATCACCAGGATCAGGGTGGCCACGGCGGGCGGGCCGCCGTGGCTGGATGCGGTCGAGCAGTTCCGCGTCGCCGACGCCGCAGCGCTGCGGCGTCGCTTCGAGCGTGTCGTCGCTGCCGGGGGAGAAGGCCTGATGCTGCATCGCGCCGATGCGGGGTGGGTTGCCGGACGCAGCGACGTGCTGCTGAAGCTGACGCCCTGGCTGGACGCCGAAGCGCGCGTGGTGGCGCATCGGCCCGGCAAGGGCCGGCTCCAGGGCATGCTCGGGGCGCTTGAAGTCGAAACGCCCGACGGACGCCGCTTTCGCATCGGCAGCGGATTTTCCGACGCGCAACGGCGCACCCCGCCGGCGATCGGCACGACCGTGACCTACCGTTACCGCGAGCTCACCGCGAAAGGCCTGCCGCGCTTCCCCCGTTACCTGCGGGTGCGCGAACTGCCGTGATTTGCCGGGGCGCAATCAAGTGGACAGATTGCCAGCCGCGCCGGACACGAGCCCATCAGGCCCGGATCGGGAGGAGACAGCCAGCGCTGCGGGCAGCCGGTATAATTCCGCGCGATCAGCGAAATGAAGGCTCATCCGGGAGGCATGATGGCAGGTGTGGAGTTCGGCCGGGTTCCGGCCCGGTCGATCACGGCGGCAAGTTGCCCGGACTCGAGAGCATATGTTCTGGCTGCGGCGGGATGACCGGCGTGCGCCGAAGCCGCCTGCCGCTGCGGGCGCGCGCAGTCGTCATGGCCGGCATGTTCGTGCCGGCCGCGGCGTGCATCGCTGCAGACGATGAAAAGCCGCTGTGGGAACTCGGCGCGGGAGTCGGCGTGCTGCAGTTTCCGGCGTATCGCGGTTCGGACGAGAACCGGGTGTTCGTGCTTCCCGTGCCGTATGTGATCTACCGCGGCGAATTCCTGAAAGCGGACCGTCGCGGCCTGCGCGGCACGTTCTTCGACACCGAGCGGGTCGAGCTCAGTCTGAGCCTCGCCGCGTCGCCCCCGGCCAGCAGCGAGGACGTGGACGTTCGCGCCGGCATGGAGGATCTCGAGCCGACGGTCGAGATCGGTCCCTCGCTCGACGTGCGATTGTGGCAGAGCGCCGACGAGCGCCGGAAGCTGCGCGTACGGTTGCCGCTGCGCGTCGGGCTGACGGTCGAAAGCCATCCCGAGTCGACCGGCTGGCAGTTCACGCCGCAGCTCAACCTCGACTGGCGCGACCCTGCCGGGATGGACGGCTGGACGCTCGGGCTCGTCGCCGGCCCGGTGTTCGGCGACCGCCGCCAGCACCGTTATTTCTATGGCGTCGATGTGCGCGACGCGACCGTCACCCGGCAGGTATACGACGCGCAAGGCGGCTATGCCGGTACGCAGTTCCTCGCGGCGCTGTCGAAGCGGTTTCCGGGCGGGTGGGTCGGCGCTTTCGTCCGCTACGACACGCTGGCCGGCGCGGTATTCCTCGACAGCCCGCTCGTGACGAGCCGCAATTACTTCGCCGCGGGCTTCGCCGTGACGTGGCTGATCGACGAATCCTCGCAGCGGGTGCCGGCCGATGAGTGAGCGCGCAATCCAGCGCAGCTGGCTGCGCGTCGTGCACGAAACCGTGCTGCTGCACCTGGGCCTTTTCTATCTCGGGACGGTGTGCCTGCTGTGGACGCCGTTCGCGATGGCGCTGCAACCGCTGCTGCCGGCGGTCCTCGGGCGGCGGCTCGGGCGGCGCGTGATCAGCTGGAACTTCCACGGCTATCTGCGCTTCCTGACCTTGATCGGCGCGTGCCGCTTCGACCTGCGCGAACTCGATGCGCTGCGCGGGCAGGGCCCGCTGATCCTCGCGCCGAACCACCCGTGCCTGCTCGACGCCGTGATGGTGATCTCGCGCCTGCCCGACGTGGCGTGCATCATGAAGGCCGGGCTGATGGACAACGTTTTCCTCGGCGCTGGCGCACGGCTCGCCCGTTACATCCGCAACGATTCACCGCTGCGCATGGTCATGCGTGCGACCGAAGACTTGGCCGCCGGAAGTCACCTGCTGGTCTTTCCGGAAGGGACGCGCACGACTAGACTGCCTATGAACCCGTTGATGAGCAGTGTCGGGCTGATCGCACGCCGCGCGAAAGTGCCGGTGCAGACGATCTTCATCGAAACCGCGTCGCCGTACCTGTGCAAGGGCTGGCCGCTGTTCCGCCGGCCGGAAATGCCGGTCACCTATCGCGTGCGGCTCGGCAAGCGCTTCGAGCCGGCACGCAATGTGCAGGAATTCATGCGGGAACTCGAACACTATTTTGCGGCGGAACTCCAGCATGCAACGCTTCCCGACCTTCCGGCATCCGCAACGTCGCCCCGACGGCACGACGACGCCGCAACAGGCGCCGAGCGCGGCTGAATCCGCCTCGACCCACCTGTTGCTGATCCCGAGCTACAACCCGGGAAGCAAGGTCTTCGACACCGTGCGCGCGGCGCGCCGGGAATGGCTGCCGGTGTGGGTCGTCGTCGACGGCAGCACCGACGGTACGACGCAGGCTCTGCAGGCGATGGCGGACGACGACCCGGGGCTGCGGGTCATCGTGCTGCCGAAAAACCTCGGCAAGGGCGCTGCGGTGCTCCACGGCATCGAACTCGCCGCGCACGAAGGCTTCACGCACGTGCTGACGATGGATTCGGACGGCCAGCACCCGGCCGAGCTGATCCCGAGCTTCATGGCGGCGTCGCAGGCGCGGCCGGAGGCGATGATCCTCGGCATGCCGGTGTTCGACGCCAGCGCTCCGGCGCTACGCGTGCGCGGCCGACGGGTGTCGAACTGGTGGGCGAACCTCGAAACGCTGTGGACGGGGATCGGCGATTCGCTGTTCGGCTTCCGCGTCTATCCGATCGCGCCGCTCGCGCGCGTGATGCGCGGGCAGCGCTGGATGCGGCGTTTCGATTTCGACCCGGAGGCGGTCGTGCGCATGAGCTGGGCCGGCGTGCCGCCGGTGAACCTGCAGGCACCGGTGCGATACTTCACGCCCGACGAGGGCGGCGTATCGCATTTCAACTACCTGCGCGACAACCTGCTGCTGACGTGGATGCACACGCGGCTGTTCTTCGGCTTCCTGCTGCGCCTGCCGTTGCTCGCGGCGCGGCGCTACGCTTCCGGCCGCGGCAAGCGGGCCGGCCGTCAGACTTAGATCATCCCGCCGTTGATCGAAATCACCTGGCCGCTGATGTACGCGGCCTGCTCGGACGCGAGAAAGCCGATCAGGTCGGCGACTTCCGCCGGGCGGCCGGCGCGCTTCATCGGCACCAGCCGGGCGATCGCGGCGGCGTCGAACGTGCCTTCGCTCATCAGTGTGTCGATGATTCCCGGCGCGACGACATTGACGGTAATGCCGCGGCTCGCGAGTTCCTGCGATAGCGAGCGGCTCGCCGAATGCAGCGCCCCTTTTGCCGCGGCGTAGTTCGTCTGGCCGCGGTTGCCGGTGATCGCCGCGACCGACGAGATCGTGATGATGCGCCCCCAGCGGGTGCGCATCATCGGCATCGTCAACGGCTGCGTGACATTGAAGAACCCGTTCAGCGACACGTCGATGACGCGCTGCCACTGTTCCGCTCGCATGCCCGGGAACACCGCGTCGTCGTGGATGCCGGCATTGTTCACGAGGATCTGGATCGGCGCTTCGGCGAGCAACGCCTCGAGCGCGGCCGATGTCGCGGCGGCATCGGTGACATCGAACCCGACCGGCGTCGCGCTACCGCCGCCCGCGAGGATGTCGTCGACGAGCGCATGCGCCTGGTCGAGGTTGCGGTGGGCATGGACGAAGACGTGGCAGCCGTCGGCTGCGAGGCGGCGGCAGATCGCGGCGCCGATGCCGCCGCTGCCGCCGGTGACCAGTGCGCGTTTCAAGCGGGGCTCCGGGAAAGGCCGGCGCCGGGCGCGCCCGCATCGAGAATCACCGCGGCGCGCCCGGAAACGAGCGTCGTGCCTGCGGCGCAGACGGTGAACCTGTACAAGACCTGGCTGTCGTTGCCGGTCAGCCGTTCGGCGCGGACGTCGAGTTCGCCGGCAATGCCGTCGAGGTGGGCCACAGTGATGTCGACGCTGCGCACGCTGGCGAGGTAACCGGCGCGCGGCACCTCGCCGGCGGGCGCGAGCAGCGCGCCGTGGACCGCCATCGCCTGCGCCGCATATTCGATCGCGGCGGTCGCCGGCAGGCCCGACAATTCGCGCAGCGGGTTCGCCGGATCGCGATGGCTCGTCGCGCGGCAGCGGATCGATTCGCTGTCCCACGCGTCGACCGCGTCGAGCAGGCACATCGTGCCGTGATGCGGAATGCGGGCCGCGATCGCGGCGCGGTCCAGCGTCGTCGGCTGCGGGATCATGCGGTGAAGTCCACCGCGACGCGCGCGTGGTCGAGATAGTCGAGCACGATCCACCCCGATTCGCCGCGCGCGATCGCGGCGAGCAGCGGCAGGCTGCGGGCGGCGGGAATCGCGCGACGCAGCGCGTCGAGGGCCGGATCGGCGAGGGTGTCGGCCGCTGCAGTCGTCAGCCCCGCACGCACGCGGCCAAAGTTGGTTGCGCCCGGTTCCGGCGTCAGCAGCAGCGCCGTGCCGAACGCATCGGGCACCGGGCGCGCCGCGCGCAGCGGTTCCGGGTAGTCGGCATCGTAGGCGATCAGCAGGCTCGGCACGCGCTCGACGCTGACCTGCACCAGCGCTTCGAGCAGCCCCGCGGCGAAGCTGCCGTCGAACGCGCACAGCACCGCTGCGGGGGCCGTCGCGCCGGTCGCGATGCCCCAGTAGCCGGCGGCGGCGTTATGCACCGAGTTGTGGAAACGGGTCGGCGAGACCTGGCGATCGTCGGACGCGAGCGCTTCGCAGATCAGATGACAGTTGTGGCCGTCGCCGCCGGACGAAGTGAACACCGTCGCCAGGCTCGATGCGTCGGCTCCGGCCGCGGCGACGGCTTCGAGGCCGACGGTCAGCGCGAGCTTGACGACGCGCACCGAACGGCGGCGCTCGGCCGCGGGCAGCTGTTGCGGTGCACTGAGCACGGTGTTTGCCGGCACCCACGGCGCCTCGCCGGCGAGGATCGTGGCGCCGCCGGGCCAGTCGCGCAGGCCAGGGCCGAGCAGGCCGATGCCGCTGATCCACGCGCTGGGCAGGGAACGGGCCGGGCCGGTCATCGCGCGCGGCCGAGCACGAGGCTGCAGTTCGTGCCGCCGAACCCGAACGAGTTGCTGAGCACGCATCGGACGGGTGCCGGGCGGCTGGCGAGGAGGTAATTCATGTCCGGCTCCGGATCGCGCGTGTTGGGGCTGCCGGGGAGGAAGCCGTCACGCAGCGCCAGCGCGGCGATCACCGCCTCGACGCCGCCGGCCGCGCCGAGCGTGTGGCCGGTTGCGCCTTTCGTCGAGCTGCACGGCGTCGATGCGCCGAACAGCGCGCGCACGGCCTTGCTCTCCGCGCTGTCGTTGCTCGGCGTCGCGGTGCCGTGCAGGTTGATGTAGTCGATGTCGCCCGGCTCCAGCCCGGCGCAGGTGAGAGCTGCTGCCATGGCACGCCGCGCGCCGAGGCCTTCGGGGTGCGGCGAGGACATGTGATAGGCGTCGCTCGATTCGCCGACGCCGAGGAGCAGGATCGCATCGTCGGCAAGTGGCCCGCTGACGCGTTCGAGCAGCGCGAACGCAGCCGCTTCGCCGATCGAGATGCCGTCGCGCTCCAGGTCGAACGGCCGGCAGGCCTGCCTGGAGGTGAGTTCCAGCGAAGCGAAGCCGTACAGCGTCGTGAGGCACAGCGAATCGACGCCGCCGACGATCGCCGCGTCGATCAGGCCAGCCTCGATCATGCGGCGCGCCGACGCGAACACTTTTGCGCTCGACGAACAGGCCGACGACACGACGTTCGCCGGCCCGGCGAGCCCGAATGCGGCCTGCACGAACGCGGCGACCGAAAACGGGTTGTGCGAGCCGGCATAGTTGAAATCGGCCGGCAGCGCGCCGGTGAGCGGATCGCGGCGCTGGTAGGCGAGCTCGGTTTCGAGAATCCCGGCAGTGCTGGTGCCGAGAAACACGCCGATGCGGTCGGCGCCGTGGCGCGCCATCGCGCCACGCACCGCGTCGGCGAACCCGTCCTGTTCGAAGCCGATCTGCGCGAGGCGATTGTTGCGGCAGTCGAAACTGCGCAGGTGCGACGGCAGCGCCTCGTCGTCCGCTCCGGCAACTTCGCCGATCCAGGTCTCGAGCGCAACGCCGTCGAGGTCGCAGGGTTTCAGGCCCGAACGGCCCGCGGCGAGCGCATCGCGCATCGGCCCGATTCCTCTGCCGAGGCAGGAGGTGGCGGTGTAGCGGGAGATCAGCAGCGGGTTCACGGCGGCTCGGGCGTCGGGCAAAGGCGCTAGTTTAGCAAATCGCGGCAATGCCCCTGAAGCGCAGCGACCGCTTCAAAGCGGCAGCTGCGCGACGAGCATCACGTTCGCGAACGATCTGCCGGTGCCCATCGGCTCGCCGTGCACCGAGAAGCCGAGCCCTTCGAGGAGCGCGATCCAGCTTCGCGATGATCGGCAGTACAGCCGCGGCAGGCGGTGCCCGCGGGCGAACGCGACGGCGAGGTCGACCGCTGTCGACACGCGGTGCGGCAGGCCGGCGTCCGTGTTGCCGACACGTGCGAAAAGGCGCCCGCCGGCAGGCAGCGCGTCGCGGACCTTGCGCAGCAGGCTTTCCTGGGCGGCGAAGTCGAGGTAGTGCAGCACGTCGAGAATCGTGACGACGTCGACCGGGCCGAAGTCCGCTGTCTCGAGTGTCGCGATGTCGCCTTGGCGAATCTCGACGATTGCCGCATCCCCGGCGAGCGCGCGGCGCGCACGCGCCACCTCGCGCGGATTGCGGTCGACGCCGCGCAGCCCCAGCAGCTTCGGCGGCGCCGGCCACTCCCGCGCCCACCGGCCGCACTCGTAGAGGTGCCGCGCGGCGAGCAGCCACGACGCCAGAAGCCCCTGGCCGCAACCCAGATCGACGACACGGGCTGCGGCGGGGAACATGCCGCGCTGCAGCAGCAGGCGGAACAGCGGGTCCGCTCCGAGCTTGCCGCGCGCGAAGTGGTACGCGAACGGGCCTGCCGGGCGGTACGTGGCGCTCGCCGCATCGAGTAGTGCGCGGAGCACGGTGTCGCTCACCGGATCGCCGCCCGCAAAGTGACCGGCTGCAGTCCGGCGGCCTCGCATGCGGTGAGAATGCGCGGCATCACGTCGAGGATCACCGGCGTGCCGTGCCGGCTGCGCGCGGCGTTGCCGTCGTGCAGCAGCAGGATGTCGCCGCCCGCGAGCCCGCCGAGCAGCCGGTCGCCGACGTTGCCCGCGTCGCCATTACGGGTGTCGTAGGCGCGGCGCGTCCATGCCGCGAGCTGCAGGCCGAGGCGGGCCAGCACCGGTTCGAGGAACGGATTGCGCAGCCCGGCCGGCGCGCGGAAGAAGCGTGGGACGTCGCCGCAGCAGGCGGCGATCGTCTGCTGCGCGGTCCCAATCTCGCGCTCGAACCAGCGCGGCCCGTGCAGCGAGAAGCTCTTCAGGTGCTGTGCGCTGTGGTTTTCGAGCGCGTGGCCGCGGGCGATGATCTCGCGCGCGAGCGCCGGATGTCGTTCGACGCGCCGGCCGATGACGAAGAAGCTCGCGCGTGCGCCGTGGCGGTCGAGCAGGTCGAGCACGCGTGGCGTCACGTGCGGATCCGGACCATCATCGATCGTCAGTGCGACTTCGCCGCGCGCGGCGGCTGCCGGGGGCAGGCGTGTCCAGTTGGGGCCCAGCAGACGGCAGCGCGGCAGCAGGCCGGCAGCGGTCAGCAGCGCGTGGTTTGCCGCGAGCGCGCCGGCCGCCCACGGCCAGGCGTCCGGCTGCAGCAGCAGGCCGCCGGCGGCCGTGCCGTGCAGCGCGACGGACAGTCCGATCAGCGGGGTCGGGCGGTAGCGGCGGGGCATCACGGGCGCGACAGGACTGCCGCAAACAGCAGCGCGAGGATCGCGCCGGGGCCGACGGTGCCGCCGATCGCCTGCAGTACCGGCACCGACGAGAACGCCAGCACGCCGAAACCGGCGACAGTGGTCAGGTTCGCGAACAGCATCGACGCGAGCGTGCGCGGCGCAGGCCCTCCGGCGCCTTCGCTACCGTCGAAGAAGAGCGCGTAGTTCGAGCCGACCGCGACGATCAGGAGCAGTCCGACCAGATGCAGGATCGTCAGCGTGACGCCGACCAGCACGAGGCCGGCGACGACGACCAGCACCGCTGCGACGAGCGGCGCGAGCACGCGCAGCACGCGCGCGGCCGAGCGCAGCACGAGCCCGAGCAGCGCGGCGATCGCCGCGACGCCGGCGAGCGCGAGGAGCAGCGCTTCGTTGAGGTAACCGGAATAGAGGCGGTCCGATTCGCCTTTCAGATCGATGAACAGGGGGCGCGCGGCGGCGGTCTCTTCGAGCGCGGCGCGCACCCGCTCCGGGTCGATCGCGTGCGCAAAGGGGCCGTCGGTCGGGGCGCGCAACGGCAGCAGCGCGATCCAGTGGTCCCGCTGCGGGATCAGCAGCGAATCGAGGGCGAGGGCGAAGCTCGTGCCGTCGAGATCGGCGCGCGTCAGCGGCGCCCGTTCGCGTGCGGCGGCGACGTCGGCGACGAACGGCCCGAGGCGCCCGGCCGGCAGCGGCAGGCCGGTCGTCGCCAGCTCGAGCCGGCGGCCCAGTTCGGCGGGTTCGGGGAGGCTCGCGCGGCGGGCGAGCTGCGTCGCCTGGGACGGAAGATAAAGTGCAGGACTCTCGAACCCGCCGATCGCTCCTTCGTTCGCGAGTTGCTGGAGGCGTGCGCCGACTGCCTCGGCGGCCTGCAGCGCGCTTTCGGCGTCGCGACCGCTGACGACGACGAGATGGCGCACGTCCGGGGCGCCCAGATCGCTGCGCAGTGCGAGGTCGAGGGCCTGGTCTGCGGCCGGGACCGGGCTCAGGGCGGCGAGCTCGCGGTTCCACACCCGGTCGCGGTTGACGTGGATCACCGCTGCGGCGGCCAGCGCCAGCGCGACGATCCCCCAGCGCAGGTGGCGCGCGTTCATCAGCAGGTGCTGCAACTGCACCCCCAGCGGGCCGACGTCGCGGATCGCGAAGCCCGAGGGCAGCAAATGCGGCAGCACGAAGCGCGTCGTCGCGACGGCCGCGACGAGGCCGGCGACCGAATACAGGCCGAGCTGCGCGAGCCCCGGGAAGCCGGAGAACAGCAGCGTCGCGAAGCCGCAGATCGACGTCAGCACGCCGAGCTGGATCGTCGGCCAGAACGCGGCGATGCCGGGGCCGCGCTCCGCTTCGTTGCGCTCGCCTGCCGGCGTGGACTGGACGAAAAGATAGATCGCGTAGTCGACCGCTTCGCCGATCAGCGTCGTGCCGAAGCCGAGCGTGATGCCGTGGATGACGCCGAAACCGAGGCTCACCGCGACGACTCCGGCGAGCGCTCCGCAGACGACCGGCAGCAGCCCGAGCAGCAGCGCGGTCGCGGAACGGTAGATGAACAGCAGCAGTGTGACGATCAGCGTGATCGACACCAGCGTGAGCCGCAGCACTTCGTCCTGGATCGTCGCGCGCGAGGCGACGGCGAAGACGCCCGGGCCAGAAAGCAGCAGCCGCGCGTCGCCGGCGTGCTGCGTCTGCGCAGCGGTCGCAAACGCTTCGCGCACTTTCGCGATCGCTTCCTGCTGCCGGTCGAGATCGGAACCGGCGGCGCACGTCTGCGCGAGCAGCAGCGCACGCCGCCCGTCGCGCGACGCCCAGGTGCCGTCTGCCAGCGCCGGCCGGGCGTCGCCGTCGAGACGTTCGAGGAGTTGCATCATCTCGCCAGTCGGATCGCGCGGCAGCAGCGACTTCGTCAGCATGCCGAGCGGCGAGGCGAGCAGGTCGACCGACTCGCCGATTGCGGCGTGCAGGCCATCGACGCTGAAGCGCTGCGGCGTGACGGCGGGACTGAGCAGGTAGCGGCTGTCGAACAGCAGCGCCTGGTCGCGTTCGCGGTGTACCGCTTCGCCGTTGGCGACGACGCCGAACGCCGCGTCGGCACGCAGCAGCCGGGCGAGTTCGCGCGACAGCGCCGAACGCGTCGCCGCGTCGCCGCCTTCGATGCCGATCAGCAGCAGGCGCGACACCATGCCGTCGCGCAGCTGATCGACGAGGACCTGCTGCTCGGCGGTCGGGCTGCCCGGCAGGAAGGCCGACAGATCGCTCGTGAAGCGCGTCTGGCTGACGACCGCGACGGATACGCCGACGAACGCGAGCCACGCCAGCAGCGCCGGCAGGAGGCGTCGGGTCATCGCGCGGCGCGCTCCGCGACGATCTCCATCACCGAGCGGTCGCCGTCAGCCTGCAGGATCTCGATACCGCGCAGCTGCGCATGGCTGCCGTTGATCGTGATGCGCAGCACGACCTCAGCCATTTTCGGCTCGCGCGGCAGCAGCGTCAGCGTCCAGTCCTGCGATGTGCCGGCGAGGCTCGGCGCGTAGGTTTGCTCGAGCGCGCTGCGGTCACCCGCGAGCGTCGCGCGGATGCTGTCGATGAAAGCGGCGATCTCGCGGTAATCGGACAGCTGCACGATGTGGCGGCGCTCGCCGCGCACCACCGTCAGGGTGTTGCCTTCGAGCACCAGCGATTCGGCGCGCGGCTCGAGGGTGATCTTTTCCAGCCGGTCCGGGGCGCGAAAGCGCAGCTCGCCGGAGGATTCGACCGGGGCGTCGAGGATCGCGAGGTACTTGCGTTCGACGAAGCTCGCCCGTCCAGAGCGCTGCTTGCCGAGCGCGTGCATCAGCTGTTCGATCGTCCACGCCTCGGCGGCGGCGAGCGGCGCCGTGATCGCGAGCGCGACAGCACACAGCAGCGGGATCAGTCCGGCTCGTCGCACCAGCGGCTCCCGGACCTCAGTCGGCGTCCCGGCCGCGCGCCGGTTGCCAGAAATCGAAGAAGTTGAACCAGTTGAACGGCGCTAGCCGCGCGTAATGTTCGAGCCGCGCGGCGTAGCGGACAATCGCGTCCCGCTGCGCCGCGCCGCGGGTTTCGCGCGTGACGGCGGTGAAATCGGCGAGCGGTTCGAAGTGGATGTCGTAGCGGTTGCCGCCGCGGTAGAGGCCGACCATCAGGATCACCGGACGTTTCAGCATTGCCGCGATGCGCCACGGGCCGGCCGGGAAGCTCGCTGGCTCGCCGAGAAAATCGACGCGTTCGGCCGCGTCCGGACCCACGCTGCGGTCGGCGAGCATGCCGACGAGCGTGCCGTCGTCGAGGCGTTCGCGCACCTGCAGCATCGAATCGAGACGGCCGAGCGGGATGATGTCCTGCTGCGCCGCCGGATTGATCGCGGCCAGCGTGCGGTTGATCTTCTGCGCGTTGTCTTCGTACATCACCATCGCGACCCTGATCCCCGGCTGCTGGCGCCCGACCGCGCGGATCACCTCGAAGCTTCCCATGTGGGCGCCGATCAGGAACACGCCGTCGCCGCCGGCGACGATGTCGCGGATAAGTTCGACGCCATGCACGCGGATGTCGAACAGGTCGAAGCGTTCGTTGAGGAGATAGATGCGGTCGTGAATCGTCGCGGCGAAGCTGAGGAAATGCCGGAACAATTCGGCCGGCCGCGGCGCGCGTTCGAGCACGCGCGCCAGGTACGCCCGCGACGCACGCCGGGCGGCGGGGGCGAACAGCAGGAAATAGCCGGCAATGAACCACAGCACGAGCCGTCCGGCGCGACGCCCGAGGCGCAGCGAAATCCATGTCATCAGCCGCAACGCCGCGTGGTTGCTGCGCTCGGGGCGGCGCGCCCAGGCGGTGTCGGCGGCGGGCGATCCAGGGTCCGGCGGACCCTCCAGGTCGCCGGGGTGCGCGGCTGCGGTTCGGGGACGAGTCACGGCGCCGCCACCCTCAAGGTGCCGGACGCGACGGTCGCCTCGCCGGCGAGGATCTCGAAGTGCCACGCGCCGCCGGGCTGGCGCACATGGCGGATCAGCAGCGCTGTGCCGGGGCGGACCGGCTGCAGGAACTTTGCCGCGGCGATCTCGCACGGCGGCACCGGCCGGCCCAGTGCGGCGCCGAGCGCGCCGGTCGCCCAGCCGAGCAGCACGACGCCGGGCAGGATCGGCTGGCCGGGGAAGTGTCCGGCGAACGCCGGATGGTCCGGCGCGACGACGATCGCGGTTTCGAACTTCATGCCGGGTCGCTGCGCAGCCGGCGGCACAGCTCGTCGAGCGCGGCACGTGGCAGCTTGCCGGTCGCATTGCGCGGGAGCCGGTCGGCAAACAGCAGCGGGCGCGGCAGGAACAGCGGGTCGATGCGCTCGCGCAATGCGTGCAGCAGCGCGGCACGGTCGAGGCCCGGCGCGACGACGACTGCCGCGAGGCGGGTCGCGCCGTCGATCTGCTCGTCGTCCGGCATCACGAAGCTGCCGTCGAGCACGCCGGGAATCGCGTTCAGCTGGTGGTTCAGGTAGCTCAACGAGCTGCGTTTGCCGGCAATGTTGACGAGGTCCGCCGAACGCCCGTGCAGCAGGAAGCGGTCGCCGGCGGTCGGCTCGATGAGGTCACCGAGCGCGGTGCGCTGCTCGACGTGTCCGCCGTACGCCCACGTCTGGCCGTCCTCGATGCTCAGGCGAACGTCGCGAAAAAGCTGCCATTCCGCTGTCAGCGCGGTGCGCCGCGTCGCAGTCTGGCCGGTTTCGGTGCAGCCGTAGATTTCCAACAGCGGGCCGCGCAGCCGCGCTTCGGTTTCGGCGGCGAGCTTGCCCGACAGCGGCGCGGTCGCCGAGACGACGAGATCGGTGGCCGGCAGCGGCACTCCGGCGGCGAGCAGCGTGCGCAGGTGAAACGGCGTCGAGACGAGCACACGCGGGCGTGGCACGGCGTCGAGCGCGGCGGCGATATCGGCCGGGTAGAACGGACGTCCCGCCCAGAATGCGCCGCCGCCCTGCAGCGCGAGCAGCACCGTCGACTCGAAGCCGTACATGTGCTGCGGCGGCACCGTGCCGACGATTGCATGCGGCGCGGCGGGCGACAGTCCGAGGCGCTCCGCTTCGGCCGCCGCGTTGCGCACCAGGGCGCCCCAGCTCTTGCGGTGCGGCACCGGGGTGCCGGTCGAGCCGGAGGTGAACACGCAGGCGACGAGCTGGTCGGCGGCCACGGCGGGAATCGGGCCGGCATGGTCCGCGCCGGCGAGTTCGGGGTAATGGAACTGCGGCAGGTCGATGTCGCACGCACCGTCGGCGAGGCAGAACGCATCGGGCGCGAAGGCCGCGAGCTGGCGTACCGTCTCCGGCGTGTGCGTCGACGGCAGCAGGCTGACCTTGCCGGCGAGCAGGCTGGCCGCGAGTCCCACCGTGAAGCGGTAGCGGTCGGTGCAGATGTTGAGCACGTGCCCGCCCGCCGGCAGCAGCGCGGCGAGCCGGTGCACGTCACCGAGAAAGCGCGCGACGCTGAGGCGTTCGCCGTCGCGCCACGCAAGGTCGGCGCCGAGGCACGCGTGGCCCAGCAGCGGCAGGGGCGGCGCAACGCCGCTCATCGGGGGCCCGGGCGCGCCGGCGGTTTTCCGCGCGACACCGCGAGCGCCGGGCTTGCCGGCGGTTGCCAGTAAGCGCGCACCGCGTCGAGGATGCCGCTGCGGTCTTCGGGCGGCAGGACCCGCAGGCGCACCGCGTATTCGACGGCGAACATCAGCGCGACGAGCGGAAAGGTCAGCAGGTTCGCGAAAGCGGACCACAGGTCGAGCGATCCGAACGCAAACAGCACCACCGACGTCGTCGTCATCAGGCCGAAGAACAGCGTCCAGGCGATCGTCACGCGGCGCGTGTAGCGGGCGAGCGCGGGACCGGGTGCGCCGTGGATGAGCGCCGCGACGCGGGTGCACATCGGCTCGCGCCCGCCGACCAGGGTGCGGCCGAACGCGAGGCCGAGCAGGCCGTTGGTGCCGACGTGCTGGATGAAATACATCCAGCCGACGTTGCGCGCGAGCGTCGGCCACCGCAGCGCGAGCCCGAGCGCCGCGCAGGCCAGCAGCGCGAGCAGCGCAGTACGCCACGTCGAGTGCCAGGCGAACGTCGCGGCGACGAAAGCGAACGGCGCGATGCCGAGCAGCGCGCCCCACGACGAGGCCTCGACCAGCGCGGTGGTGTAATGTGCCGCCACCGCCCAGGCGACGACGACGCAGACCAGTGCGACGCGATGCGTGCCGCGCTCGAAGTCGAGCTTCATTGCGTGCGGTGGCTGGCGATGTATCCGGTCAGGCTGCGCAGCGAACGGAAGATCTTGACGTTGTCGTCGTCATCGGCGCGCAGCTGGAAGCCGTAGCGTTTCGACACCACGAGCGCCACTTCGAGGATGTCGATCGAATCGAGCCCGAGGCCTTCGCCGAACAGGGAGTCGTCGGGAGGGATCGATGCCGGCGCCTGCTCCAGGTTGAGCGCTTCGACGATGATCCCGGCGACCTCGAGCCGGAGCGCGTCGAGGTTGTCCGGAGCGGGCGAGGCAGGAGCGATTTCTTTCATGAGTGGCGCGATGATTGGGTGGGCGATCGGGAAAGCAAACCGCGGGATTCTATCGAAAACTGCCGCTCGCCGCTCGCCGCTCGCCGCTCGCCGCTCAGCCGCACACGGCGTTGAGGATGTGCTGGCGCTGCGCCCGGGCGGTATCGAGCAGCTCCGCCAGTTTGATTTTCTCGATGCCCGAAGTCGAGGTGTCGAGCAAGGCCGGCCGGCGGCGGATGCCCAGCAGCGTGTCGAACGGGTTCGGTGTCTCGGCGGCCAGCGATGCGATGAACAGGACGTCGGCCAGGTCGGCCGGTGGCCATGAACCGCCGTAGGGGTCTTCGTAGGGGAAAGCGTCGAGGATCGCGTCGGGCAGTTCGAAGGCCTCCAGCACCGCACGACCGACCGGCTCGTTCCACGTCGCAGCGAACTCCGCGAAGCGGTCGATGCCGCTCTCGAGCGCCGGATAATCCGCAGCGCGGGCGACGAGGAAGAACTGGCCGATGTCGGTCATCATGCCGCTGAACATCGCCGTATCGGGATTGACCACCTTCAGGTGCCGTGCGATCGCGTAGGCCCACGCTGCGACGTCGAGCGAATGCATCCACAGCCCGGAAGCGATCAGGCGAAGGTTGCGCGAGCGGTGGTCCTGCACGAGTTGTTCTGCAGCGACGGCGAAAGCGAGGCAGCGCAGCGCGGAGAGGCCGATGCGCCCGACCGCCTCGGAGACATTCGTTGTCTGCTTGCCGTAAGGGTTGAGTGCGACGGCGTTGGCCATCCGCACCGCCTTCGCGCTCAGCACCGGTTCCGCCTTGACCACGGTCGTGATCTCGTCGAGCGTCGATTCGGGGTTGTCGGCGAGCCGCTTGATGCGCAGCGAGGCGTCGAGCGAGGTCGGAAAGCTGATACCGCCCTCTTCGAATTCCCCTTCGATCTGTTTGCGAAACGCCTGCATCTGAGCTTCAAATTCGTCCATGTCGATTCCTGCTGGAAGCTTGCGCGAAGAGTTTAGCGCGCCCGGGACAGGCCCGGTAAGTGTGATCAATAAGCGTGGCACGGCCGGCGCGGAGCGGGCGCGGCGGCATTCCGGGCGATCAGGCGGACGCGGCGGCAACTTCCGCCGGCGGAGCGTCGTCCAGCGCCTCGATCAGCGGCGCCAGCAGCGCGAGGTTCGCGCCGTCCGCGTGTGCCTCGGCCCGCAAATAGAGATTGCGTGCGAGGCTGCGCATCCGCCAGTCGATTTCCCGGGCGACCTGGCCACTTTCCGCGACCAGCTGCTGGTCGAGTTCTTCGCCGAGCAAGGCGGTTTCGGCCGCGCCGGTGGCGCGCAGCGATTTTTCGAGATTGTGCAGATGCTGTAGGGCCATTGCGACGATCTGGCGCGCGAAAGGGGCGTCGAGGGACGCGTGCAGGTCTTCCGCGTGGGCGATCGCGCCGTCGAGCCGGGCATGGGTCGCGTGAGTGTCGGGCCAACCTTGGCAGTCGTCCTCGCCGAAGCTGTCACCGTCCTTGCGCAGCGCCTGGGTGACGGCGGCGACGGCATCGCGGTCGAACTCTTCCGGCACGAGGCGTAGCGCGAGCGCAGCGCGCAACGGTGCGCCGGGGTGGCCACCGGAGAGGATCGCGCCGGCCGTTTCGGCGACTGCGAGCCAGTTGCCGAGGCGGTGAAGCTTGCTGCGCTCGAGCTGGTTCGGATAGCCGCTGCCGTCGAGTCGTTCGTGGTGGTGAGCGACGCACAGCCCGATCGCTGCCGGGAGCGTGGTCAGCTCCTGGATCAGCAACTGCCCGATGCGAGGGTGGCTCGCGACGTGCTTCCACTCGTGGGGCCGCAATTGGTGGCTCCCGCTCAGGTAGTCGGGATGGATGTACATCTCGCCGAGGTCATGCAGCAACGCGGCCGTCAGCAGCGTCTGCGCATCGTGCTCGCTGGCGTTGAGCCGAGTCGCGATGCAGGCGCACACCAGTATCGTCGCGAGGGCGTGCCTGAAGCTGCGGCTGCCGCTGGCGTGGGCGGTCGTCAGCAGCAGGCGCAGCGGTTGCGGCAGCGGTATCGTCCTGAGTCCGTTCAGAAGCGCCAGCGCGTTGCGACTGGCGAGGCGTGCGAACAGCGGATTCTCCTCGGCCTGCGCGCGACAGGCTTCGACGACATTGGAGAAGGCGACCGCTCCTTCGACGGCAAGCGTCGCTTCGAGCGGCTTGGCCAGCTTGCGGCGCAGCAGCTTTTCCTGCAGGTCGGCCGACACCGCCTTGCCCTTGGCCCACAGCTTGATCCCACGCTCGTCGAAAATGTCCTCGGCGGCCTCGACGGAATGGGTTTGGGCGAGTTGGACGATATTGTGCAGGCAGTGCTGATTGACCGAGTTGAATAGCATAGTGTGCCGCTGAGAATTCGTCCTGGATCATGGCTGTGGCACCCGCCGTGCGCTGCGCGCTGTTCATCGGTCCTGAATGCCGGTTGCAAGGGTGCCAAAAGTGCCAGCCGGGCGTGATGCTATCATTTCACGGCAGCCTCGGCCGTGTTGTTCGTCACATGACAATGTCGCGGCAGACGCCGGTCCGGCCCGGTTCGAACACCGCGCGCCGAGGGTCGGTCGCGAAACCGGGAGCGCGGTCCGGCGGGCATTGCGATCAGCGACGGGCGACGCGTTTCCACTTATAATCCGCGCCACATTTTCCATGGGAGAGGGAATTATGGGTTTCGACCTCGTGAAGGCCGGCAAGGACGTGCCGAACGACATCAACGTCATCATCGAGATTTCGGCGCAGGGCGAGCCGATCAAGTTCGAAGTGGATAAGGACAGCGGCGCGGTGTTCGTCGATCGCTTCATGGGCACGTCGATGCGCTACCCGATCAACTACGGCTACGTGCCGCATACCGTCGCGGGCGACGGCGATCCGGTCGATGTGCTGGTGGTGACCCCGTTCCCCCTGATGCCGGGCGTGGTGATCCGCTGCCGTCCGGTCGGCGTGCTGAAGATGGAAGACGAGTCCGGCCAGGACGCGAAAGTCGTCGCAGTGCCGGTGTCGAAGCTCACGCCGCTGTACGACAAGGTCCAGACCACTGACGACCTGCCCGAGCTGCTGATGAAGCAGACGGTGCATTTCTTCGAGCATTACAAGGATCTCGAGCCGGGCAAGTGGGTCAAGGTGCTCGGCTGGGGCACCGTGGAAGACGCGAAGCAGGAAATCCTCGACGGCCTGAAGAACGCCGCGAAATAAGTAAACTGCAAGCAGTCTTGTCCGAAAACGGCCCGCCGAGCGCGGGCCGTTTTCATTCCGGCGCTGTCCCTTGCAGCGCGCGAAACGGCGAGCGTTCGGTGAGTTCGTCGAGGTAGAAGTCGATGCCCGCCGTTTCCTGCGCGAGAAAACGGTCCACCGCGTCGCGCCAGCGCGGTTCGCGAATCCAGTGAGCGGAGCGCGTGACGACCGGCTGCAACCCGCGCGCGAGCTTGTGCTCGCCCTGTGCGCCGCCCTCGAAGCGGCTCAGGCGATGGTCGATGCAGTAGTCGATCGCCCGGTAATAGCACAGCTCGAAATGCAGGAACGGCAGATGTTCGGTCGCGCCCCAGTAGCGGCCGTAGAGCGCCTCGTCGTCGCACAGGAAGAAGGCGCTCGCCACCGGTTGGCCCTGGCGTTCGGCGAGCAGCAGGCGCACGCTGCGCGGCGCTTGCGACGCCAGCTGCGCGAAGAACCGCGCGCCGAGATAGGGCGTCGAGCGGTGCAGCGCGTAGGTCGCGGCGTAACAGCGATGGAAGAAAGCCCAGTCGGCGGCATTGGCCGTCGTGCCGTCGAGCCAGCGGAACGTCAGCGCATGGGCGGCCGCGTGGCGCCTGTCCTGGCGGATTTTCTTGCGCTTTTCGTGGTTCAGGCTGCCGAGGAAACCGTCGAAATCCCGGTAACCCGCATTGAACCAGTGGAACTGCACGCCCTGGCGGATCAGCAGGCCGGCTTCCCGCATCCATCCGGCCTCGGTTTCGGTGGGGAAAAGCACGTGCAGCGACGACAGGCTGCTTTCCTCGGCCAACGCCAGCGTTGCCTGCAGCAGCGCTTTCCGGCTCGCCGTGTCGCGGCCGAGCAGGCGCATCCCGGGCACCGGCGTGAACGGCACTGCCGCGAGCCACTTGGGATAGTAGGCGAGGCCGTGGCGCGCATACGCCTCGGCCCACGCCCAGTCGAAGACGTATTCGCCGTACGAGTGGTGCTTCTCGTACAACGGCATCGCCGCGACCAGCTGCGGCCCTTCCCACAGCGTTGCATGGCGCGGTAGCCAGCCGGTGGCCGCCCCGACGCAGCCGGTCGCCTCGAGCGCGGCGAGGAAGGCGTGCGACACGCAGGCCTGTCCGTCGGTGAGCGCATCCCAGGCGGCGGCATCAATGCCACTCACATCATCGAAGCGGCGAAAGCGGTATGTCGGCACGTTGGCAGCTCGGTGGTGGTCGAAGCGATCGGTGGGACCGCGGCCAGCGCGATTCGTTTGTCGCGCGCCGGCTGCGTCCGCGCAGCTGCCCGATTATTGCGCAACCTCGTATTTTCCTTGCGGGCAGGGGACTTGGAACGCTTGCTCACGGCTTATCCACAGCTTTCCCCACGCGCCCTGTGGGTGAAAAACAGTCGATCGAGCGGGGCGCGAGCGGCTTTCGCCGTCTCCGTGCCCGGAGAATCGCGAACCCGACCGCGGAGGCCGGCGGTGGCAAGCCGCTCAGGTCGCGACGCTCATCAGCCATGCCGCGATGCCGCTGCCGACGACGACGAGCCACGGCGGGAGCTTCCAGAACACCAGCGCGACGAAGGCGGCGACGGCGAGCCCGAAGTCTCGCGGCTGGTGGATCGCGCTCGTCCACACCGGCTGGTACAAGGCGGCCAGCAGCAGGCCGACGACCGCTGCGTTGACTCCGGCCAGCGCGGAGCGTGCTCGGGCACTGCGGCGTAGTTGCTCCCAGAACGGCAGGGCGCCGACCACGAGCAGGAACGAGGGGGCGAAAATCGCGCCCAGGCAGATCGCAGCCCCGGTCCAGCCCCCGGGCGCATCGTTCATCGCTGCGCCGAGGAACGCTGCGAAAGTGAACAGTGGTCCCGGCACCGCCTGCGCCGCGCCGTAACCGGCGAGGAAGGTTTCGTGGTCGACCCATCCGCTCGGCACCACCTCGGCCTGCAGCAACGGCAGGACGACATGGCCGCCGCCGAACACCAGCGCTCCGGCGCGGTAGAAGGCGTCGATCATCGCGACAGCCGGGTTCGCCACGAACTGCGCGAGGAGTGGCAGGCCTATCAGCAGCGCAAGGAAGGCGCACAGGCAGCCGATGGCGGTACGGCGGGCGACGAGGATGGGCAGCGGATCGTGGGCAACGGTCGGTTCCGCTCGGAACAGGACCATTCCGGCGATCGCCGCCGCGCCGATTACGCCGACCTGCGTCCAGGCCGTCGAGTCGGCGAGGACGACGCACGCCGCGATCGCCATGAGCGTGACGCGCAGCGTGTCGGTGCAGAGGTTGCGCGCCATTCCCCACACCGCTTGCGCCACGACCGCGACCGCGACGACTTTCAGGCCGTGCAACGCCTCGGGCGCGAGGACGCCGCCGTGACGCGACACCCCTTGCGCGAACAGGATCAGCGCGATCGCCGACGGCAGCGTGAAGCCTGCCCACGCAGCGAACAGCCCCGCGTAGCCCGCGCGAGCCAGGCCCAGTGCCATGCCGACCTGGCTGCTCGCGGGCCCCGGCAAGAACTGGCACAGCGCCACGAGGTCCGCGTAGTTGCGTTCGCCGAGCCAGCGTCGGCGCGTGACGAATTCGTCGCGAAAATAACCCAGGTGGGCGATGGGGCCGCCAAAAGAGGTCAGGCCGAGGCGCAGGAAAACGAGAAAGACGGCCCACGGTCCTTGCTCGTCGGCCTGCCTGGCGACGGTGTCCGGAATGGCCATGCGGTTCGCTTGTCGGTGGCAATATTGGCCGGCCATGATAGTCCAAACGCGGCACCGGAATGCCGCCTCGGCACATGCCCGCAGGGCTCGCGGCTCCGCCGACTGCGGGCTGAAACGGTATAGTTGCGCCTATGGACAAAACGCTCGCTATCGCTGTCGCCCAGCTGAATTTCACCGTCGGCGACCTCACGGCCAACGCCGACCGGATCATCCACGCCCTCGACCAGGCCCGCGCGGCCGGCGCCGACCTGTTGCTGACGCCGGAACTGGCGCTATCCGGTTATCCGCCCGAAGACCTGCTGCTGCGCCCGGATTTCTACCGCGCGTGCAGCCGGGAAGTGGCCCGTATCGCTCTACACACCCGCGGCATCACGCTGGTGCTCGGGCATCCGGAAGAGCGGCGCGACTGGCGCTACAACGCCGCGTCGGTGATCCGCGACGGCGAAGTCGTCGCGACCTATCACAAGCATCTGCTGCCGAACTACGAAGTGTTCGACGAGGAGCGCTACTTCGACCGCGGCCTCGACGCGTGCGTGTTCGAATTGAACGGCGTGAAGCTCGGCGTCAATATCTGCGCTGATCTGTGGGAATCGGGCCCGGCCGAACTGGTGCGCGCCGAAGGGGCCGAACTGCTGCTCGGCCTGAACGCGTCGCCGTACCACATGAACAAGCTGCAGCGCCGCTACGAAGTGCTGCGCGGGCGCGTCGCCGACACCGGCCTGCCGGTGGTCTATTGCAACATGGTCGGCGGCCAGGACGAGCTGGTGTTCGACGGCGCATCGTTCGCGCTCGATGCGGACGGCAAGGTCGTCTACCAGGCGGCTTCGTTCGAGGAGCGGCTCGACGTGCTGCATTTTCGCGGCGGATGCTGGGAAGCGGGCGAAATCGTCCCGGCGCGGCCGGTCGAGGAGGAAGTCTATGAGGCGCTCAAGACCGGCGTGCGCGACTACCTCGGCAAGAACGGTTTTCCGGGCGCGATCATCGGCTTGTCCGGCGGCATCGACTCGGCGCTGACGCTGTGCGTCGCCGTCGACGCGCTGGGGGCGGAGCGGGTGCGTGCCGTGATGATGCCTTCGCCCTATACGGCGCAGATGAGCCTCGACGATTCGCGTGCACTGGTCGCGAACCTCGGCGTGCGCTACGACGAGATTCCGATCGAGCCGGCGATGAACACTTTCGCCGCCCTGCTCGCCGACCAGTTCAGGGGGCTGCCGGCGGACACCACCGAGGAAAACCTGCAGAGCCGCATCCGCGGCATGATCCTGATGGCGCTGTCGAACAAGACCGGCGCGATCGTGCTGACGACCGGCAACAAGAGCGAGATGGCGACCGGCTACGCGACGCTGTACGGTGACATGGCCGGCGGCTTCGCGGTGCTGAAGGATCTCTACAAGACCTTCGTGTTCCGCCTGTCGCGCTGGCGTAATACGGTCAGCCCGGTGATGCCGGAAAACATCATCACCCGCCCGCCGTCGGCCGAGCTGAAACCGGACCAGACCGACCAGGATTCGCTGCCACCGTACGACGTGCTCGACGCGATCATCGAGGCCTACATGGAGCGTGACGAATCGCCGCGCGAGATCATCGCGCGCGGCTTCCCCGAAGCCGACGTGCGGCGCACCGTCGCAATGCTCAAGCGCAACGAATACAAGCGCCGCCAGTCGCCGGTCGGCATCCGGGTGACGAAGCGCGGTTTCGGCAGGGACTGGCGTTATCCGATAACATCGCGCTATCAGGATGAATACTGACCGCGCAGGATCGATCCGAATCGGCGAGTCCGCAAGCCCATCGAGGAGAATTACATGAAGAAAATCGAAGCCGTCATCAAGCCGTTCAAGCTCGACGAGGTCCGTGAAGCGCTGTCCGAAGTCGGCATCGCCGGTCTGACCGTGTCGGAGGTCAAGGGCTTCGGCCGCCAGAAAGGCCACACCGAACTGTATCGCGGCGCCGAGTACGTCGTTGATTTCCTGCCGAAGATCAAGGTCGAGATCGTCATCGGCGACGACCTCGTCGATCAGGCGGTCGAAGCGATCATCAAGGCGGCGCGCACCGGCAAGATCGGCGACGGCAAGATCTTCGTCACGGCCGTCGAGCAGGTCGTGCGCATCCGCACCGGCGAAACGGACGAAGCCGCAATCTGATTGCCCCCGGCCGGATTGCCGGCCGCGTTCACTCCTTCGGCGGATTGCCGGCTCGCAGCAGCACCAGCAGCGCCCCGGAGCCGCCTTCATTCGGACCGGCCTGGCAGAACGCAAGAATTTCCTCGCGTTGCGCGAGCCAGCCGCGCGAGAGGTGCTTGAGGATCGACAGTTTGCCCGGCGATCCCAGCCCCTTGCCGTGAATCACCCGCACGCAGCGGCGCCCCTGCTGCAGGCTCGCCGCGAGAAAGCGTGCCAGCGCTTCGCGGGCGTCGTCCCGGTTGTAGCCGTGCAGGTCCACTTCTCCCTGCAGCACCCAGCGCCCGCGGCGCAAGTCCATGAGCACGCGGCGTGGCAGGCCGGGGCGCAGGAATACCGCCTCGTCCCCCATTTCCAGCCGGTCCTCGAGGCTCATCGGCGCTTCGAGCGATTCGCGCAACGCAGCCTGCTCGTCTTCGCTGTGCTTCAGCGGCTCCGGGCGGGGCGGCGGAGGCTGCAGTTCGACCCGGTCGCGCGATTCGATCTGCCGGGCTCCGCGCACCGCATGACGGAAAAGCTCCGCCGGATCGAGCGCGTCGGGATCGGGCGGCAGCAGCAGTGAGGCCGGATCGGCCTCGATGCGATGCCGATCCTCGTCGTGCGCGTGCAGCGGGTACGGGGACGGACGGGCGCGACCGAGCTCCGCGTGCCCGGGGTCGCGAAGCGGCGTGACGTCGCCGACCGCCGAGCGAAAGAGGGCGGCATCCTCGAGTGCATCGGTGGGCAAGCGCGCGGCGGGAGAGGGCGTGTCGGACTCGGCGGGTTGCGGACGCGGCACCGGCGGCGGCTTCGGCGTCTCGATTTCCGCTCGCCCGCCCCCTTTGGTAAGCGGGGCGACATTGCGCACGGCGTCGCGGAACAGCGCCGGATCGTCATCGGGAGAAGCGCCCGGGTGGATCGCGGTGGCAGTCGCGTCGCGGGTGTCTTTTGCTGCAGCCGAGGGCGGCAACTCCGGTTTCGCAGGTTTTTGGTTGCTCGCGGCCGGCTTCAGCTTGCCGCGCAATGCGGCAAGTTCTTCGAAGGTATGCGATGGTCGCCCGGTCCGGCTCCCCGGTTTCGGTGCAGCAGGGGGAAGCCGTCGGGTCATCACCGTGCTCAGCCGGCGAGCGTGTCCAAGTAGCGCTCCGCGTCGAGCGCGGCCATGCAGCCGGTGCCCGCGGACGTCACCGCCTGGCGGTAGATGTGATCCTGCACGTCGCCCGCGGCGAACACGCCCGGCACGCTAGTCGCCGTGGCGTCGCCTTCGCGGCCGCCCTTGGTGACGATGTAGCCGTTTTCCATCGTCAACTGGCCTTCGAAGATATCGGTGTTCGGCTTGTGGCCGATCGCGATGAACACGCCCTGCAGCGCGACGTCGCGAGTCGCGCCGGTATTCGCATCCCTGACCCGCATGCCGGTCACGCCGGTGTTGTCGCCCAGGACTTCGTCGAGCGTCGAGTTGAGCGCGAGTTCGATTTTTCCGGCGGCGACTTTCTCCATCATCTTGTCGATGAGGATCTTCTCGGCGCGGAACTTCTCGCGGCGATGCACGACCGTGACCTTCTTCGCGATGTTGGCGAGGTACAGCGCTTCTTCGACTGCCGTGTTGCCGCCGCCGATTACTGCCACGTCCTGGTTCTTGTAGAAAAAGCCGTCGCAGGTCGCGCACGCGGAGACGCCGCGGCCGGAGAATTTCTCTTCCGACGGGATGCCGAGATATTTCGCCGTCGCGCCGGTCGAGATGATCAGCGCGTCACAAGTGTAGTCCCCGGCGTCGCCGACAAGCCGGAACGGTTTCTCGCCAAGCTTCACGGTGTGGATGTGGTCGAAGATCATCTCGGTGTTGAAGCGTTCGGCGTGCTTCTGGAAGCGGGCCATGAGGTCCGGGCCCATCACGCCCTCGGCGTCCGCGGGCCAGTTGTCGACGTCGGTCGTGGTCATCAGCTGACCGCCCTGCGCCAGGCCCGTGATCAGGACCGGATTGAGGTTGGCGCGAGCGGCGTACACTGCGGCCGTGTAACCGGCCGGGCCGGAACCGAGGATGAGCAGGCGGGCGTGCTTGGTTGTCATAGCGTGATCTTCTTTCTGGTTGGCGACAGCGGGATTATAGCCGAGCGGTTTGTCGCGCCGATTCAATGATGTTCATAGCGCGGGACGATCGCGAAAGCGTGCTTTGCCAGTGCGGGTGCATCGTCGAATCCGCGCGAGGCCGCGCTTCGGCCGGGAAGGTCAATGGCGGATTCCGGTATAATTGGTGATATTGTGCGTCGCCAGTTTTTCCGTTTTCTGATACGCCGTTCGAGCACATTCCGGAGTCGCCATGACCCAGTCCACCGCGGTTTCCACCACCGCCCTGAAGACCTTCCCGCTGTTTCAAGGTTTGTCCGACGATACCCTGGCCATGGTTTCCCGCTCCGCGATGATGCGCCGGATCCCGCGCGGGCAGAGCGTGGTGCATGCGGGCGAGCGCAGCGATTTTGTCTACCTGGTCCTGACGGGGAGCCTCAAGGTCGTCGTCAGCGACGAGGACGGCCGCGAGGTGATCCTGACGATTCTGGGGCAGGGCGAACTGTTCGGCGAGATGGGCATGTTCGGCGAGCAGCCGCGCTCGGCGACCGTCGTCGCGGTGATGCCTTCCGACCTCGTGATGATCGCAAAAAACGATTTTCGCACGATCATGCAGGGCAACTTCGAAGTGGCCTGGCGCATCATGGCCAACCTCGCCGATCGCCTGCGCAATGCCGATCGCAAGATCGAGAGCCTTGCGCTGATGGACGTCTACGGCCGCGTCGCGCGCCTGCTGCTTGAAATGTCCGAGGAAGTGAACGGGGATGCGGTGGTGGTGCGCAAGATCACGAAGCAGGACATCGCGAAAATGATCGGTGCGTCGCGCGAGATGGTCAGCAGGGTGATGAAGGACCTCGCGGCGCAGGGGCTTATCGAGGAAACCGGCGCCGGCATCGTGCTGCGCGACCGCCTGCAGAGCCTTTGATCGCGCCCGTCTGTTTCCCTTCGCAACAGCGGCCACGGCCGTCTTGACGGATCGCATATAATTTCGCACCGTCGTTTTCCCCCGGCCTCAAGTTTCTCCTCATGTCGTCCCGCCTGTCCTCACGCTCCCAGCCTTTGCCGGAAAAGATCTCGCTGCTGCTGCAGGAAGCCCGCTGGCTGATTCTCGGCGTGATGTCGCTGTACGTTGGCCTGGTGCTGCTCGGTTACAGCAAGGCCGATCCGGGCTGGTCGCACGCTGCCGAAGTGTCGCGCATTGCCAATCCCGGCGGCCGGTTCGGCGCATGGCTCGCGGATCTGCTGTACTACCTGTTCGGCCTGTCCGCGTGGTGGTGGGTGGTTTTTCTCGGCTACGGGCTGGTGTGGGGCTTTCGCCGGCTGAGGCATGACCTGCGGCTCGACAGGCGGTCGTTCTTCATCGTTCTGGTGGGTTTCTTCGTCGTGCTGGTCGCCAGCAGCGCGCTCGAATCGCTGCGCTTCCACTCGCACGGCGCGAGCATTCCCCTGGCTCCCGGCGGCCTCGTCGGCATGGAGCTGGGCGCCGCGGTGCAGCGTTATCTTGGCTTTACGGGCGGCACCCTGCTGTTGTTGGCGCTGTTCGCATCCGGGTTGAGTCTTTTCTCGGGCATCTCGTGGCTGTCGCTCGTCGAGCGGATCGGCACTTCGCTCGAGCGTGCCTGCAGCACGCTGCGGCAGGCATGGCGTCGCCGAACCGAACGCAAGGCGGCGCAACCGGTCGCGCAGAAGGGCGGCGCGCTCGTCGAGCCGAAGCGGCGCAAAGCCGAAGCCGCGCCGCCCCAGTCCGTACGCATCGAGCCTGTGCGGATCGAGCCTGCGATGGTCGACACGCCGAAGCCGGAGCGCATCGAGAAGGGCCGGCAGCAGCCGCTCTTCGTCGATCTGCCGGCGGGATCGACGCCGCCGCTCGCGCTGCTGGATCGACCGTCTGCCGACCTCGATCCGCCGTCGGCCGAATTGCTGGAGTCGACATCGCGGTTGATCGAAACGAAGCTCGCCGAGTTCGGCGTCGAGGTGAAGGTGCTGGCGGCCTATCCCGGGCCGGTCGTGACGCGCTACGAAATCGAGCCGGCGACCGGCGTCAAGGGCAGCCAGGTGGTGAATCTCGCGAAAGACCTTTCGCGTGCGCTGTCGCTGGTGTCGATCCGCGTCGTCGAGACGGTGCCCGGCAAGTCGTGCATGGCGCTGGAGCTGCCGAACCCGAAACGACAGATGGTGCGTCTGTCCGAGATCCTCGGCTCGAAGGCGTATCAGGACATGCATTCATCGCTGACGGTCGCGCTCGGCAAGGACATCGGCGGGCAGCCGGTGGTTGCCGATCTGGCGAAGATGCCGCACCTGCTCGTCGCCGGCACGACCGGTTCGGGAAAGTCGGTAGGCATCAACGCGATGATCCTGTCGCTGCTGTACAAGGCCGAGCCCGAGAAGGTGCGGCTGATCATGGTCGATCCGAAGATGCTGGAATTGTCGATCTACGAGGGCATCCCGCACCTGCTGGCGCCGGTCGTCACCGACATGAAGCACGCGGCGAACGCCCTGAACTGGTGCGTCGTCGAGATGGACAAGCGCTACAAGCTGATGGCGGCGGTCGGCGTGCGCAACCTCGCCGGCTTCAACAAGGCGGTCACCCAGGCGGCGGAAACGGACAAGCCGATGACCAACCCGTTCGCGATCAACCCCGACAACCCCGAGCCGCTCGAAACGCTGCCGCACATCGTCGTCGTCGTCGACGAACTCGCCGACATGATGATGGTCGTCGGCAAGAAGGTCGAGGAGCTGATCGCGCGGCTCGCGCAGAAGGCGCGTGCGGCGGGAATCCACCTGATCCTCGCGACGCAGCGCCCGTCGGTCGATGTCATCACCGGCCTGATCAAGGCCAACGTGCCGACGCGCATCGCGTTCCAGGTGTCGAGCAAGATCGACTCGCGCACGATCCTCGACCAGATGGGCGCCGAAGCCTTGCTCGGCATGGGCGACATGCTTTATCTGGCGCCCGGCACCGGCCTGCCGGTGCGGGTGCACGGCGCGTTCGTCGCCGACGACGAGGTGCACAAGGTCGTCGACCATCTCAAGCGCAGCGGGCCGCCGGATTATGTCGAAGGGATCCTGTCGGCCGCCGATGAGGAGACTGACGGGGCGCTCGGCGGCGCAGACAGCGGCGACGGCGAGGCCGATCCGCTCTATGACCAGGCCGTCGAGATCGTCGTCAAGACGCGGCGGCCGTCGATTTCGCTCGTGCAGCGTCATCTGCGCATCGGCTACAACCGCGCCGCGCGGCTGATCGAACAGATGGAACGTGCCGGTCTGGTATCGGCGATGGGTAGCAACGGCAACCGCGAAGTGATCGCGCCCGTGAAGGAGACCGAGTGAGTCATTTGGACATGCGTCCGGCAGCGTTTATGGCGCGCGTACTACTGTGCGCGACAGTCGCCTGGGCGTCGGGGGTGGCGGCAGCGGCGAACGGCGTGGTGCAGTTGCGCGAGTTCGTCGACACCGCGCGCAGTGCGCAGGGCGAATTCGAACAGACGGTGTCGTCCGCTTCGGGACGCAGGGCGCAGCAGGCGAGTGGCAGCTTCGTGTTCCTGCGCCCCGGCAAGTTCCGCTGGAGCTACGACAAGCCGTATCCGCAGCTGCTCGTCAGCGACGGCGAGAAACTGTGGTCGTGGGACCGGGATCTCAACCAGGTCACCGTGAAGCGCCTCGGCGACGCGCTGGGGAGCACGCCGGCCGCGATCCTCGCCGGCAGCGGCACGCTGGACCGCGATTTCAATCTCGCCGAAGCGGGCTCGGGCGAAGGGCTCGAGTGGGTGCTGGCCACGCCGAAGCACGCGGAAAGCAGTTTCCAGTCGATCCGCATGGGCCTCGCGGGGGGGCTGTTGAAGCGCATGGAATTGCAGGACAACTTCGGTCAGACGACGATGATCGTGTTTACGTCGCTGGTGCCGAACGCGCATCCCGACCCGGCGCTGTTCCATTTCGTCCCGCCCGCGGGCGCCGACGTCATCGGCGACTGACGCGCGACGCGGATGGCGGACCTTTTCGACGACGTCGAGCCGCCGCGCGTACCGCTCGCCGAGCGGATGCGCCCGACGACGCTCGACGAGGTCGCCGGCCAGCGCCATCTGCTCGGTCCCGGCAAGCCGCTGCGGCTCGCCTTCGCATCCGGCAAGCTGCATTCGATGATCCTGTGGGGGCCTCCGGGGGTCGGCAAGACGACGCTCGCGCGCCTGATGGCGCGGGTTTTCGACGCGGAATTCATCGCGCTGTCGGCCGTGTTCTCCGGTGTCAAGGACATTCGCGAGGCCGTCGCGCACGCGCAGGCCGAGAAGGCGCGCGGACGCCAGACGATCCTGTTCGTCGATGAGGTACATCGCTTCAACAAGGCGCAGCAGGACGCGTTTCTGCCTTACGTCGAGCAGGGTGTCGTGACGCTGATCGGTGCGACGACCGAGAATCCGTCGTTCGAAGTCAATTCGGCGCTGCTGTCGCGGGCGGCGGTCTACGTGCTCGAACCGCTCGACGACGAAGCGCTGGGGGAACTGTTCGAACGCGCCCGCCTGCTGGCGTGTCCGCAGCTGGAATTTGCGGCGGCCGCGCGCGAGCGCATGATCGGCTTTGCCGACGGCGACGCGCGGCGCTTGATGAACCTCATCGAGCAGGTCCAGGTTGCCGCGGAAACCGAGGGCGTGGTCACGGTGACGCCCGAGTTTGTCGACGAGGCGCTATCGACTCGCCTGCGACGTTTCGACAAGGGGGGCGAAGCGTTCTACGACCAGATGTCGGCGCTGCACAAATCGGTGCGGGGTTCGAATCCCGATGCGGCCCTTTACTGGCTGTGCCGGATGCTGGACGGCGGGGCGGACGCACTCTATCTCGGACGGCGCCTGATCCGCATGGCGACCGAGGACATCGGGCTCGCCGATCCGCGGGCGCTCGAAATCGCGTTGAACGCCTGCGCGACATACGAACGGCTCGGTTCTCCCGAAGGAGAACTGGCGCTCGCCGAAGCGACGATCTTCCTTGCCTGCGCGGCGAAATCCAACGCGGTCTACAAAGCCTATAATGCGGCGCGCAAACACGTCGCCCAGGACGTGTCGCGTCCGGTACCGCTGCATCTGCGCAACGCTCCGACCCGCTTGATGAAGGAACTGGGCTATGGCAAGGCCTATCGCTATGCGCATGACGAACCCGAAGCGTACGCCGCAGGCGAGAGCTACCTGCCGGACGGCATGGATGCGCCGGGATGGTATCGCCCGACGCAATACGGACTCGAAGCGCGGATCGCGGCAAAGCTCGAGCATCTGCGCGAACTCGACGACTTGGCGGCTACGCGCGTCCCGAAGGACGCGGGGAAAGACGAGAGGTGAGGCAGGGCGACAGCTTTCAGTGCGGGAGGGGGTGGTCGGCCATGAAGCGGGCGCACACGCTCTTGGCCCGCTCGGCCCTTTCGAGGTCCCCACGTTCGGTGGCTCGCTCGATAAGGTCTTGCATGTAGGTCGTCAACATCAGCACCCCTTCCGGCGTTTGCACCATGCCGCATACAACCTGCGCCGCGGCTCCGTCGGGAATGCCCACATGTTCTGCAACGAGTGCAACTTCGTCATCGGTCAAATCGCAATAATCAAGGCAGTCTCTAATGGACAACATCGGCATCTCCTCTAGTGTTGCTGACACCGTCTTCCGCGGTGTTGGCTTACTAAGCTTAAGATACGCGGCGCCGAATGCAAGAAAAGTTTGTCCATTGCGGTGAATATAAACGATTGATTTCATTAATGGATTTGTGCATCGCCGCAAACTTTTCGCGAGGCTGGCGAAAGGCAGCGAATAGAGCGGCTTGGTGCCGGAAGATATCCTGCCTTGTCAGAAAAACCCGCGTTCCCATTGAATCCACACGAATTCCGGAATTGTCATGCTTGATATCCAACTTTTACGCACCCAGATCGACGTCGTCGCGGCAGCGCTTGCAACGCGGGGGGCGAATTTCGACGCCGCGGCGTTCCAGTCCATGGAGAGCGAGCGCAAGACCCTGCAGACGCGCACCCAGGACCTGCAGGCGCGCCGCAACAGCCTGTCGAAGCAGATCGGCATCCTGAAGGGCAGGGGAGAGGACGCTTCGGCAGTGATGGCCGAAGTGGGCGGCATCGGCGACGAGCTGAAGGCCAACGAACAGGCGCTGGGGACGCTCCTCGAGCGGATCAATGCATTCATCGCCGGGCTGCCGAACCTCCCGCACGACAGCGTGCCGCCGGGCCGTGACGAGTCGGCAAACATCGAGGTCGCCCGCTGGGGCACGCCGCGGGAATTCGGCTTCGCGGTCAGCGATCACGTCGACCTCGGGAGCGGCCTCGGAGGGCTCGATTTCGAAACCGCGGTGAAGATTGCCGGTTCGCGTTTCGCACTGATGCGCGGTGGTCTGGCGCGCCTGCATCGCGCGCTCGCCCAGTTCATGCTCGACGTGCATACCCGCGAACATGGCTACACCGAGGTCCACGTTCCCTATCTCGTCAATCCCGACAGCATGTTCGGCACCGGTCAGTTGCCCAAGTTCGAGGCCGACCTGTTTTCCGTCACCAAGGACGACGGGCGCTTCTACCTGATTCCGACAGCGGAAGTACCGATCACCAACATCGTGCGCAACGAACTGCTCGCGCACGATGTGCTGCCGCTGAAGTTCGTTGGCCACACGCCGTGCTTCCGCTCCGAAGCCGGCAGCTACGGTCGCGACACGCGCGGCATGATCCGCCAGCACCAGTTCGACAAGGTGGAACTGGTGCGGATCGAACATCCGGACGCGTCATGGGCGGCGCTCGAGGAACTCACTGGCCATGCCGAGGCGATCCTGCGCAAGCTTGATCTGCCGTATCGCAAAGTCGTGCTGTGCACCGGCGACATGGGATTTTCCGCCGCCAAGACCTACGATCTCGAAGTGTGGCTGCCGGCGCAGAAAACCTACCGCGAGATTTCCTCGTGTTCGTGCACCGGGGCGTTTCAGGCGCGCCGCATGCAGGCCCGATTCCGCAACGCGCAGGGCAAGAACGAACTGGTGCACACCCTGAACGGTTCGGGTCTGGCAGTCGGCAGGACGCTGGTCGCCGTGCTCGAGAACTACCAGCAGGCCGACGGTTCGGTCGTCGTGCCGAAAGCGCTGGTGCCGTGGATGGGCGGGATCGAGGTGCTCGAACCCCGCGGCTGAAGCCGCTCAAGAAAACGCCGGGCCGCCCCAAGTTTTCTTGTCCCCCTTGGGGGGCGGAAACGGCAAAGCCGTTTCCTGGAGGTGCTCAGTCGCCGGCACGGCCGAGCTTCAGGCCGGGTGGTTGGAGCGGCGGGGTGTAGGGCGGTTCGAGGCGCGCGAGAATGCCGTGGAAGTTGCGGATGTTCTCCGTCATGATCACCGCCTCGCCGCCGCGTGCCGGGCCGGATTTGAGCCGCGCCGCGTATTCGGGCCGCGACAGCAGCGGAAGGACGGCTTTCATGTCCCACCACGTCGTGTCGTGCCGGCCCATGCCGCGGGCGATCGCCCGCGCGCCGTTCATGTGGCCCATGCCGAGGTTGTACGCCGCCACCGCGATCCATGAGCGGTCGGGCTCGGCAATCCCGCCGGGCAACTGGTCCCTGAGCATCGAAAAATAGCGCGCCCCGCCGAGAATGCTCTCGCGCGCATCGAGGCGGTCGCCGACGCCGAGCCGGTCTGCGGTCTCGGAAGTCAGCATCATCATTCCCCGCACGCCGGTTCGCGACGTCGCGAGCGGGTCCCACCGCGATTCTTGGTACGCGAGCGCGGCGAGAAAGCGCCAGTCGACGCCGGTGCGTGCCTGCGCGTCATGAAAATGCTGGCGATAGGCGGGCAGGCGTGTGCGCATGTGGCCCAGAAAAACCGCCACGTCCTGGTCATCGAGGCGGCGGATGTGGCCGAAGTAGCGATCGGCGATCCGCGCGAGCAGGGCGCTTTCCCGTGCGCCGGCGAGAAAGGCGTCGACCTCGGCGGCCAGACTCCCGGCATCGATCGGCAGCGCCCAGGCGATCTCGGACCGAGCCGGCAGGTTGTATGCGATCACGAATATTGGGTTGGTTTGCGCGGCCAGCGCGAAATGGACGCGGTCGGTGGCGATGAGGTCCAGTTTGCCCTGCCCCAGCTGTTCGAGCAGCGCCTGATCGCCGAGCCGGGCCGGAAAGTGCAGGTTGAGGCCGGGAACGCGCTTGCGGATTCGATCGAGTGCTTCGACGGGCGCGGAACCCCGCCGCATGCTGATCGTTCGCCCGGCGAGATCGTCCTCCCCGTCGATCTCCCTGTCGTCCGAACGCCCGACCAACACATAGTCCACCTCGCGCAACGGAGCCGACCACCGCAACGGAAAGCGTTCGTTGCGGGTGATTCCGGCCGCGGCGAGATGCACCTCGCCGTTGAGGACCGCGTCGAGCGCCCGCGGCGCATCGGGATACACGACGAAACGCACCGGCACGCCGAGGCGTTGCCCCAGTTTCTGCAGCAGGTCGTGCTCGAACCCCGACGTCTCGCCCTGCGCCTCCTGACGGTAGGAAATCGCATCCAGCCGAGTCGCGACGCGCAATTCGCCGGCCATCCGATAGTCCCCGACCCGTCGCGGGGCGGCGTCCGGCGTGCATCCCGACAGCCCAAACAGCGCAATGAAGAACAGTAAGACAGGCAAGAAGGCACTCCCCGGCGGCGACCCCGGATTTTGCGCGAGCATGTGCCCGGGGGCAAATGACACCCAGGGCAGCAATCTTCGGCAGCGGCGCCATGGTGCCTGTCCGCTTTCAGTGAATGGCCTTGAAATGCCCCTCGGCATGCGAAGTTATTTCTTGTTTGATATTGATTGTGTACGTATAATGCGCCCTCCCGCGAGACGATCGCGGGACGCGGAGAGGTGGCAGAGTGGTCGAATGTACCTGACTCGAAATCAGGCGTAGGTGCGAGCCTACCGTGGGTTCGAATCCCACCCTCTCCGCCATATTATGAAATAAGCCCCTGATTTTAGGGGCTTATTTCATTTCAGCGGTTCTGTGTCACCGTCCGTGTGACCCGGCGGCGCAAGTTACCAAGTCATTTTTCCGGCCATGCGCCACGTCCTGAAGGCGCTGCCGGGCAGCGTCGGTCTGCCCGGTCAGTGTAGTCACTGAACGCAAAATTGCGCTCATTGAATTTGATCGGAGTGCCAGCAATGACGGCTGTTATCAATGCAGGCAGAGAATCGCTCCGCTCATCGTGCGCGGCGAGGGGTATTCCATACTTAGTCAAGCCGAACAGGGGGTTAACTCCACTCTTGTATAACGACTGACGTATGAAAGTCATCTTGATGCACAACCATGCACGACGTAAAGTAAGGACGCAATGTCATCCTTACCGGAGAGCGAAATGCTTGCTGTTGCCAAGATCACTGCCAAGGGTCAGACCACCATCCCCCAGGACGTGCGCGCCGCGCTGCATGTGAAGCCGGGCGACTTGATCGCCTGGGACGTCGGCGCTGACGGAACGGCGACGGTGCGCCGAGTGCAGCCGCTGGATGTCGAATACCTACGCGCCGTCGAGGGCACGCTGTCCGAATGGGCTGGCGAGGCCGACGAGGAAGCCTACCGTGAGCTTTGAACGCTTTGCTGTCGTGCGCGTGCCCTTTCCGTTCACCGACCGCAACGCCACCAAGAATCGCCCCGCGCTGGTGCTCTCGAACGCGGCGGCTTTCAACACGCCCGCGGGCCATTCGGTCATGGCCATGATCACGTCCGAGGCAAACGCCCCCTGGCCGCTTGATTGCAGGATCGCCGACCTGGCTGCAGCGGGCCTGCCGGCGCCCTCCAAGGTGCGATTCAAGTTGTTTACGCTCGACCATCGTCTGGTCAGAGGTCAGATCGGAAAGCTGTCGCCAAGCGACAGCGAAGTCGTTCGCGCCGGGCTGACCGCGCTGCTCGACGAGGCGCAGCCTTGAAATGGTCAAATTCAAACTGAAGCTGGGCGGGTGAAGTCATGACCACGTTCATCAAGAGCCCTGACGTATGCGGCTTCAGGATGCTTGCGGATTTACGAATCGCGGCTTAGGGAGGGGGCACGGCTTTCGCACCGTAATGTCATGCCTTGATTCCTGGCGTCGCCACTGCCAGGAGCGCCGAAACCGGCGTTGAACCGCGTGCCGAACTCCGCGACGAGCGGATTCGTGATCGTACCGTCGCCATGCATCTGGATCGCCAGATCGGCTCGCCGCGCTCGCATCGTGGCAAGGAAATCGGGCAGCGCGGCGGAATCGGCGGGCTGTTCCGGGAGGCCCGGAAAGCCGGGAAAGGCGACGAAAACGTCGAGATAGCGAGGGTGGCGGGCGGCAAACGCCGCGGCCCACGGCAGGCCGACGAGCGTGATGCGGGCGTGCGGGCAGGCTGCACGCAACGCGCGCAGCGCGGGTACGGCACACAGCATGTCGCCCAGTTGCAGCGCGCGGAACACGACGATCGTCCGCGGCTGCAGAACTTCCAGCAAGGGACGCTGCATTCGGATTTCCTGCGGAAGGATGGGCTCGCGCTGCTGCAATCGGGATGCCGGACTGAACTGGCCGGAGGCTGCCGGGGCCGGCACGCGTGATCCGGGCGGGCCGAGCAGGGGGGTCGGGCGCTTCTTACAAGACCGTGTAGTTGTTGCACCCGGTATCGAAGGACCATCGTGCCCTGCGAATGACGCTCGGGCCTTCCGCTTGCTTCGGCCAGCGCATGGGGGACGCCCGGCCCGGGCAGGGGGTAGCGCTTCATCGCACCCCGTCATGCGGAGGGATCGAGATGAATATGGATACAAAGACCAAACGCAAATTGATCGCTGCCGGACATCAACGATCCGGCCTACCGGCCTGACATGGACAAGTCCGCGGGCGAGCGCGAGCGGGACCGCAGGTAGCGCCCGGCTTGGGCGATACGGCAGGTTGGCTTGGGCGCTTGTCCTACTACACTGGAAAAGTCGGGCCATGGTTTTGCCATGCGCCCGAGGCGGCTGGCCCCCTCCGCGGCCGGTGCCGGACGATTGCAGGGGGACGCCGATGCAGATGAGTGACCCGGGCAAAGGCCCGTCGTGGAAAGCACCGACGACAGATGGGGCGCGGGATCGTCCGCTGGACGGCGCCGAGGACGACGATTTCCGCAGTGCGCTGCTTGCCGGACTGGCGGCGACGCCGAAGCGGGTGTCGTGCAAGTTTTTTTATGACGCCGAAGGCTCGGCGCTGTTCGACCGCATCTGCACGCTGCCGGAGTATTACCCGACACGCGTCGAGCTCGATCTTCTCGAGCGCCACGCCGGCGAACTGGCCATGCTCATCGGCCCGGACGTCGAACTCGTCGAGTTCGGCGCCGGTTCGGGCCGCAAGGTGCGGCGGCTGCTCGATGCGCTGCGCCGGCCGCGTGCCTACGTTCCGGTCGACATCTCGGGCGAACATCTGCACCAGGCCGCGAGCCGGCTCAGGGCGGATTACCCGCGGCTGGGGATCCGGCCGGTCGTCGCCGACTACACGCGTGCGTTCGATCTTCCGCCAAGCGTGTCCGGGGCGCAGCGTCGTGTCGGTTTTTTCCCCGGCTCGACGATCGGCAATTTCGCGCCGGAAGAAGCGGCCGGATTCCTCGGCATGGCCGCTGCGTTGCTGGACGGCGGCGGCCTGCTGATCGGCGTCGACCTGATCAAGGATCCGGCGCTTCTGCATGCCGCCTACAACGACTCGCAGGGCGTCACTGCCGCGTTCAACAAGAATCTGCTGGCGCGGGCGAACCGCGAACTCGGCGCAGACTTCGCCGACGACGGTTTCGCCCATTACGCGTTCTACCAGCCGCTCGCGCGGCGCGTCGAAATGCATCTGGTCAGTCTCGTGGCGCAGCGTGTGCGGGTCGCCGGACGGGAATTCCGTTTCGCCACCGGCGAGACGCTGCACACCGAGAATTCCTACAAGTACACGGTCGAGGAATTCCGCTCGCTCGCCGCACAGGCGGGGTTCGTGCCGCGCAAATATTGGACCGACGCGGCGCGCCTGTTCAGCCTGCACTGGCTCGAAGTCGCCTGACCGCCCCGCGGCGCAAGGCACGGCGCTTGCGGACGACGACAGAGCCGCGACGGCAGCGCCGCAGCTTTGCCGGGCCGGTGTCCCGTCCTTAGCGCTTTCAGGAGGCAGCCATGTTGTCATCGACCGTAGATCGCGTCCCGGCCCACACCGCAGCCCACATCAACCAGTGGATCCGGGAGCACACCCGCGAGAACGTCGAGCGGGCGGGGGACTAGATGGACGCTACGACGACGCACAGCCGCCTCTCCGAACACGACATCTACCTGTTCCGGGAAGGCTCGCACGGCCGCCTCTACGACAAGCTCGGCTGCCAGCTTGAGGACGCCGGCGCGCACTTCGCCGTGTGGGCGCCGAACGCGCGTGCGGTAGCGGTGATCGGCAGCTTCAATGCGTGGTGCGACGATGCCGCAGTGCTGCGCCCGCGCGACGACGGCTCGGGCATCTGGGAAGGTTTCGTCGCCGGCGTTGCGGCGGGCGACGTCTACAAGTACCGCGTCGCGGGCCATGACGGGCGCGTTGCCGAGAAGGCCGATCCGTTCGCGCTGTATGCGGAGGTGCCACCGGCGACCGGTTCGCGCGCGTGGCGCAGCGCTCACCGCTGGGGCGACGATGCGTGGATGACGAGCCGCGCGCGCGCCAATGCGCTCGATGCGCCGTTCAGCATCTACGAACTGCACCTCGGCTCGTGGCGTCGCGCGCAGGACGGTGCGCTGCCGGGCTACCGCGAGATCGCGCCGCAGCTCGCCGCGTACGTCGTCGAGTGCGGCTTCACGCATGTCGAACTGATGCCGCTCGCGGAGCATCCGTTCTACGGCTCGTGGGGCTACCAGACGACCGGTTACTTCGCCGCGACGGCGCGCTACGGCACGCCCGACGAGCTGATGTTCCTGATCGACACGCTGCACCAGGCGGGCGTCGGCGTGATCCTCGACTGGGTGCCGTCGCATTTTCCGAGCGATGTGCACGGCCTGGCCGAGTTCGACGGCACCTATCTGTACGAACATGCGGACCCGCGCCAGGGGTTCCACCCGGAATGGCATTCATGCATCTTCAATTACGGGCGCCACGAGGTGTGCGCGTTCCTGCTATCCTCCGCGCTGTTCTGGCTCGACCGCTTCCATATCGACGGGCTGCGCGTCGATGCGGTCGCATCGATGCTGTATCTCGACTACGGTCGCCAGCACGGCGAGTGGGTGCCGAACCGCTACGGCGGCCGGGAGAACCTCGACGCGGTGGCGTTCCTGCGGCGCCTCAACGAGGCGGTGTATCGCGACCACCCGGGCGTGCAGACGATCGCCGAAGAGTCGACGGCGTGGCTGATGGTGTCGCGCCCGCTGTATGTCGGGGGCCTGGGCTTCGGCATGAAATGGAACATGGGCTGGATGCACGACTCGCTCGACTACTTCCGCCATGACCCGCTGTTCCGCAAGTTCCACCATGGCCGGATCACGTTCTCGATCTGGTACGCGTTCCACGAGAACTTCGTGCTGCCGCTGTCGCATGACGAAGTCGTCTACGGCAAGGGTTCGCTGATCGGCAAGATGCCCGGCGACAGCTGGCAGCAGTTCGCCGGGCTGCGCGCGCTGTTCGGCTACATGTGGGCGCATCCGGGCAAGAAGCTGCTGTTCATGGGCGGCGAGTTCGGCCAGCGGCGCGAATGGACGCACGAGGGCGAACTCGAATGGTGGGTGCTCGACCGGCCGGAACACGGCGGGCTGCGGCACTGGGTCGGCGACCTGAACCGGCTGTATCGCGAGCGCGCCGCGCTGCACGAGCTCGATTTCGACGAAGCCGGTTTCCAGTGGATCGACAGCGACGACAGCGAAAACAGCGTGCTGTCGTTCCTGCGCAAGTCGCGCGACGGCGCCACTGTCCTCGTCGTATGCAATTTCACGCCGGTGACGCGGCCGAACTACACGCTCGGCGTGCCGCGCGCCGGGTTCTGGCGCGAGGCGCTCAACAGCGACGCGACGCTGTACGGCGGCAGCGGGGCGGGCAACCTGGGCGGCGTCGAAACCGTGCCGGTGCCCGCGCACGGCCATTTCCAGTCGCTGACGCTGACGTTGCCGCCGCTGGCGGTGCTGTTCCTGATCCCGGAGGCAGGCGATGCGCGCCCGGACAGCTGACATCGTCGAGGATGTGCGCCGTGTGCCCGACGAAGGGCGGGTTCGCGCGGTCATCGAATCGGTCACGCCGCAGATCGACGGCGGCCGCTTCGCCGTCAAGCGCGTCGTCGGCGACGAGTTCGACGTCGAGGCCGACTGCTTCGCCGACGGTCACGACGCGGTGCTCGCGATGCTGTGCTGGCGGCGCGACCAGGACGAGCAGTGGCACGCCGTGCCGATGGCGGCGATCGGCAACGAGCGCTGGCGCGGCCGCATCAGGCTCGGCGAGATCGGACGCTGCTGGTACACGGTGACGGCGTGGGTCGATGCGTTCGAGTCGTGGCGGCGGGATCTGGCGCGGCGTGTCGAGCCCGACGACATCCGCATGGCGGGCCTGATCGGCGCCGACCTGATCGAGGAAACCGCCGAACGCGCAACGATCGGCGATGACCGCGAGCGGCTCGCGGCGTGGGCGCGACGGCTGCGCGACGCGAGCCAGGCCGCAGGCGCGGATCCGCAGGTGCTCAAGGCGCTGGGTCTCGATGCGCGGCTCGGCGAGATCGCGGCGCGCCATCCGGATCGCCGTTTCGCCGCCGTCCACCCGATGCTGCCGCTCGACATCGACCATCCGCTGGCGCGCTTCGGCGCGTGGTATGAGCTTTTTCCGCGTTCGACCGCGCCAGCTGCCGGCGCGCACGGAACGCTGCGCAACTGCGCCGACCGTCTCGCCGACATCGCCGCGATGGGCTTCGATGTGCTGTACCTGCCGCCGATCCATCCGGTCGGCCGGGAGCGGCGCAAGGGACCGAACAACGCGCTCGTCGCCGCGCCGGACGACGTCGGCAGCCCGTGGGCGATCGGCGCCGCGGAAGGCGGGCACCTTGCGGTGCACCCGCTGCTCGGCACCGTCGAGGACCTGCGCTACCTGATTGCGCGGGCGCGCGAACACGGCGTCGAGCTCGCGCTCGACATCGCGCTGCAGTGCGCGCCGGACCATCCCTGGATCGCCGAACATCCCGAGTGGTTTCGCCGCCGGCCCGACGGAAGCGTGCAGTACGCCGAGAACCCGCCGAAGAAATACCAGGACATCTACCCGTTCGACTTCGAGACCGGCGACTGGCAGGCGATGTGGGCCGCGCTCGCCGGCATCTTCCGCCACTGGATCGCCGAAGGGGTGCGGATATTCCGCGTCGACAACCCGCACACCAAGGCCTTTCCGTTCTGGGAATGGGCGATCGCGAGCATCCGCCATGATCACCCGGACGTGATCTTCCTCGCCGAAGCCTTCACCCGGCCGCGCGTCATGCACCGGCTCGCGAAGCTCGGCTTCACGCAGTCGTACACATACTTTACGTGGCGCAACACGCGCGCCGAGCTCACCGAGTATTTCAACGAGCTCGCGCACGGCCCCGGCGCCGATTACTTCCGCCCGAACGTCTGGCCCAATACGCCCGACATCCTGCCCGAATATCTGCAGCTGGGCGGCCGGCCGGCTTTCGTCGTGCGCCTCGTGCTCGCGGCGACGCTGGCGGCGTCCTACGGCATCTACGGTCCGGCGTTCGAGCTGATGGAGCATGTGCCGCGCGAGCCGGGCAGCGAGGAATACCTGAACTCCGAGAAATACCAGCTGCGCGAATGGGATCTCGACCGGCCCGACAGCCTCGCCGCGCTGATCGGGCGCGTCAACCGTGTCCGCCGCGACAACCCGGCGCTGCATGAGAATACGTCGCTGCGCTTCCTGGCCATCGACAACGACCAGCTGATCGCGTACTCCAAGACGGCGGAGGCGGGCGACAACATCATCGTCGTCGTCGCGAATCTCGATCCGCACAACGTGCATTCGGGCTGGCTCGAGCTCGACCTCGACGCGTTCGGCATCGCGCCCGGGACGAGCTTCCAGATGCACGACCTGCTGTCCGGCGCGCGCTATCTGTGGAGCAGCGCACGCAACTTCGTGCGCCTCGACCCGCAGCGCGTTCCGGCGCACCTCTTCGTGCTGCGTCGCCGCGTGCGCAGCGAACGCGATTTCGACTACTTCCTGTAAGGGCTGTCGACGATGGATCTGTTGCCCGCAATGGCCGCGCCGGACAAGGAAACCGACGACGGGCTCTGGTACAAGGACGCGGTGGTGTACGAGCTGCACGTCAAGGCGTTCTTCGACGCCAACGACGACGGCGTCGGCGACTTCAACGGCCTGACGCGCAAGCTCGACTACATCCGTGACCTCGGCGTCAACACGATCTGGCTGCTGCCGTTCTACCCGTCGCCGCTGAAGGACGACGGCTACGACGTCGCCGACTACCACGGCGTGCTGCCGGCATATGGCACGCGCGCGGATTTCCGGCACTTCGTCCGCGAGGCGCACCGGCGCGGCCTGCGCGTCATTACCGAACTCATCGTCAACCACACCTCGGACCAGCACGCGTGGTTCCAGGCCGCGCGGCGCGCGCCGGCGGGGTCGTCGAAGCGCAACTACTACGTGTGGAGCGGCGATCCGACGCGCTATGCCGGCACGCGCATCATCTTCACCGACACCGAGACGTCGAACTGGGCGTGGGACCCGGTCGCGAAGTCGTACTACTGGCACCGCTTCTTCAGCCACCAGCCGGATCTGAACTTCGAGAACCCGAACGTGCTCAAGGCGGTGCTGCGCACGATGCGCTTCTGGCTCGACATGGGCGTCGACGGCTTCCGCCTCGACGCGATTCCGTACCTGCGCGAGCGCGAAGGCACGAACAACGAGAACCTGCCCGAGACGCACGACGTGATCCGCGAGATCCGCAAATGCATCGACGCGCACTACCGCGGCCGCGTGCTGCTCGCCGAAGCGAACCAGTGGCCCGAAGATGTGCGCGAGTATTTCGGCGACGGCGACGAATGCCACATGGCTTACCACTTCCCGCTGATGCCGCGGCTTTTCATGGCGGTTGCGCAGGAAGACCGCTTCCCGGTCGTCGACATCATGCGGCAGACGCCCGACATCCCGGAGAACTGCCAGTGGGCGATCTTCCTGAGGAACCACGACGAGCTGACGCTCGAGATGGTCACCGACCGCGAGCGCGACTACATGTGGCAATTCTTCGCCAACGACCCGCGCATGCGCATCAACGTCGGCATCCGCCGGCGGCTGGCACCCTTGCTCGAGAACAGCCGCGACCGCATCGAGCTGATGAGCTTTCTGCTGCTGACGATGCCCGGCTCGCCGATCATCTATTACGGCGACGAGCTCGGCATGGGCGACAACGTCTTCCTCGGCGACCGCGACGGGGTGCGTACGCCGATGCAATGGACGCCGGACCGCAACGCCGGCTTCTCGCGCGCCGACCCGCAGCAGCTCTACCTGCCGCCGATCATGGACCCGATCTACGGCTTCCAGGCGATCAACGTCGAAGCGCAGGCGCGCAACCCGCATTCGCTGCTGAACTTCACGCGGCGGCTGATCGCGATGCGCAACGGTTCGCGCGCGTTCGGCCGCGGCACGCTGCGATTCCTCGAGCCGGGCAACCGCAAGGTGCTCGCTTACCTGCGCGAATATCGCGACCAGAGCGTGCTGTGCGTCGCGAACCTCGCGCGCACGCCGCAGGCGGTCGAACTCGACCTCGCGCGCTTCGAGGGCCGCGTGCCGGTCGAGATCGTCGGGCGCGTGCCGTTCCCACCCGTCGGCAAGTTGCCGTATCTGCTGACGCTCGCGGGTCACGGCTTTTTCGCCTTCGAGCTGTCGGCCGATGCGCCGCCGCCGAACTGGCACGAGGAGCGACTGCCGCAGACCGAGCTGCCGATGCTCGTGCTCACCGAAGGCTGGCGCACGTTCTTCCGCGGCCACCAGGGCGGCAGCGCGGTGCGCCGCGCGATCGCCACCCGCAGCCGCGACCAGCTGCAGAACGAAGTGCTGCTGCCGTACCTGCAGGCGCGACGGTGGTTCGCAGCGAAAGGCGAGACGGTGACGCGCATCGAAGTCGTCGAGGAGCAGGAATGGGCTGCCGGCGGCGGCAACTGGCTGCTCGCGCTGCTCGAAGTCAGCCTGGCGGGCGGATCGTCACACCTGTATTTCCTGCCGCTCGGCATCGCGTGGGAGACGGCCGGTGACAACCCGGTCGATCGTTTCGGCGCGGTGGCGCTCGCCCGTGTCCGCGAGAAGGCGCGCATCGGCATCCTCTACGACGCGTTCATCGATCCCGTGTATTGCCGCGCGCTCGGCCAGAGCATGGGCGGTGGTGGGCCGCAGCCGCTCGGCCGCGGCAGCCTGCGCTTCACCGCGAGCGAACACTATGCGCGGCTCGCCGAGGCGCTCGACGACGAAGTGCGCCAGCCGCTGCAGGAGCAGACCAACACCGGTGTGTTCTTCGGCTCGCGGCTCTACCTGAAGGGTTACCGGCGCCTGCAGTTCGGCACCAACCCGGAAATCGAAGTCGGCTATTTCCTCGGCAGCGCAGCGGGATTTTCACGCGTCGCCGCGGTCGCCGGTTCGGTCGAATACATCGCGCCCGACGGCCGGGGCGCGGCGCTGGCGATGCTGCAGGAATTCGTCGACAATCAGGGCAACGCGTGGGATTACACGCTGAATCATTTGGACCGGCTCTTTTCTCCCGATACCTGGCCCGCAGCGGCGGCCGACGCAGCCGAGGCCGAGGGAAGGGACCGGGTCTACCTGCTGCTCGCGCAGACGCTTGGGCGGCGCATCGGCGAGATGCATGCGGCGTTCGCGCACGGCACTGATCCGGCATTCGCCCCGGAGCCGCTCGGCGACGTTGAAGTCGAAGCCTGGCGTGCCCAGGTGATCGGCGATGTCGAGCGCACCCTGAGCCTTCTCGAAGCGGCGTTGCCGCGTCTGGACGAGCGCGCCCGCGACGAGGCAAGGCAGGTGCTGGCGGCGCACCACCCGCTGGTCGCACGCCTCGCCGGGCTTGACCTGGCTTCAGCTGGCCTGGTCAAAACCCGGCTGCACGGCGACCTGCATCTGGGGCAGGTGCTGATTGCGCAGAACGATTTCGTCATTGTCGATTTCGAAGGCGAACCAGCCCGGCCGATCGACGAGCGGCGACGCAGGCATTCGCCGCTGCGGGACATCGCCGGCATGCTGCGTTCGTTCGACTACGCGGTGCGCACGGTCGGATACCACCATCTCCAGGCGCGCCCCGAGCACGCCGACGCACTGGCGCGCGCGCTGTCCGAATGGAAGGAGGGAGTGGTCCGGAGCTTCATGCAGGCGTACCACGACGCCGTTGCACCGCTGCCTTCCGTTCCGCCGGACGCGGCCGTCGCCGCGGATTTCCTGACGCTGTTCGTCATCGAGAAGCTGCTCTACGAACTGCGCTACGAACTGGACAATCGCCCGGAATGGGTCCGTGTTCCGCTCGCGGCGCTCGCGGAAATCGCGGCGTCGCTGCAGGGAAGCTGACCCTGCTGCACAGGGAACGATTCCTCGCCGGCGCGACCGCTAGAAGCGGTGGCTGACCGTGAGCTGGAACACCTCGATGCCGTGATTCGGTTGCTTCAGCCCGGCATTCGAATAATGGCTCAGCCGCACGCCGACTGACGTCTCGCCTTTGCCCCCGGCCCTGCCTCCCCAGGCGACGCCGACGCCGATCAGTTCGCCGAACTGGAAGTGGGTGGACAGGTTCCTGCGTCCAAGTTTTTCCTCCGAGAAGAGGTTCAGACCGAGGCCCGCCTCGAGATACGGGTACACGCCGGTACGGATCGGAGAGATGCGGAACGTCGCGAAAGCGCCTGCCTGGGCCGCTTTGTCCGAATGGCTGCGGAGGAGGTTCAACTGGAGTTCCGGGTGACTGGCAATGCGCCAGTTCTTCCATTCGGCGCGATACCAGACTGGCAGCAGCCACTGAACTCCGACGCTATCGACCGAGTCGTAGCTTCCGGCCTGCAACGCGACGCCCTGAGCGGCGGGGCACGCGGTCGCCGCAGTGAACAACGCCAGCGCGAACGACATGCTGCCGGCCAGTCCGGGCGGTCGCCAGCGGCGCGTGAAGCGCAAGGATCTGCCTCGTGTTGCCGGATGACTGCGCGCCGCCATTGCCCGCAACCGGAAATCTGCCGGGGTGACGCGTTGCACGGCGCCGGGGAGTAGGAGTGGGAGTGGGAGTGGCGAAATCGTCTGCACGATGACTCTCCTGTCCGTTGTTGTTGTTTGTTTCGCGCCACACGGCGACGGCAATGATTCACCTTAGCAACCTCGCTGCCTGCGTGCCGAGAGAGTTGTTTCACTTGTCGACGCTGGCCCGCTGAGCGGAAGCGACGCATATTTCTTACTCGCACTTGTAATTTCTACAGCCGGCGTAGAGAAAATTCCCACGACATCGCAGCGGCGACGGCGCGCGGAAGAGATGGACGTGGTCTTTATTCCCACGTCGACAGGGCGCGAAGCTGGCAAGGTCCTGCCGATACCGTAGGCACGGGATTTGCCAGAACTTTCCGCGATAAGGCACGAGCCTGTCCGGGCCCGAGCCCTCTGAAGTCTTATCGTCCGGAGGAAATTGCCGTGGATCTGCTCGGAAATAAAGGGGTGCCGATCGACAAGCAGTCTTTGACGTGGAAGGACATGGCGGGAAAGCCGATCAGCAAGCTCGACGATGAGGCTTTCACGCGCGTACGCATCCTCCTGATGAATGCGCTCGAGCTCGACGCGCTGCGGCTGTCCCACATGGGGATGCGGATGAACAGCGAACTGCGACAGTCGCTTGCCCGGATTCGCCGCATCGAGCAACACCAGGCAACGGCAGTGAACTGGTTGTTGTCGGCCGACCATTCGCCGCTGGAGACGACGATCGCGTACGAACAGGTCGCCGTCGAAGTGACCGCCGCGGTCGCCCAGCGCGAACTGGACGCGTATCTCGCCCAGGTCTACCGCTTCGGGCTGCTCGAGGATTTCGACCATCTTTACCGCTACTCGGCGCTGCTCGACCGGCTCGAAGGCAAGGATTCGAACAACATCCTGCAGGGGCACACCGACATCGCCCCGGGCCGTCCGACCGTCGACGGCCAGTCAAGTCCAAAATCTGCTGTAAATTCTCTTCAGCCCGGATGATGACGAATGGTTTTTATCCGGCGAGAGCAACAACGTTGTTGCTCTCGCCGGCGGCGGCGCGGGCGGCGACCCACTCCGCGAATTCATCCATATCCAGATATCGTCTTTCCTGCCAGACCTCGTTCTGCTCGGCCAACAGGGCGCCGATCAGGCGCAGGGCGGATTCGTCGTTGGGGAAGATGCGGATCACCCGCTCGCGACGGCGAATCTCTTCGTTGAGCCGCTCCTGCATGTTGGTCGTGCGCAGCCGCCGCCGGTATTTCTCTGGCAGCGCCATGACCGCCATTGCGTCGGCGAAACCTTCCTCGATGCACGCCACGGCCTTTGCCGCCGTTTTCTCGAAGCGCTCGACGAATTCGGCGAGCCGGCGCTTGGCCTCGGCCATGTCCGCCGCCTGGAAGACGAGTTTGGCTGCCGCCGCCACGTCGGCCCGGATCTTGGCGCTGCAGCTCCCCAGAATGTTGCGCATCAGATGCACCTGGCAGCGCTGCCAGGTCACCCCCTGAAAATGCTTTGCGACCGCCTGCGTCAGCCCGCCGTGGCTGTCGGAAACGACGAACATGACGCCTTTCAACCCCCGGCCTTTGAGCCAGCGGAACGTCTCATCCCAAGTGGCGAAACTCTCCGTGTCGCCGATCTTCACGCCGAGAATTTCGCGGTAGCCGTCACTCCTGATGCCCGACACGACCAGTGCGGCGCGCGATACGACGCGGTCGCCTTCCCTGCTCTTGATGAACAGCGCATCGACCAGAACAAACGGGTAATCGCCTTCGAGCCGTCGCTCGTTGAAGGCACCGACACGTCCGTCCAGTCCGGCGCAGAGCGCGCTGACCGTCGATTTGGAAAAGCTCGTGCCGCACAGCTCCTCGGTGATCGCCGATACTTTCCGCGTCGAGACGCCTTGCACGACCATCTCCATCAGCGCCAGTACAAACGCCTGCTCGCTCCTCTGGTAACGCTTGAAGATCTCTGTCGAGAAGCTGCCATCCCGCGTCTGCGGCACCAGCAGCGTCACCGGCCCCACCCGTGTGTAGAGCGTGCGTGCTCGCGTGCCGTTGCGGTAGCCGGCGCGCTCTTCCGTGCGTTCGTGCCGCTCCGCTCCCAACGCTTCTGTCACTTGCGCCTCCAGTATCTGGTTCAGAACCGCTTCTACCAGTTTCGCCAGCCCGTCCTGACCGCTCAACAGCCCTGGCAACAAATCACGCCCTACGCTAACATCATATCCAGCCATCGCTTCGCCTGCCTTTCTTCGGTTGATCAACGCTTCGACAACGTCATCGTACCGAACTGAAGCGGTGGCTACCTGCCACTCGATTTACAGCAGTTTACGGACTCAATCCGACGGCCATCGCGCGTCGGTCGATGACCTGCGGCTGCCGCACGGCCGGGATGCCACGCTCCTGACGAAGCTGCATGCGACGCTGATCACTGCGGCCGAATACCAGACGCACGACTACTACATGACGATCGGCCCGATGTTCGCCGACCCGGTCGCGCGGCAGCTGTACGCGGAGATCGCGTCGATCGAGGAGCAGCACGTGACGCAGTACGGCTCGCTGCTGGACCCGCGGCAAAGCTTCCTGGAGCTGTGGCTGCTCCACGAGGCGACCGAGGTCTACGGCTACTACAGCTGCGCCCAGTCGGAGAGCAACCCGCGCATCCGCGAGATGTGGGAGCGTTTCTGCGACTACGAACTGGGCCACTTGCATCACGTGTGCGGCCTGTTCAGGCAATACGAGAAGCGCGATCCGGCCGAAGTGCTGGCGCGGACGCTGCCGGCGCCGCTCGAGTTCAAGAGCCAGCGCGACTTCGTCCGCGACGTGCTCGCGGTGGAAGTCGACCTGCGCGCGAACGGCGTGGATTTCGTCAAGCTCGCCCGCGAGAGCCCCATATCCCGCGAATACCGCCGCAGGATCAACGCCGACGGGTCGCCCTCGACGCGGGTTGCGACGGCTTATCACTGGACGTCGGGCACCGAACTCAACCGGTCGCTGAACACAGCATGAACTCGACACGCAACATCCGCCCGCTGCTCAGGTGGTTATTCGATGAACATGAGTGTGTGGAAGGAAGGATCATGGATGACGTCACCGAGCCCGGATTCAATCGCACCGGTGCGCAGTCCTCGCCGCTGTCGGTCCATAGCATGCAGTTGTATGCAGACGAACGGCTGCCGGAAGAGGTGAGCGCCCCCGGCGAGATGCCCGACGGCAGGGAGATCGCCGCCGTGCGTTGCGACTACGCGGTCGAGGCCGAACGCATCGGCTCGGTGCCGATGCCCGGCGTGCTGACCAGCGCCTTCACCGCGGTGGTGTCGAAGCTCGGGGCGAGGAAGCCCGAAGTGCTGGTCGACAAGCTCGGCGAGCGGCTCGCCTTCGAGCGCATTGGGGTGCGCCTCTACCAGGCACTGATCGACAAGGCGTCGGCGCTTGCGACGCAGCAGCGGATGCCGTTCTCGGTCGACGAGCTGCAGCGCATCCGCGATGACGAACTGGCGCACATGCACGTGCTGGCCTCGGCGCTCGATTCGCTCGGCGCCGACTCGAGCGCACAGACGCCCGCCGCGGCTGTTTCGGCGCTCGCGATCAGCGGCCTGATGCAGGTCCTCACCGACCCGCGCACGACGCTCGTCCATTGCCTCGAAGCGATGTTGATCGCCGAGCTCGCCGACGACGCGAGCTGGGACCTGCTGATCAGCCTGACGGCGGAAGCCGACCAAGACCAATTCTTGCCGCAGTTCCACAGCGCGCGCGACAGCGAAAAGGCGCACGTGCGCCAGATCCGCGGCTGGCTGCAGGCGGTCGTGCTCGGGGAAGCGCGCTGACCACACGATGAATCGCAGGCTGCGGGCCGCGACGTGGCGCGATTCGCACGCGGAGACTTGCAATGAGCGACCAGACGATCGTTGAGCAGATTCCAGCACAGCACCAGGACACGCAGCCGTTACCGGCGCCAGTGCCGCACCCTTGCCAGAGGAGGTTTTCCCATGTCTCAACAAACCACGCTATCGCCTGAAATGCTGGCCTGCATCGAACTGTGCCGGCGCTGCCAGATGGTCTGCCTCGGCATGGCGACCGGGCACTGTCTCGAAAAAGGCGGCCGCCATGTCGAGCCGGAACACCTGCGCACCATGATCGTCTGCGCGGAGATCTGCCAGGCGGCCGCGAACGTGATGACGACCAACTCGACGCTGCACCGCCAGGTGTGCGCAGTCTGTGCCGACATCTGCGACGCGTGCATCAGCAGCTGTCGCGATCTCGACGAGATGGAGGAATGCATCTTCGCCTGCGAGCGGTGCAAGAACAGTTGCGAAGCAATGACTTCCGTATGAGCCGGTGTGCCGGCGGCAAGCAGCGTCTCCCCGGTGCGGCGCGGCGGCCGTTCGTGCCGGCGCGCCACGAACGCCACATCGTGTCGACGGCGCCGCGACGTCATGTACCGACGGCCGGCTGACGACCTTCCTCCTCCCGGCCCAGCGCTTCGACCAGCGAGGCGACAATCGCCCCCCGCAGCGCGCGCCACTCGGCGCGCCCGGGCGCGACATGGCGCTGATTGACTTCGAGCTCGATGCCGACGTAGTCGCCCGCGGCATGGCGGCGCCGCAGCCACGCACAGAACCCGTCCGATTTTCCGGTGTAGGGGTAGTTGCGCCGCACTTTCAGGTGCGGCGCGCGCGCCTGAAGCGCCGCGATCCAGCGCGCGCCCAGTGCCACTTCGCCCGGACGGCCTGGATCGTAGAGGATGCCGACGTCGGCGTTGCGCACGATGCCGTCGAGCACGGGCGTGAAGCTGTGGCTCGAAACATGGACGACATGCTGTCCGCGGCCGATCGCGCCGGCGACGAGCTCTTCGACCCGGCGCCGGTACGGCAGGTAGTGGCGGGCGCGGATGCCCGCGCGGAGGTCGGGCGGCGAGGCGGGGATCCATTCGGAGTGGAGCTTCGGATGGCCCGGGCTGCGGTTCAGGTCGACGAGCAGGCGCGTGGTCGTCGCCGCGATGAGCGGCGCAGCCAGCGTCCGCGCCAACTGGCGGGCGACGGCGAGGGCGCCCGGATCGTAGCCGCGGTGGCTGTCGAGCGCGTCCTGTGCTGCCGCGAACAGCTCGCGGTAACGCGGCGGCACACGGTTGCCGCCGTGCTCGCAGGAAACGACGAGGGCGACTGCGCCGTCGCCTCCCGTCGCATCCGGTGCCGCGGACGCTACTCCGTCCCCTGGAACTGGCGGTTGTCGCGCAGGCATTCGCACAGCTCCCGATAGACGTCGCGCATCTGCAGCCGGCCGGCGTCCTCGCCGAGCGAGGCGACGATGCGGCGCGCGAGCGGGCCGCGCTCGAGGATCAACTGCAGCGGGGCGTGCCAGCGCGGCGCGAGCCGGTCCTCGGCGACCAGCAGGTCGATGAGGCGCGCCCACAGTTCGTCCGCGCGGCACGGGCCGCAGTCGAGACCGAGTTGCGCGAGATAGCCCGCGTCGTCGATCTGCGTTTGCTCGGCGTCGCGGAGGCACGCGCGAAACGTCGCGACCAGCGCCGCGGTGCGGATCGCGGTGTCGGCGGCGGGGGCGGCGCGGTAAGAATCATAGAGGCGCCGCACCAGCGCCGCGGTCACGGCGGCGATCGCGAGGTCCGCGTGCGGGCATTCCTGCACGTCGAGGACGCGGATCTCGATCGCGTTGCGCTCGAAGCGCGGGATTGCCGCGCGCACGTTCAGCCATTCGTGCTGCAGCACGCCGCCATCGCCGTATTCGGCCGCTTCGCGGTACATCGGCGCGAGGATCTGCGCCCGGTATTCGGCCTGCGATGCGCTCGGACGCGGAATGCACTCGCCGATCGACGACGGCAGCTGGCGCTGGTGGTCGCGATACACCTCGAGGCGGTAATCCATGAAACCGGTCAGGCGCCCGTCGGCGATCGGCGAACTTGCCGCGAGTGCCGGCAGGATCGGCAGCACCAGGCGGATGGCGGCGTGCAGGCGCGCAAACTGTTCGTCGTCGCCGAACGGCAGGTTCAGGTGCACGCTCTGCAGGTTTCCCCAGCCGTGGCGGCGGCAGTCGAAAATGCGGTCGTAGGTGCTGTAGATCGCGCAGTTTTCGTGTGTCCACAGCCGCGTTTCAGTGTGCGGGTCCATCCACGGATGCATGCCGCCGGGCAAGAGCTGCGCGCCGTGCCGCTCGAGCAGCGCGTTGATCGCGGTGATCTCGGCATGGAAAGCCGCGGGCAGCGCGTCGAGCGTCGCGGCCGGGAAGCGATTCTTGATTTCCAGCACATGCAGCGCGAGCTCGTTCGACCACCCCATCTCGCCCCGCTCGACGTCGGCAGCAGGATGTCCGGCACCGAGACACAGCAATTCGTCCGCGATCGGGCGCACGTCGAGCCCGTCGCGGTCGACGATCATGTATTCGATCTCGACGCCGTAGCCGCCGAATGCGTCCAGCACCGGAGCGTGACTCGCACAGCTCTCGGCGGCACCGTGCGGAGTCGTGCGGGGGTGGGTCGGGTGTTCCGGACTCATGTCGGATTTCCTCCACTGCGGTCCTGTTCCAGGCGGCGCAGGAATACGCCCATCACCTCGCGATAGAGCGCGTCCTTCAGTACCCCGTCCTCGTTGCCGGCGTCGACGTTCGGGTTGTCGTTGATCTCGATGATGCAGCAGCGATTGCCGCTTTGCTTGATGTCGACGCCGTAGAAGCCGTTGCCGATCAGGTTCGCTGCCTGCAGCGCGATGGTCACGACGTCCTCCGGCGCCTCGCCGATCGCGAGCGCTTCGGTCGGGCCTTCGTTGCGGCCGGTTTCGCCGTGATGGTCGATGATCTGCCAGTGGCCATGTGCCATGTAATATTTACAGACGAAGATCACCCTGCCGTCGAGGATGCCGACGCGCCAGTCGAATTCGGTCGGCAGCCACTCCTGCGCGACGATCAGGTCCGACATCTCGAGCAGTTCGGCGACCTTCGCGCGCAGCTCCCTTTCATCGCTGACCTTGTCGACGCCGACCGAGAATGAACTGTCCGGCTGCTTGAGCACGCACGGCAGCGCGAGCAACGGCACGATCTGGTCGATATTGTCGCGGTGGATCAGCAGCGTGCGCGGCGCCGGCAGGTTGTGGTGGGCGAGCAGCTCTGCCAGGTACACCTTGTTGTTGCACTTGAGGATCGAGTCCGGGTCGTCGATGACGATCAGTCCTTCGGCTTTCGCGCGCCGTGCGAATCGGTATGTGTGGTGGTGGACGAAAGTCGTGTCGCGGATGAACAGCGCGTCGAACTCCGGCAAGCGGCCGAAATCGCCCGGCAGGATGAACTCGGGCTGCATCCCCAGCGCGGTGGCGGCCGCGGCAAACTTGCGCAGCGCTGGAGGGTTGGACGGCTGGTGGGCTTCTTCCGGATTGTGCAGGATCGCGATGCGAAAGCACCGCGCGGCGCTTTGCCGGCTAGTGCTGCGCCGGGCGAAATGCCGCGCCGCGGCGTCGAACGCGAACTGTCGATGCTCCGGGGGGATGTCGTTGATGCCGATGAGGTTGATGGAGCGCGTCTGCCAGTGACCCTTGACGTGCTCGAAGCGGGCTCGCAGCAGCGGTACCTGCAGCAGCTTGAAGAGCTGCCCGGCGAGCACGTTGTAGCGCTGCGCGACATTCAGCCCGAAATACACGCTCAGCTCGAACTGCGTCGACTTCAGCGGCGCGAGCGTCTGGTCGACGAGCTGCGCGAGTTCGCTCGTCAGCACCTGCACGAGGTTCTGCGACTGCAGGTCCTCGATCGTGCCGGCGGGCGGCCACGGCCGGTGCCCGCGCGCCTCGGCGAGCAGCGAAACGTAGTAGCCGAGCTTCTGGTATTGGAACGACTGGCACAGGTTGAACACGCGCGCCGAGCGGTCTTCGCCGTACGCCGGGTCGGTCAGGTAGCTGCGGGCGGGAACGACCGGCGGGCCGCTCTCGCCCAGCGGCCAGTCGTCGGGGTCTTCGACGACAATCAGCGAATTCACGGCAGCTCCGGGTCGCCAGGCTTGGGCTTGCGCGGCGAGATCACCAGCAGGTTCGCGTCGTGGGTGACGATGCCGAGGAGTATTGACGCGATGACGCGGTCCATCCGGATCCAGTATTCGCGCATGCCGCCGTATGGGTGGGGGCCGTACGGGTCGGCCACGAGCAGGCGGCGCGCCGGCCGGTCGTAGCCTGCGATGATGACGAAATGCCCGGACGGCGTGCCGCGCACGTCGTCGGGGATGTCATTGGGGCCGAATTCCCGCGCCGTGCGGTACAGGAACGTCGAGCTGAGCCCGGTGATGATCGGATGGCGGCGGCGCAGCAGCCCGCGCAGCATCGGCGGCGACAGGTCGGTGAACCGCAACCGGCCGCCGAGCCGCAGGAAATCGAGGTAACCCTCGGTCGCGTGCAGCAGGCGCGGGTTGTCTTTGACTTCGCGCTGCGCCTGCAGCCGCTCGGCGATGTCCTCCTTGTTGCGGAACCACGTTGGGTCGAACACCGTGAGGTTGTACGTGTAGATCGTCGCTTCGAAGCCGTTCGCGAGCGCGTCGCAGGCGAGGAACACCGCGAAAGTGCCGCCATGGATCAGCGCGCGCGTGCGCCTGATGACCGCATCGAGCGAGATGTCCTCGCCCCAGTACCGATACACCGCGTGCAGGCAGGTCGGCCCGCACGTGGTCTCGGTCGGCTGGGGCAGGAGGTCGACGTTCAGTCGCAGCGAAGCCGGCAGCACGGACTGCGATCCTCCAGGTGTCAATAACTCGATTGCGGGCAAACGCCGTGCCTGCTCGCACCACCCGCCCGATCTGCAGTGTAGTTTCCGGGCACCGCGTTTGCACGAAGCTTGGGACGCAGGCGGTGCCTGCTTCTTTCCTGATTGAGGAGGTGCATCATGCAAGTAAGCGAGGCAATGACGATGGACGTGCGAATGCTCGATCCCGAGCAGAGCATCGAGGACGCAGCACGCATGATGGCGGAATGGAACGTGGGAGCGCTGCCGGTCAACGACGGCGAAAAGCTCATCGGTATGGTGACCGACCGCGACATCACGATCCGCGCGGTGGCGGCCGGGAAGAATCCCGACACCCGTGTCCGCGATGTCATGACCAAGGAAGTCAAATACTGCTTCGAGGACGAGGATCTCGCCCACGTCGCCCGCAACATGGGTGACGAGCAGATCCATCGGCTGGTCGTGCTCGATCGCAACAAGCGGCTGGTGGGGATCGTCGCGCTTGCCGACATCGCGAACACCGAAGGCGCGCAGCCGGCCGGCGAAGCGGTGTGCGGCATTTCGGAACCCACCGGCTCGACTCACTGATGGGCTCCCTGCGGCGGCCACAGGCACGATGAAAATCGTGACGCGACACGAAACCGGATCCTCTGCAGGGTCCGGTTTTCGTTGGTGCGCCTGAAGCGGCCCTATAGCGCGCCGAGCAGTACCAGCACCAAAAGCACGATCAGGACGAGTCCCAGCAGTCCGCTCGGACGGTAGCCCCAGGCACTGCTGTAGGGCCAAGTAGGGAGCGCGCCGATCAGCAGCAGCACCAGCAGGATGATGAGTATCGTCGATAAGGCCATGATCGTCGTCCTTTGAAGGCAGGCGGCCCACGCCGCGGTACTCCGGACAGGCAGCTTCCGTGCCCGGAGCGCCGCAATCGGTGCTGCAACGTCCAGCCAGGGGGGGCTGCGCATGTAAGGGTTACAACGCCGGGGGCGATCATGCACTTCTCCCGGATGTCATTGCCGCCGTGGCGCCGCGGCGTGCCGGGCATGCGGTTTGCCCCACCCCTGGCGTCAGCGGGAAATTCCCCCTGCCTGTGAATGGAGGTGTCCCATGTTGTATTACGCAGCGATATTCCTCGTGATCGCGATCGTCGCCGCCCTGTTCGGGTTTGGCGGAATCGCGAGCGGTGCGGTCGGCATCGCCAAGATCCTTTTCTACATCTTCCTTGTGATCGCGGTGATCTCCCTGATCCTCGGGATCTTGCAGAAATAGAACGTCGCGCCTCTGTGCTCACCGCGGCGGCGCTGCGGCGTTGGGTGCGCAGAGCGCGGATAGCGAAAGGAGGTCTGCCCATGAAGCGTCGATTCTCGATTCTCGTTGCCTGCGTGGGCCTTGCGGCTCTCGCCGGGTGCAACGACCGTCCGGCCGAGCCGGGCACGGCGACCGGGGCTGCGACCGGCACGAGCGCGGACACCATGGAGAAACTGGAGACGAATGCCAACCGTGCCGGCCAGGCAGTCGACGACGCCGTCCTCACGACGAAGGTAAAAACGGCGCTGCTGGCCGAGGAGGGCCTGGACGCCGGCGCGATCAGTGTCAGCTCGGAAAAAGGCGTCGTGACGTTGCGCGGCAACATTCCGGCTAACCAGATTACGCGCGCCGATGCCGTTGCCCGCAAGGTCGAAGGCGTACAGGAAGTGATCAATGCGCTGGCGGCGCCGCCGTCGTCCTGATCCCGCTATCGGCTCCTGTCCTGCGCAAGCACAAAAGGATAGCGGCCGGCACCAGTTGCCCTTGCCGAACCTGTCGGCGAGGCAAACGCGGCGCTGCCCGGCGCCGGGTAAGCGTGAAGGCGTCGCCCTCCAGGCGATGCCGGTGATTTCCCACCACGGAGGACCATGGAAAATGACAAGCAGAAGAACAATGCTGACCGCCGCCCTCGCGGCGCTTGCCCTGCCCGTCGTCAGCGCGTGCACGCCGACCCGCTCGCGCGAGTCGGTCGGTGAATACATCGACGACGCGACGATCACGACGCGCGTGAAAGCCGCGCTGGTCGACGACCCGCAGGTCAAGGCGCGCGAGGTGAACGTCGAGACCTCCCGGGGCGTCGTGCAGCTGAGCGGCTTCGTCGCGAAGTCGGGCGACGCGGAGCGCGCCGTCGAGATCGCGCGCAAAATCCCCGGCGTCAAGTCCGTCAAGAATGACATCAGGATCAAACCGGCGTACTGACGGCTACTTCGGAAACGCTTCCTTCGACCGCGAGTGCGACGGGTTTCGGGGCAGCGGGTGGGGCACGCTGCTCGGTCCGTTCGTGCTCGCGGCCTGCGTCACGGGCCCGGCAGTCGATACGGCGGCCCTCCCGGTGCGCGCTCCGCCGGCCTCCGTCGAAGTTCGCGTCGAGCACGCGGACGGCGCGCTGCGCACGCATCCCTCGCCGAAGGTCGCGCACCAGCTCGAAGCCGACGGCGTCGGCAAGGAACTGCTCGTCCATCATCTTGCCCACGTCGAGGACGCGCTCACGGCGCCGCTGGTCCTCGGCAACGACGCGCACCTGCTCGTCGACGGCCCGGCGACGTATCGGGCGATGTTCGGGGCGATCGAAAAAGCGCGGCGCCACGTCCATCTCGAAACCTACATCCTCGAGTCGGGGGAACAGGGCGACCGCCTTGCCCGTCTGCTCGCGACGAAGCGGCGGCAGGGCGTCGAGGTTCGCGTCCTGTATGACAGTGTCGGCTCGCTCGACACGCCTCCCCGGTATTTCGAAGGCCTCGCCGCGGCGGGCGTCGCCGTGTGCGAATTCAATCCGGTCAATCCGCTCAAGCTCGAAGGCGATCCGCGGCTGCGCCTCAACAACCGGGACCATCGCAAGATGCTGGTCATCGATGGGCGAATCGCCTTTACCGGCGGCATCAACATCAGCGGCGTGTATCGCGCGGGTTCGTTCGACAGCAAGCGCGTGCCAACCCCGGACGAGGGATGGCGCGACACGCACGTGATGGTGCGGGGACCGGTCGTGACGCAGTTCGAAGATCTGTTCGACGACGCATGGCGCGAGCAGCGCTGCCCGTCTCCGGTCGTGCGGCAGGCGACCCGTGCCGACCGTGCCGGCGGCATGGCGATGCGCCTGGTTGCCGCCGATCCGGTGTCGGAACGCAGCGAACTGTACGTCGCGCTGATGTCCGCGCTCGAACATGCGCGCAAGCGGGCGTGGCTCACCTACGGATATTTCGTGCCGGATGAACGCACCGTGCAGTCGCTGCGCGACGCGGCGCAGCGGGGTGTCGACGTGCGGCTCGTGCTGCCCGGTTTCAGCGATTTCTGGGCGCCGTTCCATGCAGGTCGTTCGCATTACCAGGACTTGCTGAGCGCGGGGGTACGCATCTTCGAACGGCGCGACGCGCTGCTCCATGCGAAGACCGCAGTCATCGACGGGGTGTGGTCGAGCGTCGGCTCGACGAACCTCGATTGGCGCAGCTTCGTGCATAACTTCGAAGCCGACGTGCTGGTGCTCGACGGCGTGTTCGCAGAAGAAATGGAAGAACTCTTCGGCCTCGACCAATCGGCTTCCCACGAAGTGACGCTCGACCAGTGGAAGCATCGCGGCCTGCGCGCCCGCCTGCTCGAATGGCTCGCGCGACGCTGGGAGTATCTCCTCTAACCAGCCTCCTGTAGCCGGGCGCGGACGAAATCTCGCAAAGTGCAGTCGGCAAAAACGGTCAGCCCCGGGGAGGGCCCGTTGCAGGCGGCGGCAGCGGGGAGGGCGGCGGTGCCTCCGTCCCCGCGGACGATTCCAGATCCTCCTCGACGTACAGCATGCGCACCAGCACCAGCGCGATCGCCGTCAGCGGCGTCGCGAACACGACCCCCAGCGCACCGAGCAACGCGCCGAGGAGCACCTGGGCGCTGATCGTCAGCGCGGGCGGCAAGTGCACGCTGTACTGGTCGATCAGCGGCGTGACGACATAGTTTTCGGCCATCTGCACGGCGAGGTAGAGCAGCAGCACGTAGAACGCGTCGGCGGGGCCGGTCGCGATCGCGACGAGCAGCGCGGGCAGCGCCGCAAGGATCGGGCCGATGTACGGGACGAAATCGAGCACGAAGGCGATCAGCCCGAGCGCGAGCGCGAGCTGGATATCGAGCAGCCACAGCCCGACGGTGACGCTCAGGCCGACGACTGCCATGCGGGCGAACGTGCCGATCAGCCACCAGCGCATCGTCATCGTCACTGTGTCGAGCACTTCGCGGGCGCGCGACCGGGCGTGGGCGGGGACCAGCAGCAGCAGTCCGTGGCGATACACTGCGGGTGCCGCGGCGCCGTAGAGGCCGATGAACACCGCGATCAGCAATCCCGCGATTGCACCGATCGTCATCGAGAATGCACCGCCGAGGCGCGTCAGCCAGGTGCCGTCCTCGGGGAGCATCGCGCTGAGGTTGCGCTCGGAGAAGAGGATGCGCCCCCACTCGTAACCGTAGACGCCGTTCAGCATCTTCTCCCACGCCAGATGCAGGCTGGGTCCGAGCTGCTCGAGCTGGCTCGCCATTTCGTTGCCCAGGAGAGCTCCCCCGACGATCAGCAGCGCAGCGAGCGTCGCCAGCACGACGCCGAATGACACTCTCCGGGACAGGCCGGTCAGGGCGCTCACGCCGTCGCCGAGCCCGCGCAGGAACACCCCGATCAGGATGCCGGCAAACACCAGCAGCAGCACGTCGGCAATGGTCCACACCAGCAGGCCGAAGACGACGATCAGCAGAACCATCGAGACGATGACGATCGAGCGGTCGGCGCGACGCGCGTCAGCGTCGCGCGTGGGTCGCGGCGGCGTCGGCAGGGCGGCTTCGGTCGGCCGGGCGGCAGCGCGGGCGAGGCGGCGGGCTGGCGGGGTGCGCCCGTGTTTCAAGCGGAGGCCTCCTCAGGCCCGGATCTTCGCTGCAAGTCTCCAGTCGATCCCCGGCGGCCCCACCCCGTGCGGCACCGAAAGAGGGGCCAGCGCGGTGGCAAGCGCGGTGTCGGGGGCGATCAGCGTCTGCTCGCCGGGCGCGCCGGAACCTTCATCCCCCATGCCGACGACCCTGGCCTTGAATTCGCGTCTGCTGTCGGCGGGGCGGACGGTGAGCGTGTGCCGGTCGCTGTCAGTATTTCCGACAAACATGTCGGCGCTGATGATGAGTCCCGCCACCAGCCCGTCCGGCGGTTTGGGCGATGCCGCGCCGTTGCGTGGATCGGCCGGCACAGACAACTCGCCCGGCGCCGCACGAGCGCCCTCGCCGGGAATCTTCCCCGTGCGCTTCAGTTTCGCTGCACCCCCCCACACCTCCTGCGACCACTGCGCCGATGGCGAAGGTGTTGTCCGATGAACCGTTCCGCCCGCGAGTGCCACGCCGATGACCAGACTCGCGCCGGCAAATGTCGTGATGATTTCCCCTAGCATGACGTCGTCTCCGCTAGAACTCGTCGTGCCAGTTGGAATGCAAGCTTCATGCCTATCTGCGCCGCGCTTTCAACGGGGTACGGCACTTGCTGCCCGTCGCGCTACCAGACGGGACGCAAGCTGTGTCGTCGTTGCCCGCGAAAGGCGGAAAACTTTCCGTTGGTGGGTAATTTCTCCCGGTTTCCCCGGTCGAAAAAACGAGTGCAGTGTCGCGAATGCAGTGCCGCGCTTCCAGGATCGCTCCCGATCCGCCACAAGGAGTAAACAAAATGATCAAGTGGGCGATCATCTTCTTCGTCATCTCCGTCATCGCCGGCCTGCTCGGCTTCACGGGCATCGCGGCAGGGGCCGCCGGCATCGCGAGAGTGCTGTTCTACATTGCGCTGGCGATCTTCCTCATCGTGCTGGTGTTCGGCGTGCTGCTCGGCGTCCTCGTGTTCTGAACGCGGCGCGGCGCCGGCCGTCGACTTCTGCATTGCGCCGGGCCACGCGGCGATCGATGTTGTCGAGAACGCTCGCGACGCATGCAACAGGGCTGGGGCGAGAAAAGACGTGAAGCGTGCGGATAGTTACCTGCCGGTCCCGTCATCGCTGTACCGTAGGGAAATGATTGTAATTCCCTCCCTTGCACAAGGCGTGTTCCTGCTGGTGGCACCGGGGAACCGGAGCCTGCGGGAGACGCCGGACCAGTTTCGAAAATATGTCGCCGACACGCCAAAAAGTTGCGAAATCACGTGGAAATACTGGTTTTCATGTCTTGTGACAAAAAATTGATAACGGTACTCTGGCCCAAGTTGGGTCTTCGGTCTGGAGTAGATGAGAGAAACTGGCTCGAATCCTGCTGGAGCTGAGTATGAGCTGGCGCTACCGAGCCGGCTGCACAATGAATCAGCGCGTTTGCTGTGGGTGCGCCGAGGGGCGCCAGTTCACCGGTCGCCATGTCGACGCAGTTCGTCGTGCATGTAAACGCCGAGGACCGTTATGCATTGTTCAATTTATTGCCTGATCTCCAGCCTTGAAGAATTGCAGCCCACGATGGCGAGGATGACGGACGCCGGTGTACCGAGCGAAGTCGTGACGATGGTTTTTCACTCGGGCGGCTACTGGCTGTCGCGCAAGGCCGACGACACGCTCGAGCTGGGGCCGTCCGTGTGGGAGGCACCGTTCGTTTCGATGGCGTTGTGGTGGGAACTCGCGACCTTGGGTCTGACCGGAAGCGGGGCGGAAACGTCTCCCCGTCGAAACCGGAACTCCAGCCCCGCGGTGGTCGTTCCGCTGACGGTGTTCGAAGAGCGGCGGCTAAGGAAGCGCGGGAATTAACCCGCGCTGCCCGTTTTTAACACCCCATGGCGACGCTCCCGCCACTTCCATGAGCGCCACCGCCGCGGCCGATCAAGCGGCCTTGTGCGAACGTGAACCACGCTCGGAGCGTGTTGCCTGCTCGCCGCGGGACATTTCAGCGCGGGCTTCCTCGCCTGCTTCACGCGTCTCTTCCGCCAGTTCCTCACCCTGGCGCTGCGCCGTTTCGGCTTGGCGGCCGGTGAGTTCGCGGCTGCGTTCGAAACCTTCGCGCATCGTCGCGCGGAACTGTTCACCGCCTTCGCGCAAGGTTTCGCGCGTCGACTCGCTCAACGAATCCGTCGCCATCGCGATCTCGTCGGCCTGCTGGCGTACCAGTTCCTTGAGATCGTCGAGGCTTTCGGTCGCCTGATGCTGCAACTCCTGCAGGCCGGTCTGCCAGGCCTCGGTCAGGTCCATCGTCTGCTGCTCCCACAGCTGACCGAGATGGCGCTGAATCTCTCCCGCCGTGCGGTTCGCGTGGCGATTCGATTGCAGCAGCGTGTCGGTCGCGGTCGAAAACAGGCGCTTCGCCCGATCGTCGGCCAGCTCGAAGAAATGCGAATAGTCGGGAAAACCCATCGCCGACAAGGCGCGGGCCTGGGCGCGCATGAAGATACGCGCGCTCGCCGCCTCCATGTCGTACAACTGGCCGAACCCGCGCAGCGTCGTCGCCGTCATGTCCACCGGTTCCCGCCCGCGACCGCCGGGGCTTTCCTGCTGTCCTCGCCGGCGAGAGGATCCTGTACTCATCTCTTCGTTCCTCTGCTGACGTACGTCTTCATTCTGCCGACCTGTGTCTTCAGCCGTTTGCTGACGAGGGTCTTCACTCGTTTGCCGTTGCTGGGCCATTTGAATACTCCTGCACAGTAAAACGTGTTGAAAGATGCGAAATGGCCGTGGTCCGGCCATTTGGCTGCTGGTTAACCCTCGCTTCCGAAGGTTGCTGTTGCATAGCAACATCGAGGCCCGTTTTGGGTAGTAGCGGGAAATATGGCTCGAACCGGCGCGGCGCCCGGGATCGGCGGCGATGACGGAAGGGCGCGCGCGGGCCTGGCGTGCGAGCTTTCGTGAAAAAGATACAGCCCGCGGAAAATCCTACTCACGCAGCAGGGGCGCGCACGAACCTCCGCGCGCCGTGCGCGCCGGCGATGGCAGGCCGCCGCTCAGTCCTGCCTGGAAGCGATCGCGCGCGCCAGCTCTTCCTTGGTCATGCGCGAGCGTCCGCGGATGTCGAGCGCTCGGGCGCGCTCGTAGAGTTCCTGGCGCGTATGACCGAGGACGTCTACGCCGCCGAAAGTCTCGCGCCTGGCGCGCTTGCCGCCCCGCCGGTCGGCGACGCTGCGGCGGGCTTGCGGATCGGACGGGCCGGGTTCGGCCTTGGCCTCCCAGTGATCGCCGACTTTTTCGAAGCTGTGCTTGAGCGCCGCGATCGCCGTACGGCCCGCGCGCTCGCCCGGACCGTATTCTTCCTCCGCGCGCTTGAGTGTCTTCGCGTAGGTGCGCTGCGCTTTCGGCGGCGAACGCTTCAGCGTGCCGGGTAGTTCCACTTTTCGATTCCTGGGCATGTCGGATTCCTCATGACGGTCCGGGCGGCCTGTACGGTTTCGCGTTCAAGTTTCATGCCGGGATCGCGTTCACAGCATCGCGTATCCGGACGTGCGGGATCACGGGACGCCTGCCGGTCGCGATGATCGCCTTCACGGGAAGGTGGTCGGAGGCCTTGCGCGAGGTGGGCGACCGGTGCGTCTCGAACGCCAGCAGGTTGTGACGCGGCCGCACCCACACGCGATCCAGCGCGAACATCGGCAGCCATACCGGAAACGAGCGCTCCGCCGGCGCGTGACCGAGAATGCCGTGCAGCCAGCGCAACGGACGGCCGAGCGGCAGCCATTCGTTGATGTCGCCGAGAACGATGACGACCTGGTCCATCGGCAGGTGGTGCAGCAACTGCAGCATCTTCTGCACCTGGAAACGGCGTTCCGCGGGCCGCAGGCCGAGATGCGTGACGATGACGCGCACGACCTCGCCCTCGACGTCGAGGTCGACTTCGAGCGCGCCGCGCGGCTCGCGCCGGTTGAAGCTCAGATCGTGCTGGCGCACCCCGAGCACCGGCCGGCGCGTCAGCAGCGCGTTGCCGAATTCGCCTTCGTGCCGCACGATCGTGTGGCCGGGGATCGCGGTCATCGACGCGGCGTGCGCGAGAAAGTCGAGCTGCATCGAATCGTGGCGGCGGTCGGGCTGGCTATCGACTTCCTGCAGGCCGATGGTGTCGCAGTTCAGCTCCGCGATGACGCGCGCGACGCGCGAGGCGTCCTCGCGGCGGTCGGTGCCGATGCAGCGATGGATGTTGTACGTCGAGATCCTCAGGCAGTCGCTGCCGAGGGCCTCGTTGAGGTTGCGCCAGCTAGCGAGCCCGGTTGCCTGTGTCGCCATGCGGGACGGCCTCCCTGTGCTGGCTCACCAGCCAGCGGCGGACCGCCAGCGTCAGCAGGCTGACGCCGACGACGGCAGCGGCGAGCACGGTGTAGTTGATCTGCGCCGGATCGTGCAGCGCGGCTTCGAGCTGGTCGCCGAAGATCGTCGTCGCCAGCGTGCCGGGCAGCATGCCGAGCAGCGTGCCGAGCATGAAGTGCCACAGGCGGATGCCAATCGCCGCGGCCACCAGGCCTTCGACCGCGAAAGGCGCCAGCGGCACGAGCCGCAGCGCGGTCACCGCCAGCAGGCTGCGGCGGCGCAGCGTGCTGGTGACGCGCCGCAGCGGGCGGCCGGCGAAGCTGTGCACGGTGTGCCGGGGCAGGTACAGGCCGGCGACGTAGGTCAGCAGCGCCGCCAGCAGGATACCCGACAGGGCGTAGGCGAAGCCGAGGAAAGGGCCGAACGCGACCACCGCCGCAAGCGTGATCAGCGGTCGCGGAAACATCACAAGGCATGCCGGCGTGTAGGCGGCCAGGATCACCAGCGGCGCCCACGGGCGGCCGGCGAATTCCTCCGCCCAGGCCGTCACGCGCGAGGCGTCGAGCCACGCGGCCAGAGGGGTGTAGCGCCACATCGCGGTAAGCGCGCCGACCACCGCGAAGAACAGCCCGACTTTCAGCGCAACGCGCTTGACGAGCTTGCGCCGGTCGCGCGGCGTGACCTCTTCCTCGACCACGACTTCCGGGCTGAACTCCTCGATCAGGCGGTCGAGCGAAACCGGCGCCGCCGGATCGCCCACGCTCGCCAGTTCGATGACGGTCTCGGGCCACTCCGGCAAGCGGTCGATCGGCTTGAGCGTGCGGGGGCGGCCGGCGAGGGCGTCGATCGCGCCGCGCAGGGTTCCCTGCCGGCGGAACGCGTCCTCGACCTGCTGCGGCGCGACATCGAGGTGTTCGGCGAGCAGCTCGTTGCGAAACGCGTGGATCGTCGCGGCCACCTGCGGGTCGCCGCGCGCTTCGAGCGCCGCGTCGCATTCGGTATCCATGCCCATCGAGCGGTTGCACAGGTTGGCCGAACCGATGCGCAGGATTTCGTCGTCGACGATCATCAGCTTCGAATGAAGGTCGATGCAGATGTTTTCGTCGAGGCCGTCGATGTGAGGGAAGAGGATATGGAACCGGCCGTAGTGGTCGGCGGCGCGCAGGCGCCCGATGAGGCGCGTGCGCAACACGTGCATCGTGTGTTCCTCGAGCCAGCCGTGGCTGAACAGGCGCACCACGACGACGATCTCGGGCCCGTCCGGCTCGGCCAGCCGCGCGGCGAGCGCCTCGCCGATGCGGTACGCGGTGAAGTACTGGTTCTCGATGTAGATCAGCCCGCGGGCAGCGGCGATCATGTCGAGGTATAGCGCCTCGACTTCGTGAATGTCTGCCTGCAGCGCCGTTTCGGGCAAGGTGCGGGCGAGCGCGACATCGATGTCGGTGAAATCGATGTCCAGCGACGCCGGCCAGCGTGACGGCGCTGGCGCCGGCGGCGGCAGGGCGTGGCCGGTCGCGCCCATCCAGCGCGCCCGTGCGATCCCGGCAAGCGCGAGCGCCGCTTGGCCATCCACCGCCATCATCAGGTCGTGGAACGGCGGGTAGCGTGCCTCGCCGCATACGCGGTGTGGTTCGTCGGGGCTGTGGGCGGGGGTGTCCCAGCGTCGTTCGGTCAGGTCGAAGCCGCCGATGAAAGCCAGTGCGTCGTCGATGACGACGATCTTCTGGTGGTGCGAACCGCTGACCGGATGCGTGTTGTCGTAGGCCAGATGCACGCGCCGGTGCGCGCGCCAGCCGAAGCCGTAGGTCGGCGGCAGCTCGCGGTCGACGCCGAACACCAGCGGGTAATCCCAGTCGAGGATGTGCACGTGCAGGTCGCGCCGGCGCCGCGTGAGCCAGTTCAGGAAGTCGCCGAGGCGGGTCGGGGGGCCGGCGCGGCTCTCGGCGTCGAAGCGAAGGCAGGTGTTGCTGTTGAAGTCCCACGCCAGGATCAGGATCGAGCGCGTCGCGCGCTCGGCGGCGGTGACGAAGGCCTTGAAATACGCCTCGCCATCGACGAGCAGCCCGACGTGGGCCGCCCGCGCGACGGTGAAGCAATTGACGCCGGGCCGGAACAGGCTCTCCCCGGGGTCCCGGTGTTTCCGGCTTTCGCTCAACGCCGGCGCGTCCACCGGTTGCAAGGCGTCCTCCGTCAGGCCGGGCGCCGGCCGATCTGCTCGATCAGCGACTGCATGTCGTCGGCGTGTTCCTCCTCGACGGCGAGGACGTCCTCGAACAGGCGCCGCGTCGTCGAGTCGGTCGTCCCGATGTACTGCACCGCTTCACGATAGCTGTCGATCGCGATCCGCTCGGCAACGAGGTCTTCCTTGATCATGTCGATCAACGACGCGCCTTCGATGTATTCGGCGTGGCTGCGCGCAGTCAGCGTGTCGGGCGAAAAGTCCGGCTCCCCGCCGAGCTGGGTGATGCGCTCGGCGAAGCGATCGGCATGCTCTTCTTCCTCGTGCGCGTGCTCGAGGAACTCTTCCGCGATGCTGGCCGAGGTCAGGCCTTTCGCCGTGTAGTAATGACGTTTGTAACGCAGCGTGCACACAATCTCGGTGGCGAGCGCTTCGTTGAGCAGCCGCAGGATCGTGCCCCGGTCGCCGGTGTAGTTTTCGGTCAACGCGCCTTCCTCGATGTGCCGCCGCGCGCGTTCGCGCAGGGTTTTCACGTCGGACAGCATGGCCGTGGCGGGGGAGGTCTGCGGGTCGGGCTGGCTGGGCATGTAGGGCTCCTGTCGAGTGTGAGAGTGAAGCAGACGCAGCGAGGGCACCCGGCAGCGAGCACGACGCCCGGCTTCCAGCGAGTCCGGCTTCGATCGGCGTCCCGGGGGAAGGACGGCGATCGCGTGGCGTCGCTGGACGGACCTCGCCAGGCTCGTCGTCTTCGTTCCGGGGCCCTCGCGACGATCCATGCGAACAGCGTGCCCGGGCGCGGGCGCAGCGCGACCAGCGCCCGCATTGCGGGTTGCGTGGCGATCGGCAGGCGGTAGCCGTGCGAGAACGGCAGCGGCACGCTCGGGATTTCCATGACGCACTCGTCCGCCGTCGCGGCCCGGCTCGGCAGCACGAGCGAATGGCGGTATTGCGGCCGAGCCTGCAGCCAGCGCCGTTTTTCCTGCAGATAGCGGCGGATGCCGCCGCTTTGCGAGGCATAGAACATCGTCACGTCGCAGACGTGCATCGGAGGTGCTCCCGGCTCAGCGGGCCGGTGTGGCGAAATCGAAATCGCCGCCGATGTCGCTCATGTTCCGGTGGCCGGCCCCGGCTGCGTCGCGCGGTACAGGATTTCGACCGGGCGGCGCGGATCGTAGTCCTGCCAGTCGCCCTCGGCCCACGTCCCGCTCGCGCGTTCGATCTGCCGCGCGCCGCAGTCGGTGAGGACCGACACCGCGACGGCCTCGCTGCCGGGGCGGTCGACGCGCACGCACAGCGCGGGTCCGGCCGGCGGCTCGGCCGGGTGCTCGACGCTGGCCTGTTCGGGATGCGCCGAGTGGGTGCGGCCCAGTGCACCCGCCAGCGAACCCACGTAGGCCCCGACGCCGGCACCCGCGAGCGCGCCGATCGGTCCGCCGACACTGCCGATGGCCAGTCCCGCCGCGCCGCCGATCAGCGCTGCAGTGGCTGCGCCCTTGCCGGCTTCGCTCGCGCCCTCGTCGCTGGCGGAATCGCCGCCGAAGCGCAGCAGGCCGTGCTGGCCCGGCGGATTCAGGTAGTACGACGAGTACTCGTCGGCGGCGAAGTCCCGCGCGGCGATTGCCGCGCGGGCCTGTTCGAGCTGTTCGGCCTGGGAAAAGTGGCCAACGATGATCGACGACATCGACGTTCTCCGTTTCAGGCATTGCCAACGACGCCGACCGGCATCACCGGCCGATGCGCCACGCGCCGCAACTCGACGCTCGGAACCCGCATCAGCGTGCGGTACTTGGTGACCGTGCGCCGCGCGAGCCGCAACCCCTGATCGGCCAAAAGCCGCGCGAGCTGGGCGTCCGACAGCGGGTGCAGCGGGTCTTCGGCCGTGATCAGCTCCTTGAGCAGCGCGCGGATCGCCATCGCCGAGCACGTGCCGCCGTCGTCCGTGGCGAGCTGGCGCGAGAAGAAATACTTGAACTCGAACAGGCCGCGCGGCGTCGCCATGTACTTGCCGTTGGTCACGCGGCACACCGTCGATTCGTGCAGCTTCAGCTCGCTCGCGATGTCCTTCAGGGCGAGCGGCTTCATCGCGACTTCGCCGTAGCTGAAGAACACGCGCTGGTGCGCGACGATCGCGTTCGCCACGCGCTGGATCGTGCTGAAACGCTGCTCGACGTTGCGCAACAGCCAGCGCGCCTCCTGCAGCAGGCGGTGGAACGACGCGTCGCCTGCGCTGCGTCCGGCGGCAATCTCGGCATATGCGCGGTTCAGGCGCACGTTCGGCTGCACCGCCGGGTTGAGCGTCGCGACCCAGCGGCCGCGGACCTGCCTGACGATGATGTCGGGCACGACGTAGCGGGTGTTGTCGGGTGCGAACGTGCGCCCCGGGCGCGGGTCGAGCGTGCGGATCAGCGCGCGCGCCGTATGCAGCGCAGTTTCGTTGCAGCCGAGGATCTGCTGCAGGCGGGGAAATTCGCGGTGTGCGAGCAGATCGAGGTGGTCGGTGACGATCGCCAGTGCGATGTCGCGCCCCACGGTCTCCGGGTCGAGCGCCTGTAGTTGCAGCAACAGGCACTCCTGCAGCGATCGCGCGCCGATGCCGGGCGGGTCCAGCTGCTGCACGAGTCGCAACGCGGCGCCGAGTTCGCGCACATCGACGTGTTCCTCGGGGAGGATCATCTCGGCAAGCTCTTCGAGCGGCGTCTCCAGGTAGCCGGCGTCGGTCAGTTCGTCGACGATCATGTGCGCCAGAGTGCGCTCGCGCTCGCTCATCGGCGACAGCAGCAATTGGGTGCGCAGGTTCTCGCGCAGGCTCACCGGTGCTTCGGTCCATTCGGTCCAGTCGTTTTCGTCTCCGTGAGACTGCGTCTGGCGCCGTTCGTCATAAGCCGGCGCGGGGAGGGGTATCTCTTCCGGTTCCCGCGTCGCTCCGTCGCCCTCGACCGGCGACGAGGGCGTGGCTTCGCGTGATTCCACCGGCATTGCCGGAGCTTCGTTTTCGTCCTCGAGGAAGGGGTTCGTCGAAACGGCCTGCTCGACCTCCTGGGCAAATTCCAGTGACGAGAGCTGAAGAAGACGAAGCGCCTGCTGGATCTGGGGCGTTATCGCCAGATGCTGGCGTAAACGAAGTTCCATTCCGAGATTCATGGCATCTCCTGTTGGCTGGGAAAATTGCGCCTTTTCCACCGGGCGCCCGCCGTTCCGCCGCAAAAGTCGTGCCAATCAATCGAGGCTTGCCGAGCCGTGGCCTGGGGACTCCTGCCAGCCCTTCCCGTGCACTTCAGCAAGCACGTTTTACATCTCGGGAGTAAGAATTGCCCCGGCAGGGCCGGCCCCGCGAACCTGTCCGCGGGGCCGGCCCTGCGCGGCTGCAAGACCCCGACGCGCAACGCGAAAACCCCAAATGGGCGATGCCTTCTGCACTTCCCGAACAGCGGGCACGCGAAATGCATCATTGCCCATTGTTCGGCCAAGCGTGGACCGCCCGTGCATGAGCGTTCACGGCCCCACGACCAGGCACGGAGGCCGCAACGGCCCGATCCGGAATAACGACAGGAGGTCCCATGGAAAAAAGTCGCATTCAAGCCCGAGCGAAGATCCTTGCGCTCGCCGCCGGCCTGGGGATGGGGGCGGCGGCGTGCGACCGGGCGGACGAAGTTCCGCCGCCGAATCCGACCGACACCCGGAACGTTCCGGAGCCCGTGAACCCCGCGACCGTGCCGAGCCCGCCGCCGACCATGACTCCCCCGGCGGACGGGGTAGCCGGCAGCGCGGCAGGAACCGGGACGGCGCCTGGCGAGCCCACCGCCGGACCGATCGCCGGGGTCGACCGTTCGTTCATTTCCGAAGCCATGTCGCGCGGACTCGCCGAAATCGAGGCCAGCGGGCTGGCGGCGACGAAAGGGGCCGATCCGAAGGTGAAGTCCTTCGCCGAGAAGCTGCAGAAAGACCATATGGATGCCAACGAGAAGCTCAAGAGCCTCGCCACGAGCAAGGGCATGACGGTGAGCACGACGATCGATCCCGCGGTTCAGGGCAAGCTGGACGAGCTCGAGAAGCTGTCGGGCGCGGAGCTCGACCGCGCGTACCTGGAAAACTTCGGCGCCAGCGCGCACCGGGAGACGATCACGCTGTTCGAGCGCCAGGCGCGGGACGGGCAGGATCCGGACCTGAAGGCGTTCGCCGAACAGACGCTGGGCGTGCTGCGCAGCCACCTCGAACTGGCGCAGCAGCTGCAGCCGGCCGGCACGGCGGCGCAATGAGAACGGTGAGCGCGTCCCTGTCAGCGCTCGTCCCGCAGGGGCGATGAGCGGCACGCGGGGGGTGGCGCGATGATGGGCGGGCTGATGCACGGCTTCCTCGCCTCGATGAAGGAGGGGCTGTCGTACCCGCTCGGTGCGACCTGGGATGGCGAAGGCGTCAATTTCGCGTTGTTTTCCGCGCATGCCACGCGCGTCGAGCTGTGCCTGTTCGACGACAGCGGACGCATCGAGGTCACGCGCGTCGATCTGCCGGAGTTCACCGACGAGATCTGGCACGGCTACCTGCCCGGCGCCGGGCCGGGCCTCGTCTACGGCTACCGCGTGCACGGGCCGTACGTGCCCGAGCAGGGACACCGCTTCAACCCGCACAAGCTGCTGCTCGACCCGTACGCGCGGGAAGTCGTCGGCAGGCTCAGGTGGGGGTCGGCGCTGTTCTCGTACGAGCTGCGCGGCAAGAAACCGGGCCACGGCTTCGACAAGCGCGACAGCGCTCCCTTCATGCTCAAGGCGCGCGTCGTGGCACCCGCCCCGCAACTGCCGCTGCCGGACCGCCCGCGCGTGCCGTGGGAGCGCACCGTCTTCTACGAAGCGCACGTGCGCGGCCTGACGCGGCTGCATCCGGCGGTGCTAGCGCGCCTGCGCGGCAGCTTCGCGGGGCTCGGTTCGACGGTGATCATCGAGCACCTGAAGTCGCTCGGTGTGACCTCGATCGAGCTGCTGCCGGTCCACCTCTTCGTCGACGACACGCATCTCGCCGAAAAGGGGCTGCGCAACTACTGGGGCTACAACTCGCTCGGCTTCTTCACGCCCGATCCGCGCTATCTCGCCGGGCGCGCCATCGCCGAGTTCCGCGACATGGTCGCGCGCCTGCACGACGCCGACCTCGAGGTGATTCTCGACGTCGTCTACAATCACACTGCCGAAGGCAACGAGCTGGGCCCGAGCTTCTCGTTCAAGGGTCTCGACAACGCGTCGTACTACCGCCTGAACCCGGACGAGCCGTGCTACTACATCAACGACACGGGCACCGGCAACACGCTGAACCTGAGCCATCCGCGCGTGCTGCAGATGGTGCTCGACAGCCTGCGCTACTGGGTGCTGCAGATGGGCGTCGACGGGTTTCGCTTCGACCTGGCGACGATCCTCGGCCGCGAGACGCACGGCTTCGATCCCGGCAGCGGCTTCTTCGACGCCTGCCGCCAGGACCCGGTGCTGAACCGCGTCAAGCTGATCGCCGAACCGTGGGACTGCGGCCCCGGCGGTTACCAGGTCGGCGCCTTTCCGCCGGGCTGGGGCGAGTGGAACGACAGCTTCCGCGATGCCGTGCGCTCGTTCTGGAAAGGCGACGAGGGGCGCGCGCCGGAGCTGGCGACGCGGCTGGCGGCTTCGGCGGACCGCTTCAACCGCCGCGGCCGGCGGCCGTGGGCGAGCATCAACTTCATCACCGCGCACGACGGCTTCACGCTGCACGACCTGGTTTCCTACAACGACAAGCACAACGAGGCCAACGGCGAGGACAACAACGACGGCCACGACGACAACCGTTCGTGGAACTGCGGCGCCGAAGGGCCGACCGACGACCCGGACATCATCGCGCTGCGCGAGCGGCAAAAGCGCAACTTCCTCGCCACGCTGCTGTTCGCGCACGGCACGCCGATGCTGCTCGCCGGCGACGAGTTCGGCCGCACCCAGCGCGGCAACAACAACGCGTACTGCCAGGACAACGAGCTCGGCTGGGTGAACTGGGCGGACATCGACGCCAGCGGCGAGCGCCTGCTCGCGTTCGCGCGCCACCTGCTGGTGCTGCGCGACGCCCTGCCGGTGCTGCGCCCCGGGCGTTTCTCGACCGGCGAGATGCATCCCGTCCATGAGGTGCGCGACGTCGCGTGGCTGAACCCGGCCGGCACCGAACTGGAAGAGAAGGAGTGGTCCGATCCGCAGATGCGCTGCTTCGGCATGCTCGCCGACGGCCGCGCGCAGCACACCGTGGTGCCACACCCGGGCAGCGACGTCATCGTGCTGCTGGTCGTCAACGCCGGACACGAGGCGGTCGAATGGACGCTGCCGCACGTGCCGGGCGCCGGGCACTGGACACGCCTCGTCAACACCGGATCACCGGATGACACGGCGTTTCCCGCGTTCGTTGCCGGCCACCGTGACACGATCGGCGCCCGCTCACTGCTGCTGTTCGCGGCCGCGGCGGACAAGCCCTCGGCGATGTTCATCGACGGGCTGCTCGTCGGCCTGACGGCACGCGACGCGAGGTCTCGTCTGCACATTGACGGCACAGAGGTGGATGGTCATGGGCAAGCGGACTGAGGTGCTGCAGGCGGGCTGTCTGCGCCGCATTCCGCACGAAGGGGGCGGCTTCCCGCACCATCTGGCCGGACGGCGCGGCTGCTCCCCAACTTTGGTGTCCGCGGCTCCCGGGCCGCGGGACGTGCTTGCGTGGAGGTGAATCATGATTGCCGGCAAATCAGTGCTTGCGTTCGTTATGGCGGGTGGTGAGGGTAGCCGCCTGCACCCGCTGACGGCGGAGCGGTCGAAACCGTCGGTGCCTTTCAACGGACGCCACCGCATCGTCGATTTTGTGCTGTCGAACCTCGTCAACTCCGAGATCTATTCGATCTACCTGCTGGTGCAGTACAAGTCGCAATCGCTGATCGAACACATCCGGCGCTCGTGGGTCATGAGTCCGCTGATTCCGCACCACTATGTCACGGTCGTGCCGCCGCAGATGCAGCACGGGCCGGAGTGGTTCCAGGGGACCGCGGACTCGGTGTACCAGAACCTGCACCTCATCGACCTGGTGAAGCCGGAACTCGTCGTGGTGTTCGGTGCGGACCATGTATACCGCATGGATCTGCGCCAGATGATCGAATTCCACATCGCGACGCAGGCCGACGCGACGGTCGCGGCGCTCCCCGTGCCGCTCGAATACACGAGTTCGTTCGGCATCATCCGCACCGACAGCGCGGGGCGCATCCGCGATTTCCGCGAGAAGCCGGAATCGGCCGAGCCGATGCCCGGGCGGCCGGGCCACGCGCTGGCGTCGATGGGCAACTACGTGTTTTCCGCCGATCTCCTCGTCGACGCGCTGATGCGCGCGCATTCGCGCGGCGGCCACGATTTCGGCAAGAACCTGCTGCCGGCGATGGCCGAGCGCAACCGCGTGATGGCGTACGACTTCACGACGAACCGCATGCGCGGCATCCGCGACTACGAGGAGCCGGCGTACTGGCGCGACGTCGGCACGATCGATGCGTATTACGAGGCCAACTTCGACACCCTCGGCGAATTTCCGAAATTCTGCATGTCGAATCCGTACTGGCCGATCTACGCGAACCCCGACCAGACCGAGGCCGCCCAGGTCCATGACGGCCACATCGGTGGCGCGTCGCTCGGTGCCGGCGTCGTGATCCGCCGCGCGGTCATCGAGCGTTCGCTGCTGCGCCGCGAAGTCGTCGTCGAGGAGGGGGCGCAGATCGCCGACTCGATCATCATGGACCGCTCGGTCATCGGTCCGGGAGCGCGGATCCGCCGCGCGATCATCGACCAGCACAACTTCGTTCCCTCGGGAATGAAGATCGGTTACGACCTGGAGGCCGACCGCCAGCGTTTCCACATCAGCGAATCCGGCGTCGTCGTCGTCGGCAAGGGACAGCTCAAGCCATGAACATGCATTACCGCGATGCCGGGGTCCCGGGTCGGGAATCGCCGGAACTGGAATACGGCGGCACCCGCCCGGGCGGGCCGTCGCACCATGGACCGTCGCACCATGGGCCGTCGCACCACATGCACCGCATGCCGTTCGGGCCGGACCGCATCGACGAGCACGACGAGAGCGCCGGCTACCGCTTCCGCCTGTGGGCGCCGACGACCAAGCACGTCGAGCTGTGCCTCGTCACGCCGTCGGGAGCGAAACATTACGTTCCGTGCGCCAAGTCCGAAGGCTGGCACAGCTGCCGGGTGGGGGAGGCGCGGGCGGGCGATCTCTACATGTTCCGGCTCGACGGCCAGCTCGAAGTGCCGGACCCGGCGTCGCGCTTCAACCCGCAGGACGTCCACGGCCCGAGCCTGCTCGTCGACCCGCGGCAGTTCAGGTGGGAGGACGGCGCCTGGCACGGGCGGGCGTGGCACGAGGCGGTGATCTACGAACTGCACGTCGGCACCTTCACGCCCGAAGGGCGCTACGACGCCGCCGAGCGCAAGCTCCCGGAACTCGTGCGGCTCGGCGTCACCGCGATCGAGCTGATGCCGCTCGCGGATTTCCCCGGCAGCCGTGGCTGGGGCTACGACGGCGTGCTGCCGTTCGCGCCCGACGCGGCGTATGGCAGCCCCGACGAGCTGAAGCATTTCGTGCAGACGGCGCACGGCCTCGGCCTGATGGTGCTGCTCGACGTCGTCTATAACCATTTCGGCCCGGACGGCAATTATCTGCAGGTCTATACGCCGCAGTTCTTCACGACGGAACATGCCACGCCGTGGGGCGGCGCGATCGCGTTCGACGGCGTCGCGAGCGCGACGGTGCGCGAATTCTTCATCCACAACGCGCTGTACTGGCTCGAGGAGTATCGCTTCGACGGCCTGCGGCTCGACGCGGTGCACAGCATCTTCGACGCGTCGCCCAGACACATCCTCGAGGAGCTGTCGATGTGGGTGCGTTCGCGCGCGGCCCGTCGCCAGCTCCACCTGGTCCTCGAACATGTCGACAACGAGGCGTCGCGGCTCGGCGCGCCGCAGTCGACAGGCACCTACGATGCGCAGTGGAATGACGACTTCCACCACGCCGCCCACGTGCTGCTGACCGGCGAGCGCGACGGCTATTACGCCGACTACGCGGACCGGCCGGTGCGCCACCTCGTGCGCTGCCTCGCCGAAGGCTTCGCCTACCAGGGCGAATTGTCGCCGTTCCACGACAGGCCCCGCGGCGAGCCCAGCGCCACGCTGCCGCCGACCGCGTTCGTCAATTTCCTGCAGAACCACGACCAGGTCGGCAACCGCGCGTTCGGCGAGCGGCTGGTGACGCTGGCGCCGCCCGACAGGCTGCGCGCGGTCGTCGCGCTGCAGTTGCTCGCCCCCTCGCCACCGCTGATGTTCATGGGCGAGGAGGCCGGGGCGACGACGCCTTTCCTGTACTTCTGCGACTACCAGGGTGAGCTGGCGACCGCGGTGCGGGAGGGCCGCAAGCGCGAGTTCGCGGGTTTCGAGCATTTTTCCGCGGTCGGCGAGGGCGGGCACGGGCACGGGCACGAAATCCCCGATCCGTGCGCCGAGGCGACGTTCCTCGCGAGCAAGCTCGACTGGACCGCGCGCGAAAGCGAAGCGGGGCAGCGATGGCTAAGCTTTTATCGGGAGTTCCTCGGATTGCGCCACGAGTTTGTCGTACCGCGCGTGCCGCAGATCGTCGCCGGAGCGTGCACGGCGACGATGCACGGCGACGAGGCGTTCGAAATCCGCTGGCCGTGCGCCGACGGCGGCGCGCTCGTGTTGCGCGCCAATCTCGCCAACGCGGCGGCGACGTTCGATCGCCTCGAAGTCGCCCCGTTCGCGTCGCTCGGGCCGGACGCGGACGAACCGCAGCAGCTCGCGCCGTGCTCGGTGCGGGCGTATGTCGTGCCGCCGGGCCGCGTGGGCACGTAGCTGGAAAGAGGCGCAGGAAGCAAGGCGCAGGAACCGGGCTGCAACAAGGGGGGGAAGATGGACGGCGAGACGGCGAGCGAGAGGGTGATCCACGCGGACTCGGGCAGGGGGCACGACGTCGGCGGCGAGGCGCGCCCAGGACTCGACGCGCTGTGCCTGGATCTGGGCGTCGCGCTCGAGTATGAGGACGCCTGGGGCCAGCGCACGGTCGTGCCCGAGGCGAAGAAGCGCGACATCGTCGCCGCGCTCGGCTATCCGGTCGCCGACCAGGCCGAGGCGGCGGCCTGTCTCGCGGACCTGCGCGCCGCTGCGCGCCGGCGCATCCTGCCGCCGTTGTTGGTCGTGCAGGGCGGCACCCCGCCGCTGCGGCTGACGGCGAACCTGCCGGCGGAGTTCGTCGGCCGTACGCTGCCGTGGCGCATCGTGCTCGAGGACGGCGGCGAGCGTTCCGGCGTCGTCGTGCCGCACCCCGTCCCGGCCGACCTCACGCTGCCCGACTCCGCCTCGCCCGGAACTCCCGTCCCGGACGCTGAGGGGAGTGGCGATGACAGCCGCCGCCCGACGCTGCTGGAGCTCCCCATCGACGTGCCGCCGGGGCACCACCGGCTGCTGCTCTTCGAGCCCGCGCAGCCACCGCGCGAACTGGCCAGCGCGGCGCTCGCGGTCTGCCCCGCGACCTGTTTCCAGCTGCCGCGCCCGGCGCCGCAATGCGTCGGCGACCGGCTGTGGGGGCCGGCCGTGCAGGTGTACGCGCTGCGCTCGTCGCGCAACTGGGGGATCGGCGATTTCGGCGACCTGCTGCGCCTCGTCGACCTCGCCGCCGACGCCGGCGCGCACGTCGTCGGAGTCAATCCGCTGCACGCGCTGTTCCCGCACGATCCGGCACGCGCCAGCCCGTACAGCCCGTCGAGCCGCGAATGGCTCAACGTGCTGTACATCGAGATCGAGACGACGCGCGACTACGGCGAATGCGCCGCCGCGCGCCAGCACGTCGAGGAGCCCGCGTTCCGGCAGCGGCTCGAAGCGCTGCGCGCAACCGAATTCGTCGACTACGGCGGCGTCGCCGCGGCGAAGTTCGAAGTGCTCGAGATGCTGTACCGCCACTTCCGCAGCGTGCATCTCGAACGCAACACGCAGCGCGCCGGGCTGTTCCGCGACTTCCAGCGCGAGGGCGGGCGCAGCCTGCGCGCGCACGCACTGTTCGATGCGCTGCAGGAACGGTTCTTCCGCCTCGACCGCGCGGTCTGGGGCTGGACGGTGTGGCCCGAGGCGTACCGCGACATCGACGGTCCGGCGGTCGAAGCGTTCGCCCTCGCCAACGAGGAGCGCGTCGAGTTCTTCGAGTACCTGCAATGGCAGGCCGAAGCGCAGCTGCGCCGCGTCGCCGCGCGGGCGCAGGCGCGCGGCATGGCGATCGGCCTGTACCGCGACCTCGCGGTGGGCGTGAACGAAGGCGGCTCGGAGACCTGGGCGCGGCCGAAGCTGCACGCGCTCGGCATCCACGCCGGCGCGCCGCCCGACGAGCTCAACCCGGCAGGGCAGGACTGGGGTTTTCCTCCGGTCATCCCGCAGCGCCTCGCGGCCGAGTGCTTCGAACCTTTCCTCGCGGTGCTGCGCGCGAACATGCGCCACGCGGGCGCGCTGCGCATCGATCACGTGATGAGCCTGATGCGCCTGTTCTGGCTGCCGACCGACCGGCCGCGCCGCGTCGGCGCCTACGTCGCGTACCCGATGGACGAGCTGCTCGGGCTGCTGTGCCTCGAGAGCCGCCGCCACCGCTGCGTCGTCATCGGCGAGGACCTCGGCATCGTGCCGCAGGGAGTCCGCGACGCGATGGCGCGCTACGCGATCCTCTCGTACCGCCCGCTGTATTTCGAGCAGGACTGGGGCGCCGGCGGTTTCAGGGCACCGCGGGACTGGCCGGCGCAGGCGGTGGCGTCGGTATCGACGCACGACCTGCCGACGCTGTGCAGCTACTGGAGCGGCTTCGACCTGCAGCTGCGCGACAGGCTTGGCATGTACCGCGAGCCGGGGATGCACGCTCGCCAGCTCGAACGCCGCGAGGCCGATCGCCGCGCGCTGCTCGCCGCGCTGGCCGCCGAAGAAGGATGCGGGGAGGGGGTCGGCGAGGGGGCCGGCACCGATCCGGCGCGCGTCGCGGACGACGATCCGCGCCTCGCGGTCGCGGTGCATCGCTTCATCGCCCGCACGCCGGCGGCAATTGCGGTCGTGCAGTTCGAGGACGTCCTCGGGCAACTCGAAGGCGTCAACCTGCCGGGGACGAGCGAGTCCGAATACCCGAACTGGCGCCGCAAGCTCGGCGCCGAACTCGCCGACATCGAGGTCGACCCGCGGTGGCGCGCGGTCAGCGCCGCGGTGGATGCGGAACGGCCGTGCCCGCTGCGCGAGCTGAGCGGCGGCCCGGCCGATTTCCACCCGGAGACTGCGGCAATCCCGCGCGCGACGTACCGGCTGCAGTTCCACGCCGACTTCGGCTTCGCCGCGGCCGAAGCGGTGCTGCCCTATCTCGCCGAGCTCGGCATCAGCCACGTCTATGCGGCGCCGTTCCTGAAGGCGCGCCCCGGCAGCCGGCATGGCTACGACATCGTCGACCACCAGGCGGTGAACCCCGAGATCGGCAGCGAGGCGGACTTCGACCGTTACTGCGCGCGGCTGGCCGAGCTCGGGCTCGGGCAGGTCCTTGACGTCGTGCCCAACCACGTCGGCGTGCTCGGCGCCGACAACGAGTGGTGGCTGGACGTGCTCGAGAACGGCGAGGCGTCCGAATACGCGGAATACTTCGACATCGACTGGCAGCCGCCTTTCCCGGAGCTGCGCGGCAAAGTGCTGCTGCCGGTGCTCGGCGACCAGTACGGGCTGGTGCTCGAAGCCGGCGAGCTGCGGCTGGGCTTCTGCGCCGAGCGCGGCGAATTCAGCGTGCATTACTTCGAGCATCGCTTCCCGGTCGATCCGTGCGACTACCCGTCGATCCTCACCCCGGCCGCCTCGACGCGCGGCGCGCAGAGCGTCGCCGCCGCCGAGCAGGTCGAACTCGAGACGCTGCTCGCGGCGCTGCGCCACCTGCCGCCGCGCGACGTCGCCGACCCGGCGCTGCAGACCGAGCGCCGCCACAACAAGAACCTCTTCAAGCAGCACCTCGCGGCGCTCCACGAGCGGCTCCCGGCGGTGCGGGCGCGCATCGAGGAACAGCTTGCAGCGTTCAACGGGCGCGTCGGCGAACCGGCGAGTTTTGACGCGCTCGACGCGCTGCTCGCGCGCCAGGCGTACCGGCTCGCGTCGTGGCGCGTCGCTGCCGACGACATCAACTACCGCCGCTTCTTCGACATCAACGACCTCGCGGCGCTGCGCATGGAAGTGGAAAGCGTGTTCGAGGCGACGCACGCGCAGATCTTCCGCTGGCTCGCGGAAGGGCGCGTGGCGGGCCTGCGCATCGACCATCCGGACGGGCTCGCGGAGCCGGTCGCGTATTTCGAACGCCTGCAGGCCCGCCACGCGGCGATCTGCCGCGAGCTCGCGCTCGCCCGCGGTACGCCGCCCGCCGGGCCGGAACCGGCGCTGTATCTCGTCGTCGAGAAGATCCTCGCCGAGTTCGAGCCGCTGCCGGCCGAGTGGCCGGTGCACGGCGACACCGGCTACCGCTTCGCGAACCTGTGCAACGGACTGTTCGTCGATTCGGCGCAGGAGTCGCGCTTTTCGCGGATCTACCGCGCCTTCACCGGCGAAGCGCGCAATTTCAGCGAAGTGCTGCACGAAGCGAAGCTGCTGATCATGATGCATTCGCTGCCGGGCGAAGTCAGCGGGCTGGCCGGGCTGCTCCACGACATCGCCCAGCACGACCGGCGCACGCGCGATTTCACGCGCAGTCGGCTGCGCGGCGCGCTGAAGGAGATCGTCGCCGGCTTCCCGGTCTATCGCACCTACATCGGGCCGCGCGGGGTTTCCGACACCGACCGCCGCTACATCGAGCGCGCTGTCGCGAGTGCTGCCGCGCGCACCCGCGCGGGCGATGCGACGGTGCTGCGCTTCGTGCGCGACGTGCTGGTCTCGGCGCCGACCGAAACCGCGGCCGAACTGCGCCCGCTCAAGCTGCGCTTTGTGCGGCGCTTCCAGCAGTTCACCGCGCCGGTGATGGCCAAGTCGATGGAAGACACCGCGTTCTACCGCTACAACCGGCTGGTGTCGCTGAACGACGTCGGCGGCGATCCGCACACGTTCGGCATCGCGGTGCAGGATTTCCACGCCGCGAACGAGCGCGTCGCGGCGAGCCACCCGTTCGGCCTGCTCGGCAGTTCGACCCACGACAGCAAGCGCTCGGAGGACGTGCGCGCGCGCATCGACGTGCTGTCCGAAATGCCGGGCGCGTGGCGGCTCGCGCTGCGACGTTGGCGCAAGCTCAACGAGCGCCACAAGCGCCGGGTCAATGACGCGCTTGCGCCGTCGTGCAACGACGAATACCTGCTGTACCAGACGCTGCTCGGCGTGTGGCCGGCGACACCGCCCGACGGTCGCGGTCTGGCCGAGCTCGCGCGCCGTGTCGACGCCTACATGCTGAAGGCCGTGCGCGAGGCGAAACGGCACACCAGCTGGATGAACCCCGAGCCCGGCTACGAGGCGGCGCTTTCCGGCTTCGTGCGGCGCCTCTTTGCCGGCGGGCTCGACAATCCGTTCGTCGCCGACTTCCTGCCGTTCCACGCGCGGGTGTCATGCTTCGGCTGCTACAACAGCCTCGCGATGGCGCTGCTCAAGCTCACCGCCCCCGGCGTGCCGGACATCTACCAGGGTTGCGAGACGTGGAACTACCGGCTCGTGGACCCGGACAACCGCCTCCGGGTCGATTTCGCCGCCGCGCGCGAACTCCTGCACGGCCTGCAGCAGGCGTGCCCGGACGGTGCGGACGAGGCCACGCGGCGCAACGTGCTCGCCGCGATGCTCGGCGCGATGTCCGACGCTCGCGACGACGGTCGCACCAAGCTCTACGTGCTGTGGCGCGCGCTCGCGGTGCGGCGCGAGTTCGAGCAGACGATGCGCTTCGGCCGCTATGTCGCGCTGGAGACGGACGGGCCGGCGGCGCTGCACGTCGTCGCGTTCGCGCGCGTGCTCGGCGACGACATCGTCGTCGTCGTCGCCTCGCGCCTGCTGTTCACGCTGTGCCGCGGCGACGCCTCGCTGCTGCGCGACGCGGCGATCTGGCAGGGCACGTTCGTCGAGCTGCCGGCGTTCTCGGAAGGCCGGCAATGGCGCGATGCGCTGTGCGGGCAGGGCGTGCGGCCGGAGTGCGCCGGCAACCGCTGCCGTCTCGATGTCGCGCGCCTGTTCGGTGCGCTGCCGCTGGCCCTGCTCGTGCCGCAACGCGAGCGTGCCGTCGCCAGCCGGGAGGCGGGATGAATGCCACCAGGAAAGCCGCCCGGCTCCGCGTGCTGTTCGCGACGCCCGAGTGCGCGCCGTGGGCCAAGACGGGCGGACTCGGCGACGTCAGCGCGAGCCTGCCGGCCGCGCTGGCCGCGCTCGGGCTCGACGTGTGCGTGCTGCTGCCGGGCTATCCGTCGGTGCGCGAGGCGGCGCGCAATGCGCGCAAGGTCGCGGACATCCGCGCCGAGCACGGCCTGCCGTCCGCCCGCCTGCTGCGCGCCCGGCTGCCGAGCGGCGTGCCGGCGCTGGTGCTCGATTGTCCGTCGCTGTACCGCCGGGAAGGCGGCCCGTACCAGGACGGCGAGGGCGTCGACTACGCCGACAATGCGCTGCGCTTCGGCCTGCTGTCGCACGTCGCCGCGCGGCTGGCGAGCGCCGCGAGCCCGCTGGTGTGGCGCGCGGACATCCTGCACTGCAACGACTGGCCCACGGCTCTCGCGCCGGCGTACCTGAAGCTCGGCCTGCCGGGCGCCGCGCCGAGCCTCGTCGTCGTCCATAACCTCGCGTTCCAGGGGATCTTCCCGCTCGACGTCGCCGAGCGGCTCGGACTGCCGCCGGAGAGCCTTGCGCCCGAAGGCGTCGAGTACTGGGGCAAGCTGTCGTTCCTGAAGGCCGGCCTCTACTACGCCGACCGCATCGTCGCCGTCAGCCCGACCTACGCGCGCGAGATCCGCACCGAGGCGCACGGCTGCGGCCTGCAGGGGCTGCTCGAAACGCGCGCGAACCGCCTCGCCGGCATCCTCAACGGCATCGACGTGGATGCCTGGGATTCGCGCACCGATCCGTATCTCCACGCGAACTACGATGCGGACACGCTCGAAGACAAGGCGCCGAACAAGCGCGCACTGCAGGCCGAGTTGGGACTGGCGGCCGACGACGGCGCGCTGCTGCTCGGCATGATCAGCCGCCTGACCGACCAGAAGGGCATCGACCTGGTGCTCGATGCGCTGCCGGAATTGCTTGCGCGGCCGGTGCAGCTCGCGCTGCTCGGAGGCGGCGACGCGCGCTTCGAAGAGGCGTGGCGCGAACGCGCGGCCGCGACGCCGGAGCGCATCGCGGCGGTGATCGGCTTCGACGAGCGGCTCGCGCACCGCATCGAGGCCGGCGCCGATGCGTTCGTGATGCCGTCGCGCTTCGAGCCGTGCGGGCTGAACCAGATGTACAGCCAGCGCTACGGCACGCCGCCGATCGTGCGCGCGACGGGCGGGCTCGTCGACTCGGTCGGCGACTTCAGCATCGACAGCCTGCATCGCGGCGAAGCGTCCGGTTTCCTGTTCGCCGACGCGACGCCGGCGGCGCTGGTCGAGGCCGTCGACCGCGCGATGAAGGTGTTCGCCGACCGCGTGGCGTGGCGCACGCTGTGTCGCAACGGCATGGCGCGCGACTTCAGCTGGGGGGGCAGCGCCGGCCGATACGCGCGGCTTTACGTGGCGATGCGAGCAGCGGCGGCAGCCTGAGCCGCGCGGCCCACGCGGCCTCGCGCGCCGGCGCCGCGGACGCGAGCAAGGTGATATGCCGGCCCGGTACGGATTCGCGCAAGGCCCGCAGCGCAGGGGTGGTCATCAGCGCGTCGCCGAGGTTGTCGAGCCGCACCGCGAGGATGCGTCGTGCCTCTTTCCAGCGCGCGGCCCGCGTCAGCGCGTTCATCCCGGCTCGTCCGTCTGCCACACCGTGAACCCGCTCTCGGGTTCCGCCGCGATGCTGTCGAGCACCTCGGCCGGCGTCCATTCGAGGATGCCGTCGACCGCTTCGGCGAGGCTCGATGCGACGAGGTCGGGCTCGCGCATCGGCCCGTGGCGCCATTCCGTTTCCGACCCGACCGCCAGCAGCACGGTGCGGCAACCGGCCCGTCGTCCGGCTTCGATGTCGTCGAGGATGTCGCCGATCAGCCACGAGCGCCGCAGGTCGAGGCGGTGGTCCTGCGCGGCCTGCAGCAGCAGGCCGGGTTCGGGCTTGCGGCATTCGCAGCGGCCGGCGAAGCGGTCGTCGGTGCCCTGCGGATGGTGGGGGCAGTGATAGATCGCGTCGAACACGACGCCGTACGGCGACAGCAGCGCGGCGATCGCGGCCCACACCGCTTCGAGCGCATCGGGCTCGAACAGGCCGAACGCCACGCCCGGCTGGTTCGTCACCAGGATGAGGTGGTAGCCGTGGCGCTGGAGCCGTGCGAGCGCTTCGCCGGCGCCGTCGCGCAGGCGCACTTTGGCCGGATCGACGTTGTACGGCACGTCGTCGATCAGCGTGCCGTCCTTGTCGATGAAAACCGCAGCATTCAGGGCCACGATGTCTCCCCCATCGGCAGCTGCTGCGCATGCGCCGCATGCCGGCGCGGCCGAAATCCCGTGACCCCGTCGACGACGGTGTGCTTGATGCCGCCGACCTTTGAGCCTATCACCGGGCAGCTGCAGGCCATCGTTTCGAGCGGCGTGATGCCGAACGGCACGTCAGCGACGCCGACGGCGCCGATGTCGCGCTGCAGGATGGTGCGGAACATCGCGAAGATCGCCCAATACACGATCGTGCCGCGGATGAAGAGCTCGAGCGGCGAAACCGTCAGCCCAAACATTTCATTCCAGTCGATCGCCATCATGGCCTCCTCCTGCGCACCGGCGACGCGCGTCTGCAGCCGTCGCCCTTTCACGCTCCGCTGCAATCCGCTTTCCCGGCGCGGGCGCTCCAACGGGCGACAGCTCGCAGGCAATTGACTGAAAAAATTACAACTTCCCGCGATGGGCGGAGGTTGGCGGGACTAGTATCAAGCTAGCGTCGTGCCACCACGGAGGAGAGATGTCCAACGTATTGCTGGTCGATGACGACTCGGAAACCATAGGCTGGCTCAGCGAGTTCATCAAAGGCGAGGGCTATACCGTGGCCACCGCCGATTCGTTGCGCGCCGCGCGCATCCATCTCACCCGCTCGACCCCCGATGTCGTGCTCACCGACCTGATGCTTCCCGACGGGCTGGGGATCGAGCTCGTCGACGAGCTCGAATCGCGCGACACCACGGAAGTGGTCGTCATCACCGGGCACGCGAGCGTCGAGACCGCGATCGACGCGCTGCGCTCCGGCGCCACCGACTACCTCGTCAAGCCGGTCGACATCGAGCGCCTGCGCGGCATCCTGCAGCGGATCCCGAAAACGGAGCATTTCCGCCAGGAAATCGGCGAGCTGCGCAACGAACTGCGCAAGCTCGGACGCTTCGGCCACATCCTCGGCAGCTCCCCGCCGATGCACCGCCTGTACGACCAGCTATCGCGGGTCGCGCCGACCTCGGCCTCGGTGCTGCTGATCGGCGAGAGCGGCACCGGCAAGGAAGTGGTTGCGCAGACCATCCACGACCTGAGCCGGCGCAAGCGCCACCCGTTCCTGCCGCTCAACTGCGGCGCGGTCTCGCCGCAGCTCGTCGAGAGCGAGCTGTTCGGACACGAGAAAGGCAGCTTCACCGGGGCCGACCGCCAGCACCACGGCTTTTTCGAACGAGCCAACCGCGGCACACTGTTCCTCGACGAAGTCACCGAGATGCGACCGGATCTCCAGGTCAAGCTGCTGCGCGTGCTCGAGACCGGCACGTTCATGCGGGTCGGCACGAACGAACATATCGCGACCGACGTGCGGCTGATCGCCGCGACGAACCGCTCGCCCGAAAAAGCGGTCGCCGAGGGCCGCATGCGCGAAGACCTCTACCACCGCCTCAACGTGTTCCCGATCTACCTGCCGCCGTTGCGCGAACGCGGCACCGACCTGGAACTGCTTGCGGAACATTTCCTCGCCGAACTCAACGAGCAGGAGCAGACGAACAAGCGTTTCTCGCCTGCGGCGATCGCCGCGCTGTATGCGCACAACTGGCCGGGCAACGTGCGTGAGCTGAAGAACTACGTCCATCGCGCCTTCATCCTGGCCGACGACGTCATCGAGCCGGACCACGCGCCGGAGAATTTCCTGCAGAAGTCGCACAGCTCGGTGATCACGATCCGCGTCGGCACGCCGCTCGACGAAGTCAACCGGCGGGTCATGGAGGCCACGCTGATGGAATGCGGCAACGTCAAGCGCAAGGCGGCCGAGATGCTCGGCATCAGCCTCAAGACGCTCTACAACCGCCTCGCCGTCTATAACGCCGGCAAGGAGCTCTATGACGAAGAGGATGCCGAGGAGTTCGCAGGCGGGCCGGGCGACGACGAGGACCGCGTTTCGAACAACGGGGTCCAGTGATGCCGCAGCGGCGGGGCGGGTTGCGTCGATGTAAGTCTTACAGGCTGGCGTAAGTCTTACTGGACATCCGCATTGCATTTCCTGCGGCGGGAGGCGTTTTTCCCCTGCATGGAATGTGCTTGCAGGAGAGAACATGCAAACTCCCCCGGAGGTGTGCCCATGAGCAAGGAAAGCAGACGCGATCCATCCAGGCCCGGGCCGGCCGATCCACCGAACCCCCGTTATCCGGTCCCCGACGCCGAAGCCACGAACCTGGCCCGTCCCCCGGTCGCCGACGAGATGTCGCTGCCGCATGAAAGGGACGAAGCGCCCGATCGGCCCGAGCCGCAGGGGAAACTCCCGCGCAAGGTGATCGAACAGGCGGCGCGTGATATCCGCCGCGGCCTGCGCGACACCACGGGGCGCGGTATTCCGTCGGACGTCCCGGGTCCGGGCGTGCCGCCCGAACGCTCGCCCGGTGCCGACGTGCCGCCCGATACGCCGGAGGCGACGAACCGCGACCCGCGCGACGACGAGCGCCGGCGATGAACGTCATCCCGTCTGGGCACGCGGTTTGCGCGGCGAGTGCGCCAGCGGCTTTGCCTCGGCAACGGGCTTTGACAGATCACTCAAAGGAGAACCCAGAATGGAAAACACGACAACGGGTACGCAAGGCACGATGGCCGGAAGCGCGGAGAAGGGAGCGGAGAAAATAGAGCAGCTCTCGAGCACTGCCCACGAGGCGGTCAATCGTGTTGCCGGGGCTGCATCCTCGACGCTGCGGCACGCCGGGGAAAAAGGGCAGGAGTGGATCGCGGCGCAGGAGCATATGCTGGAGGGCGCACGCGAGTGCGTCAGGCGCCATCCGGTCGCGTCGGTGGTGATCGCGGTGGGAGTGGGGATGCTGTTCAGCCGCTTCACGTCGCACTGATCGCGTCCCACGAGCGGGAGTCGGTGATGGCGGCGGGAACATACGAGACAGGCCCGGCAGACCCTTCGCTGCCGGGCCTGTTGCGTCGGGTCAAAAGTCTGGCCAAAGCGTACGCAGCGCTGGTCGTCGTCGACGCCCGCCACGCGGTGCACCAAGTCATCGAAGTGCTGTGCGTCGCGATCGTGGCGGCAGTGCTGGTGGTCACGGCGTGGCTCGCATTCGTCGTCGCCGTCGCCGGCTGGCTGCTCCAGGATGGCATCCCGTGGCCGGGGGTGCTGGCGTGCGCGGGACTGATCAACATCATCGCCGCCGCGCTCGCGGGCACCTGGCTGTGGCGTCAGCTCAAGCGCAATCCACCGCTCGCGGCGACGTTGCGGCAGGTCGAGGGCGAGCCGCCGCGCGGAGACGGACAATGAACACACGTGGAGGATCGCTCGCGCAGGCCGAAGCGCGGGTCGCGCGCGAGCGGGCATTATTGGACGCGCAGTTTGATGCGTGGCGCGGGCATGTGCGCAACGAACTCACCTCCCCGCGGGGTCTGGGGGCAGCGTTGATGATGGGGTTTGTCGTCGGCAACGTGCTGCGGCGACGCCCTCGCCGGCACGAGGCGGCGGCGCCGGTGCGCAAGGGCTTTCTCGCGGTGGCGACAGGCCTGGCGCTGTCTGTGTTGCGCTGGCGCTACGGCAACCCATGGGCCGCGGTGCCGCATGTGGTGGGGTGGGTGCAGCAGCAAGGCGCAGGCAGAACCGCTCCGTCAAGCGCGGCCGCGGCCCAGTCATATCCCTGGCAGGGGCCGCGCGCGATTGCGAAACGGTAATTATCTGCAAAAAAGAACACCGCCACCGGATCACGGTCATAAGATGAGTGAACCGGATGGCGGCCGTCTTTGCACAAGCGTGACGCGAGGCTGGAGGTCGGTGCGGTTTGGAGGTCACAGATGACTGACCATGCCGATGACGATGCGAATGGGCGATAGCGTATTCCTTCCCGCTGCCGCGGAACGGGCCCCGAGTGTCTGGGGCATGCGGCTCCAGCAGGTGTCCGCGTACGCGAGCCCCGCCGTCGTGGTGCTGGCGCTGATCGGCGCGGTGGGGTGGTTCGTCGGGATGCCCGCTCTCGGGACGCTGGGGGCGGATTCTGTGCCGTTCATGCCGACCAGCATTGTCAAGCTCCTGTTCGTTGCTTTCGCGTTGCGCGAGCTCGATCGTGCCCCGGCCGCGCGCGCACGTTTCACCGTCGCGGTGGCGGCTCTTGCCGTCGCGCTGATGTCGGTGATGGCCCTGACGGTCGGACCCGACCCGGTCGGCATGGTCCTGTCGCCGCTGCTGCCGCCGGCCGAACCCGGATCCATTTATTCCCCGTCCGAGCCAGCGGTCGGGACAGCCACCACCTACCTCCTTCTTGCCGCGGCGCTGGCGCTGGCGCCCCTGAGCGACCACCGCCTGCTCGCGATCTCGCGGCTGCTGGCCGTGGCCGTCGGCGGCGTCGCGCTGGTGGCGGTGGTCGGGCTGACTTTCCACCTCGTCCGCCTGAACCTCGCGATTCCTTCGGTCGGCATCGCGCTGCCGGTCGCGCTGGCGCTGCTGATCACGAGTTTCAGCCTGCTGGTCAGGCACCCGTCGCCGCGGTTCATGCAGTTGCTCGAGCACGATTCGCCCGGCGCGGTGATTTTCCGCCGCCTGCTGCCGGTCGCGGTCGCCGTGCCGCTCTTGGCCGGCTGGCTGCAGGCACTGGGCCAGCGCTTCGGATGGTTCGGCGTGATCGAGAGCGAAGGGGTCGTGGCGGTCGCGATGATCGTCGCGTGCACGGTCCTGATCCTGTGGACCGCCGCCCGGCTCGACGAGATGAACACCGACCGTTCGATCGCCGAGATCCGCGCCAACACGCAGCAGCAGTGGCTGGAGGTGACGCTGGCGACGATCGAGGACGCAGTCATCACCGTCAATGACGAGATGCGCGTCGGGTTCCTCAACCCGGCGGCCGAGACGTTGCTCGATGTGAAGGTCGGCGACGCGATCGGCCGCGATCTGCGGGAGCTGGTCGTGCTCGTCGACGAAGCGACCGACCAGCCGATGGGGTCGCCGTTCGCGAGGGCGTTTTCCGAGCTGCGCCAGGTGACGATCAGCGGCGAACCGGCGTTGCGCATGCGCGACGGCAGCGTGCGCGCGGTAGAGGCGACCGCGACGCCGATCCGCGACTGGAAAGGCGGGATCAGCGGCGGCGTGCTGGTGCTGCGCGACGCGCGCGCCCATCGCGCGCGGGAACATGCGGATCGGCAGGCCTACGCGGCACTCGACCGGCGCGTCGGTGACCGCACGCGGGCGCTGGAACGGACCATGTCGGTGCTGCGCGAGAGCACGACGCTGCTGCGCACGATCGCCGCCAGCACGCCGGAGCTGATCGTCGCGAAAAGCCGCGAAGGCCGCATCATGATGGTCAATCCGGCTGCGCTGCAGGCGATGGGGCTGAGCCGCGCGCAGGTCGTCGGACACAAGGAAGAGAGCCTTTTCGGCGACTCCGAGGAAATGCGGCGCATCCTCGAAAACGACCGCCGCGTCATCGAGACGCGCCGGCCGATCGTCGTCGAGGAAACGCGCACGACACGCGCCGGCACGCGCACTTTCCTCGTGACGAAATCGCCGCTGCGCGACTCGCAGGGACACGTGTTCGGCCTCGTCGGCGTCTCCAAGGACATCACCGAGCGCAAGCGCGCGCAGCGCGAACTCGAACAGCTGCTCGTCGCCGAACACCGCCTGCGCGGCGAGGCCGAACGCGCTAACCGCGCGAAGGACGAGTTCCTCGCGATCGTTTCGCACGAGCTGCGTTCGCCGCTGAACGCGCTCAAAGGCTGGAGCCAGGTGCTCACCGCGTCGGGCAGCCCCGAACCCACGACGGTGGCGCGCGCAGCGGAGGCGATCAAGCGCAACATCGACCATCAGGCACGGCTGATCGACGACCTGCTCGACACGTCGCGGATCATCAGCGGCAAGCTCGAGCTGAACAGCCGCCGCGTGAATCTCGTCGAGATCGTCAACGCGGCGATCGACCTTTCGTGGGACACGGCGAAGGCGAAACGGATCGAGCTGCGCGTCCACACCGATCGCCCGTCGATGACGATCAACGGCGACCACGACCGGCTGCAGCAGATCGTCATCAATCTGCTCGCGAACGCGCTGAAGTTCACCACCGAAGGCGGCTGGGTCGAGCTGCGCCTGACCCAAGGCGAGACGTCGGTGAACCTGTCGGTCGCCGATTCCGGGGTCGGCATCGAGGCCGGCTTCCTGCCGCACGTGTTCGACCGCTTCAGCCAGGCCGACACCTCGATGACGCGTCGCCACCAGGGCCTCGGGATCGGGCTCGCGCTGGTGCGCAACCTGGTCGAACTCCACGGCGGCAGCGTGCGGGTCGAGAGCGCCGGCCCGGGCCGCGGTTCGGTATTCACGGTGGAACTGCCCGGCCCGGTGCAGGATGCCCTGCCGGGCGAATCGCCCGAGGCGCGGGAAGGCCGTCCGCCGCGTACCGCGCTCGAAGGCGTCGAAGCGCTGGTGGTCGATGACGAGGCGGACGCGCGCGAAGTGATGACGCTGATCTTGTCGCAGGCCGGTGCGCGCGTGCGCACCTTCAGTTCCGGTGCCGAACTCCTCGTGGAACTCGCCCGGCCGGATGCCATCAGCCCGCCGGCGATCCTGCTGCTCGACATCGCGATGCCGGGCGACAGCGGCTTCAGCGTGCTGCAGCGCGTGCGCGAGCTGGCTTCGCTGCCGTTCATCCCGGCAGTCGCAGTGACCGCCCTGAGTCGCCTCGACCGCACGCGCTTCGAACTCGCCGGCTTCCAGGAATGCGTCGGCAAACCGGTCGAGGCGCGGATCCTGATCGAGACCATCGCCGCGACACTCGACGTCGCGGACCTCGACGCGCAACGCCGCCAGGCATCGGCGGCGTGACACTGGCCGCGCCGGTTCGCGCCGCTAATTGCACCCTCCTGTAATCGTTGCACGCCTTGCGCTGCCGTAACGGCCATCGGGCCGTTCGGCGGGGCGCCCACCGTGGGCACGACGTTTGCCACTCTCCGCGGAAGATGGAGCAGGGTCGCCGGCGCAAGGCGGCGCTCCGGCCCCTCACCGATCGCGCAGGAGGAGCACGATGATGAAACGACATCGTTCGCAACCAACACGGCAGCACGACGAAGAGGTCCGCCGCGGACAAGGTGGCCCCGGCATGCCGGGGCCGGGTTATGGCAAACCCCCCGCTGTGTACGGACAGGGCGAGGGCAGCGGATCGCGCCAGCCGCAACAGCTGCAGGACAGCCAGCGCGGTTTCGACGACGGGGGTTCGGCAGGAGGCTATGGCTCGGTGCGGGAAGGCTCGTTCGGCGGACGCACGAGCCAGGAATACGGACGGTCCGGCCAGGACCCTAACCTCCAGGACTGGCGCAGGGGCAACCCGGGCGGGAGTCTCGAAGGGGGTGGGTACGGCGGCAACCGGCCGTATCACGGGGTTTCCGGCGACGCGGACTACGGCCCGGTGGACCCCACTCCGGGGCGCTTCCAGCAGGGCGGCGTGCGCGGCGGCTTCGGCGCGGGCGACTACGGGTCGTCGCAAGGCCAGTGGATTCAGGACCAGGAATTGCCGTACGTCGGCAGCCCGTCCTGCAGCCGCACCCCGCAATACCGCGGCATGCCGCTGTGGAGCGGCGCCGGGCGCGGCCGGCAGGGGCCGAAAGGCTATTCGCGTTCCGACGAGCGTCTTCGCGAAGTCGTCTGCGAGCGCCTCATGCAGGACCGGTCGCTCGACGTCACCGAGGTCTCGGTGAATGTTTCGGACGGCTGCGTCACGCTCGAAGGGACCGTTCCGGAGCGCCACATGAAGCACGTGATCGAAGACGTCGCGGACAGCTGCTGGGGCGTCAAGGACATCGAAAACCACCTGCGCATCCGCGCTCCGGAGCCTCCGGCGGGAGCGGAGTCGTTCGCCCGTTTCGAGGCATCGTCGAATCGGGCCGCGCAGGAAACCGGAGCTTCGTCCGGGCGATCGGTATCCGGGCAACCGGAGCCGGGCGATTCGGGCGGACGAGGAAGCTCCTCCGGCGAGTCGAAAGGACAAAGCAGGGAGTGAGCAGGGCCGGCCGGACGTCGCGCGCGGTGTCCGGCCGTCTTCATCGTGGAACTTTCATCCAAAAGGAGCAATGACATGGCAAGCATCAATCCTCCCGGCACCACCACCACTACCACTCAACACGCCGACATCGTCGGTTCGGGAAACGAAGACCGCAGCGGACCCGGCCCCCAGGTCATGGCGGCGAGCACGCTGGAAGGCGATGACGTCGTCAACCGTGCCGGCGAAGACCTGGGCAATATCAAGGAGGTCATGATCGACGTGCAGAGCGGCCGGGTCGCGTACGCAGTGCTGTCGACGGGTGGTTTCCTCGGTCTCGGGCGCAAGCTCTTTGCGATCCCGTGGGGCGCCTTGACGCTCGACACGGACCGCAAGTGCTTCATCCTCGACGTGGATGCTGAACGGCTGAAGAGCGCTCCGGGATTCGACAAGGACCACTGGCCGAGCATGGCCGACATCACGTGGGCGAGTGAAATACACGCCTATTACGGCCAGCAGAACTACTGGCAGCCTCCGAGCCACTGATCCGCTGCATGAGGGCCGGCGGCGGAATTTCGCCCCGGCCCTGTTTTTTGCCGAACGATCGGCCTCCCGCAGCGCGGGGCGCCAATCAGGGGACCGTGGCCCCGATGAGAGCAGTCTTGGATACGATCCTCGCCGAACTCACTGCCGGGCTGGGTGGGTTCCAGGAACTCGTCAGGCCGGTGCTGCGCCTGATGGTCGCGCTGCTGTGCGGCGCCGTCATCGGCATGCAGCGCGAACGCGCGGGAAAGGCCGCCGGATTGCGCACGCATATCCTCGTCGCGTCCGGCTCGACGCTGTTCGTCATCGCCGCGGTGGAGGGAGGCATGGACAGCTCCGGCCTGTCGCGCGTCATCCAGGGCTTGGTCACCGGCATCGGTTTCCTCGGCGCGGGCGCGATCCTGAAACGCGAACGGGAAAACAACATCCGCGGACTGACGACCGCCGCGGGGATATGGATGACGTCCGCGATCGGCGTGACGATCGGGCTGGGACGTTTCGGCGTTGCGATCGCCGCGACCGTGATCACGTGGATCGTGCTTTCGGTGCTGCGCCAGATCGAAATCTGGACCGACACCGAAGGGAACGACCGTCCCTGAGCCATTCCATCCGTCCGGTTTGGCCGTGGAACCCCCCGCCCGGCCCGACGTCGTATGGGGACGTCCGTGATCGTGTTCAACAAGGAGATTTCCATGACCACCACACCACAGAAACCGTACACCGATCCTTCGGTGCACAAGCCGAAGGATTCGCATGTCGAGGATCTTATCGACGAGTCGAGCGAAGAGAGTTTCCCGGCGAGCGATCCGCCGGCCGTGTCACCGAAACGCGACCCGGTCGCGCCGAAGGCCGGGGAAACTGGCGGGCGGGACAACAAGGGGAAGAACGAAAGCCCGTAAGCCGGGAAGACCCGCGACCGGACAGGGGGAGCGCAGCCAGAAGAGCCCTATGCCGAGTGACACGAGCGGGGTCGGTGGCGAGCGGCCGAGGCGGTTACAGGTCCGGTTACAGGTCCGACTTCTTGGTGCGGTCGAGATCATCCTGGACGGCCGGCGTCTTCGCGCCTTCGACTCGCTTCGCCTGCAACGGTTTCTGGCGTTGATCGCGCTGCGGCGAAGCCCGCAGCACCGCTCACGACTCGCGTTCGAGCTCTGGCCCGACTCCGACGAAGCGCAGGCGCGCACGAACCTCAGAAAGCTGCTCCACGATTTCCGTCATGCCCTTCCGGACAGCGGCGAGTTCGTCGACATCGACCACGAGACGGTGCGGTGGATCGCGACCGGGCCGAGCGAGGTCGACGTGCTGAGGTTCCGGGATGCCGTGGCGGCCGGCGATTTCGAGCTCGCCGCGCGCCTCTATGGGGGCGATCTCCTTCCCGCCTGTTATGACGACTGTGTCGTTGATGAGCGAGCGACACTTCGCGCCGAGGCATATCGGGCCCTCGTGCGGCTGACCGAAGAGGCCGCGAGGCGCAACGACCACCAGGCCGCGCTCAGGCATACCCAACGCATCATCGGCCTGGAGCCGACCGACGAAGCGGCCGTTCGATTTCAGATGGCAGCACACCTCGCGCTTGGCGATCGAGCTGCGGCGCTGCGCGCCTACCACCGCTATGCGGAGGTGCTCGAGCGCGAGCTCGGGGTGGCACCGGGCGAGGGGATCGGGTCCCTGTACCGACAGCTCCGGGCCGGCACGCTCGACCGCGACGAAGTGCGGGGCAAGGACCTGCCCGTCGCCGAATCGCCTTTCGTCGGTCGCGACCTCGAATGGAAGCAGCTTGTCGCGGCATGGAACGCCGCGCGGGAGAGGGGGACACATTTCGTGCTGGTGACCGGGGAAGCGGGGATCGGAAAATCCCGTCTCGCCCTCGAACTCGGCCGCCACGTTCGGGCAGAGGGGCACGGAGTGGCCTCGGCGCGTGCCTACGAGGCTGCGGGCAGACTGCCATGGGGTCCCGTCATCGAGCTGCTCCGATCGGACGCCATCCGAAGCCACATCGACACGCTCGACGCGGTCTGGCGGGTCGAGCTCGCGCGTTTGCTGCCCGAGCTCCGCGACGCTTCCCGGCCGTCTGAACGGCGCCGGTCGGGCGACCCGGCTCAGCGCCATCGGCTGTTCGATGCGGTGGGCCGGGCGATTGTCGCCGGCGATCGGCCGCGCTTGTTGATCATCGACGATCTGCAGTGGTGTGACGCCGAAACCATCGAGTTGATCGGATTCGTCGTCCGTGCCGGACAGACGGCACCGGTCCTGATCGTCGGTACCGTGCGCTGGGAGGAGCTTCCACCGCAGCATCCCCTCGTCGGACTCGTCGACGCCCTGGGCCACGATCAGGCAATGACCACCGTGCCACTTGACCGACTCGACGAAACCACCACTGCGACGCTCGCTGCCCAGCTGCGTGCCGAGGCCACGCTCGATCCGAAGCTGGCGGCACGACTGTGGCGCGAGACGGAAGGCAATCCACTCTTCGTCATCGAAGCGCTCCGAGCCGGGATCTCCGCAGACGGCGGTCAGGCAGTGCTCACTCCGACGATGCGGGCGGTGCTGCGCGCCAGATTGGGCCAACTCACTGACGGCGCTCGGCAACTCGCCGAAGTGGCGGCCGTCATCGGCCGGCCCTTCTCGGTCGGTGTGCTGGCCTCGGCCACCGGGACCGACGAACACGAACTCGTTGATCACGTCGACGAACTCTGGCGTCGCCGGATCATTCGCGAACAGGGGCTGACGTACGATTTCACTCACGACAAGCTTCGGGCCGTCGCGCTGGATATGGTCAGCCCGGCGCGTCGACGCCAGCTCCACCGCGCCGTCGCCGCGGCGATCGCGATCGGGCGCGACAAGGACATCGACGCGGCAAGCCCGCAGCTCGCCGCACACTACGACCAGGCCGGCATGGTCGAACCGGCCATCGACGCCTATCGCGCGGCGGGGGCCCGAGCGGTGGCGGTGTCGGCCCTCGACGAAGCGGTCACCCTGTTTCAGCGCGCGCTCGCGCTGCTCGCCGAATTGCCACCGTCAGCCGACCGCGATGCACTCGAACTCGACCTCCGGATCGCCCTCGGATCCCCGCTTGTTGCCCTCGACGGGTACGGCTCCAGGGGGGCGCACCAACTCTACGAGCGCGCCCTGTCGCTGTGCCGCAAGCTACGCCGACCCGTGGCGCCGCCGATCCTCCGTGGTCTCGGCCTCGCCCGGCTGCAGGGCTGCCGCTTCGACGACTGCGATGAGCTCGCGCGGGCGCTTCTCGAGCATGAGAGTCATGATCCGGTCGCCCGGACCGAGGGCCGCTATCTCCTCGGCGTGAGCGCGTTCTGGCGCGGCGATCTGGCCAGCGCCCGCCATTATCTCGATGGCGCGGTCGAGGCCTACGACGTTTCCCATCGCGACGAGCATCTGGCCTTGTACGCCCAGGACCCGAAGGCGGTGTGCCTCGTGCGGCGGGCCTGGGTCGATCTGTGGGCCGGAGATCCCGGCCGCGCCGACGAGACGGCCCGATCGGCGCTCGCGATCGCCGCCGGCCTCGATCATCTGATGACTTTGGGGTACGTCACCACTTACGCGGCGATCATCGCGGCCGAAGCCGAGGATCTCGCCCGCCTCGCCGAGCTCCTCGCGGACGCCGACCGGCTGTGGAAGCGGTTTTCCGACCGCTACCTCATGGTCGTGCTGGAGGCCCTTCGGGGCTGGCTGGACGTGGGCGGCGGATCGGCAGGGGGCATCGAGACGATCCTGCGCTCGGTGGCGCGCTCGCGTGCCGAAGGGGAGACCCTGCATCTGACCTACACCCTTCTTCTCCTCGCCCGGGCGCGCGGCATGCTCCGCGAGTTCCGCGAGGGACGCGCCGCCACCCGCGAGGCGCTCGCATGGTCACAGCGCTGCAACCAGCGCTATCTCGAGGCCGAACTGTGGCGCGTCGACGGCGAGCTGGCTTATCGCAGCGGGGAAAGCGAAGCCGCCGCCGCTTCCCTGCGCCGTGCCGTCGAGATCGCCCGCGCGCAAGGGGCTGGCTGGCTGGAGCTTCGCGCGCTGCGATCACCCGCTTGAGCGCCTTGTCGTGCTCGATCCGGGCCGCGCCCGGCATGTTCTTCAAAGTCCTTTTCGCACAATTTTTCGTGCTAGCATTCAGTTGTGTACATGGCAACACAAGGTACGATGATGGAAACCACGACACTGACCTTGCGCGTTCCGACGGAGATGAAGGAACAGCTCGACAAACTGGCTGACGCGACCCACCGCTCCAAGTCTTACCTGGCTGGTGAAGCCATTCGGCAATATCTTGAACTTGAGGGTTGGCAAATCGGTGAAATACAACAGGCGCTCAAGGAAGCGGATGCCAATGATTTCGCATCCGATGATGAAGTCGATGCGGTCATGAGGAAGTATGCCGGTTAAGTGGCTGCGTCGTGCTCTGGAGAACCTGGACGACGAAGCGGCCTACATCGCGGAAGACAACCCGCGCGTGGCGGCGGAGTTCGTTCGGCACATGCGAAATAGTGCCGCAATGCTCGCGGATCACCCCAATATGGGGCGCCCGGGCCGCATTACCGGAACGAGGGAACTTGTCGTGACCCGTTTCCCGTACATCCTCCCTTATCGCGTGCGAGGCGGTACCGTGGAAGTTCTGCGCGTTTTCCATACCGCCAGAAAATGGCCCAGGCGGATCAACTGACCGCCCTTTGCCAAAACCTGGTCCGGGCCGCAGCATGCAGTCGGTTTTCATGCTTCGGCGAGCGTCGGCTATGGAGAACAAAGCCGAGCAGGTCGGGAACGCTTCGGGAACGCCCGCGGGCGCATCCTTTGCGCACCTTGGTGAAACGGAGGAGCACGCCATGAGCGACACGATCAAGGCATTGACCGAAGCGGTGCGCGGTCGCGTGATCACCCCCTCGGATTCCGACTACGACGACGCGCGCGCCGTCTACAGCGCCATGCACGACCGCAGACCCCGCGCCGTTATCCGCTGCGTGGACTCGGCCGACGTGATGGCCGTGGTCGCCGCCGCCCGCGACGCCGGCCTCGACCTGGCAATTCGCGGCGGCGGCCACAGCGTTCCCGGCTTCGGCACGGTGGACGACGGCCTGGTCATCGACCTGTCGAGGATGAAGAACGTTCGGGTCGACCCGGTCAAGAAGATCGCCCGGGTTGGGGGCGGCGCGACGTGGGGGGAGGTCGACCATGCGACCTACCCGTTCGGCCTGGCAGCGGCCGGCGGGATCATTTCGACGACCGGGGTGGGTGGCCTGACGCTGGGCGGCGGCATCGGCTACCTGACGCGCAGCGTCGGTCTCTCCATCGACAACCTGCTGGCGGCCGACGTCGTGCTTGCCGATGGCCGGCAGGTCACCGCGAGCGATTACCAGAACGAGGATTTGTTCTGGGCCCTGCGCGGCGGCGGCGGCAACTTCGGTGTCGTCACCAGCTTCGAGTTTCAGCTCCACGAGGTCGGTGACATCGTCGGCGGCCCGCTGTTCTACGACTTCGCCGATGCCGCGGCGGTCCTGCAGTGCTACCGCGAATTCATTGCGACTGCGCCCGAACAGCTCGGCTGCTTCTTCGGCTGGCAGATCGCGCCGCCGCTGCCGTTCATCCCCGCGGACCGGGTCGGGGATCTGTTCTGCGTCCTGGTCACGTGCTGGAACGGTCCGCACGAGGCGGCCGAGCGAGTGCTCAAGCCACTACGCGATGCTGCCGAAGTGAAGGCGGAGCAGGTCGGCGTGATGCCGTTCCCGGCCCTGCAAAGCGCCTTCGACGGCCTGGTGCCGAAGGGTATGCAGCATTACTGGAAGGCCGACTTCATCACCGAACTCAGCGACGAGGCGATCGCGGCGCACATCGAGCATGGCAAGAGAACGCCGACCATCAGCTCGAGCATGCATCTGCATCCGATCAACGGTGCGGCGCAGCGGGTCGGTGCCAGCGAGACCGCCTTCGGTCACCGCGACAAGAGTTTTGCGCCGGTGATCGTGGGTGTCTGGTCGGACCCGGCCGACAACGCGGCCAACATCAAGTGGGTGAAGGACTACTACGCCGCGATTCATCCCCACTCCGGCGGCGACGGGGGCTACGTCAATTTCATGTCCGGCGACGACGATCACCGTGCGCCCGCGAACTACGGCGCCAACTACGAGCGGCTCGCGGCGGTGAAGGCGGCCTATGACCCGGACAACCTCTTCCACATCAACCAGAACATCGCTCCGGCGAAGGGACACTGAGCATCGCGGCGTTCATCCATTACGGAAAACCCCAGATCGTTATCGACGTCTGGGGGGCCGGGATGCTGGCGCTCGCGTTTTACTGATGCGACGGAAACTTAGCAGATCAGCCGGCAGCGTATCGTCCCGTCGATCGCGTTGAGTTCGTCGAACGCCACCTGGCGCGCTTCGGCCTCGACGTCGATGACGACGTAGCCGACGTGCTGGGTCGTCTGCAGGTACTGCGCGACGATGTTGAGCCCGGCTTTCGAAATCCGCTCGTTGATGCGCGCGAGCATGCCCGGGACGTTGTGGTGGATGTGCAGGACGCGGCACTGGCCTTCGTGGGCGGGCAGCGACACTTCGGGGAAATTCACCGCTGAAATCGTCGATCCGTTGTTCGCATAGCGCGCGAGCTTGGCTGCGACCTCGCGGCCGATGTTTGCCTGCGCCTCGGCCGTCGAGCCGCCGATGTGCGGCGTCAGGATGACGTTGTCGAAGCGCAGCAGCGGGGAGACGAAAGGCTCATCGTTGGACTTCGGTTCGGCTGGGAACACGTCGATGGCCGCGCCGAGCAGATGGCCGGACGCGAGCGCGTCGGCGAGGGCGTCGATGTCGACGACCGTGCCGCGCGACGCGTTGATGAGGAAGCTGCCCGGCTTCATCGCGGCAAGGCGGGCGGCGTCCATCATGTTCCGCGTCGCCGGGGTTTCGGGGACGTGCAGGCTGACGACGTCCGACGCGGCCAGCAGCTCTTCGAGCGACCCCAGTTGATGCGCGTTGCCGAGCGACAGCTTGGCCTCGATGTCGTGGTACACGACCTTCATGCCGAAGTGCTCGGCGAGCACGCCGACCTGCGTGCCGATATGGCCATAGCCGACGATGCCGAGCGTCTTGCCGCGGATCTCCCACGAATTGCTCGCGCTCTTCATCCATCCGCCGCGGTGCAGCAGCGCGTTTTTCTCCGGAATGCCGCGCATCAGCATGACGATCTCGGCGAGCACGAGCTCGGCCACGCTGCGGGTATTCGAGAACGGCGCGTTGAACACCGGGATGCCGAGCAGCGCCGCCGCCTCGAGGTCGACCTGGTTCGTGCCGATGCAGAAGCAGCCGATGCCGAGCAATTCCGGCGCGTGCCTCAGCACTTCCTCGGTGAGCCGCGTGCGCGAGCGGATGCCGACGAAATCCGCGTCGGCGATCGCGTGGATGAGTTCGTCGCCTGCCAGCGCCCCGGGACGCGCGTCGACGCGCGAATAGCCGCTCGTGCCGAGCGTCTCGACCGCAGTCGCATGAATGCCTTCGAGCAGCACGAACCTGAAATCGAGGTGGTGCAGCGGTGAATTTTGCATGATCGGGCCTCCGTGCGGTGAATGCTCGGTCGAGCAATTGCGGTGCCTCGCCAAGCGGCACTGAATGCGTGCTATCGACGCCGCAGGTCGCGGCGCAGCCCCGGTGAGGGACAGCAACGCGAGGCCCAGCGCGGGCCACTTCATCAATCCGATCGAGGAAAACACCATGAACAAGTACAAGTCAAGCCTGCCCACCGACCCCGGCTCGCCGCGATTGTCGCCTTGACGCGGCTGGGGGCTCCTTCTACAATTCGCGCTCTTCGCCGACGGGCGGTTAGCTCAGCGGTAGAGCACTGCCTTCACACGGCAGGGGTCACTGGTTCGATCCCAGTACCGCCCACCAGTTTCCGGCGAAGACACCGCAGCCCCCGGGGCGGTTAGCTCAGCGGTAGAGCACTGCCTTCACACGGCAGGGGTCACTGGTTCGATCCCAGTACCGCCCACCAGACACGACCCTGAAGCTGCCCGGCTTCGGGGTTTTTGTTTTTATGCCTCCGCCCGCCGTAGTCCCGTCACGACAGGGGACGTCCGGGCGAAGGCGTAGAATCCAGAACTTTCGACCTGGCCCCGAGCCCCTATCCCGATGGCTTCCAACGTTCGCACCCGTTTCGCCCCGAGCCCGACCGGCTACCTCCACATCGGCGGGGCGCGTACCGCCCTGTTCTCGTGGGCGTTCGCCCGCCGGCATGGCGGAACCTTCATCCTCCGCATCGAGGACACCGACGTCGCGCGCTCGACGCCCGCAGCGGTGCAGGCGATCCTCGACGGCATGAGCTGGCTCGGGCTCGACGCCGACGAAGGGCCGTTCTACCAGATGCAGCGCATGGATCGCTACAAGGCGGTGATCCGCGAGATGCTCGCCGCAGGCACCGCCTACCACTGCTATGCGTCCACGGAGGAACTCGACCGCATGCGCGAGGAGCAGCGCGCGCGCGGCGAAAAACCGCGTTATGACGGGCGCTGGCGGCCCGAGCCGGGCAAGGTGCTGCCCGCGCCGCCCGCCGGCGTCGAGCCGGTCGTGCGTTTCCGCAACCCCGTCGACGGCGTCGTCGCGTGGGACGACCTCGTGAAAGGGCGCATCGAGATTGCGAATGCCGAACTCGACGACCTCGTCATCGCGCGCGCCGACGGCACGCCGACCTACAATTTCTGCGTCGTCGTCGATGACCGGGACATGGGCATCACGCACGTGATCCGCGGCGACGACCATGTGAACAACACGCCGCGCCAGATCAACATCCTGCGCGCGCTCGGCGCGGAGGTGCCGCTGTATGCGCACCTGTCGATGATCCTCGGCGACGACGGCACGAAGCTGTCGAAGCGCCACGGTGCGGTCAGCGTGATGCAGTACTTCGATGACGGCTACCTGCCGGAGGCGGTCATCAACTATCTCGCGCGTCTCGGCTGGAGCCATGGCGACGACGAAATCTTCACGCGCGAACAGTTCGTCGACTGGTTCGATCTCGACCACATCACACCGTCGGCGGCGCAGTTCAACACCGAGAAGCTCAACTGGCTCAACGCGCACTACATCAAGCACAGCGACGACACCAAGCTCGCGGCGGATGTCGCCAGCCGGCTCGCGCGGCGCGGCGTCGACCCGGAAGCCGGGCCGCGGCTCGAATCGGTCGTCGCGCTGTACAAGGAGCGGGTCGCGAACCTGAACGAGCTCGCGGATGCGGCCGAACTTTACTGCGTCGAGGTCCACCCGTCCTACGAGCTGCTCGCGCAGCACCTGACCGACGCGGCCAGGGCGGCGCTCGCAAGCCTGAAGGCGCGTCTTGCCGATGTGGCGTGGGAAAAGCCAGCGCTGAACCAGGCGATCAAGGACACGATGGCCGAGCACGGCCTGAAAATGCCGCAGGTTGCGATTCCGCTGCGTGTCGCCACGCTGGGCGTGGCACAGACGCCAGCGATCGACGCCGTGCTCGAGGTCCTCGAGCGTGAGCGGGTGCTGAAGCGAATCGGCCGCTACGTCTGACCGGAGCGGTCGACGGCGGAATCCTCCGGCCCCGGCCCCGGGGTAGTGCCGACCTCCCGGTCGGTTACCGACGCAGGCAGGCGCAGGCGCGAAACGAAAAAAAACCCCGCGCCGCATAAGCGGTTTCGCGGGGATGGGTTCATTTCGCACCCAACCCGGGGGTTCCCCGGGACTTGCGGAGGATTTCCTTCTGGCTGCCGGTCAGGCGACCTTGCGCGCTTGCTTCGTCGTCGCGGTCACCATCGGCTGCAGTGCGTTGCTGGCGGCAGCGAGGTTCGACTCGGTGACGTCGCGGGTCGTCTTGATCATGTTCTCGTACGTGGCGCTGGCATTGCTCATTGCTTTCTTCATCGCGGCGACGATGTCGGTCGCGCCGCTCGGGCCCGCTTTGGCGACGCTGTCGAGCAGCTCATGCACCGACTCCGATACTTCGTTCAAGCGCTGTGTATTCAGCTCCGCCACCTCGCTCTGGGTCTTGGCGCAGAGCTCGTTGAAGCTGCGGAAGTATTCCGCGGCCTGTTCGAACATCTTGCCTTGCGTACCCATGCGCGCCGCGATCTGGTCGCGCATGTCATTGCTCGCAGTCAGCGGCGCGGCATTCGCGGTCGCCGTGCCGCACAGCGTGCGGGCGGCCTCGATGTTGAGCGCGACGAGCCGCTCGGCCGCATTCAGGACGATGTCGGCGAACGACTGGAAAGCCTGGATATTGCCGTTTGCTGCCTGCGTCAGTTTCTGTACGGAAGGAAGAGTATTCATATTTGAATTCCTAAAAGCATATGCGCATTCTGATCTCGTCGAAACGAGCTCCGTTACCCAGCCTCAAAAGCGTCGGGAGGCCTGCTGCCATCTTGCCGGACGCGGTCCCTCGTCGATGTCGCGGGCCGAATCCAAATGCATAATAACACTATCACTATGGGCAGGTGGAATGCTACGTGCAGACCCAACTTGGGGACATACAGCGACCGGTGTGTTTCGCGTCCCTGAAAACAGGTAGTCTGCGCAACACACTCTCCAGTCAGCCCGAAACGGTCGTTATCCCGCTGCGAATCGCGTACTTCGTCAGTTCGGCAACGCTGTGCAGATCGAGCTTGCGCATGATGTTGCGGCGGTGCACCTCGACGGTCGACGGCGCCAGGTGCAGCCGGTCGGCGATGCGCGTCGACGTGTAGCCCTCGGCGATCAGCTGCAGCACCTGGCGCTCGCGCGCGGTGATGCGGGGCGCCGAGATGTCCTTCGGTGCGTTGTCGAGCAGCGCGCTGGTGACCGTCGCGGCGACGTCCGGGCAGAGGTAGGTCTTGGACTGCTGCACGGTGTGGATCGCGCGCAACAACTCGTCGCCGGCCTCGGCCTTCGTCACGTAGCCGGTCGCCCCCGCGTTGAGCAGGTCCAGCACGAACTGGCGGTCGGAGAATGCCGAGAGCCCGATGACGCGCACGTGCGGGCGGATCGCGAGCAGGCGGCGCGTCGCCTCGATGCCGTTCATCCCCGGCATGCCGATGTCGACGCAGGCGATGTCGACCGGCTGGTGGCTGATGAGGTCGATCAGTTCGTCGCCGTTGCTCGCTTCGCCGACGATGCGGATTCCCGGCTCCTTCTCGAGCATCGCGCGCAGCGCGTGACGAAACATCTGGTGGTCGTCGGCCAGTACGATGCGGATCGTCATAGGAGCCCCGGTCCTGCCTGGAGCAGACGGTCGCTCGCGCGTCGCGAAGGATGCTGGCGCGTTTTCCATAGGGTGTTCAGTGCATGAAGGTCGAAGGTCACGGTGATTTCCGTCCCGGATTCAGGGTTTGATGTGATGGTGAAGCGGCCACCCGCGAACTCCGCCCGTTCCTTCATCGTGATCAGTCCGAGACCGGGCCTGGAACCGCTTTCGCCCAGCAGACAGGAGTCGAAGCCGACCCCGTCGTCGGAAATCTTCATGATTAGGGCGTCGTCGGTTTCCGCCAGCTGGAGGTGGATCGTTCCCGCATCGGCATGCTTGGCGCAGTTCGTGAGCGCTTCCTGGGCGATGCGGAACAGCAGCGACTGAACGTTCGGCAGAAGCTGGGTCTTGAGAGGTGCCAGATCGAGGCGTACCGCGATGCCGGTCCTGCGCGCGAACTGTTGCGCATAGTCCTGCAGCGCCGGGATCAGGCCGGCGTAGTCGAGCGTCGCCGGACGAAGGTTCGTGCAGATCTCCCGAATGCCGGTAGCGGTGTCGAGCAGGAGGGCCTGGGCGTCGCCGAGCATCGGTTCCAGCTCGGCCAATACCGATGCCGGCAGCGCGCACGCGAGGTTCGACAGCGTCAGCTGCAGCGCAGCGAGGTTCGGGCTTGCGCGGTCGTGAAGTTCGCCGGCCAGTTTGCGCCGTTCGTTTTCCTGCACGTCGACCATGTGTCGCGACAGTTCGGCGAGGCGCGCTTCATGCGCGGCGCGCTCGATCTCGAGCTGCTTGCGCGCCGAGTTGTCCGACAGCATCGTGCGGGTCGCGACGAAGTGGCCGGCGGTATCGAGGATCGCCGTCGAGTCGACCTGCACCGGCAGCCTCGATCCGTCGCTGCGGATCAGTTCGAGCTCCAGGCTCTGCAAGAGGCCGGTCTGCTTCAGGCGCAGGAACTGATCCAGAAAGACCGGCTGGCTGTCGGGACTCAGGATGTCGGTCACCCTCATCCTGCCGACGACCTCCTCGCGCGCGTAGCCGAGCCAGTTCAGCGCGGTGTCGTTGATGCGGATGATGACGCCGTCGGCGTCGATCGACTGGTAGCCGCACGGCGCGTTCTGATAGAGATCCTCGATTTCGAGCGTCTTGCGGCGAAGCTGCTGTTCGGTGAGCATGCGCTCGGTGATGTCCTGGACGGTTCCGAACAGCTTGTACACCCACCTGTCGGCGTCCTTCAGCGGGACGATCTGGGTTGTGTGGTGACGCACCGCGCCGGACGGAAGGATGATCGTCTGTTCGAGTTCGCAGCGCTCGCCGGTCTCCATTGCGTGGCGGAAGCGGGCGCGGGTTTGTTCACGCGTATCCGGCTCATAGTAGGCGAGGGCCTCGTCGAGGTCCGGCGCGCCCATTTCCAGCGGGCGTTCGAAGAGATGGAAGAGCTCGGGTGACCACGTCATCGCGCCGGTTTCGCGCTCGAGTTCCCAGTCGCCGATCCGGCCCACCGCCTGCGCTTCCTGCAGGCGTGCCTCGCTTGCCCGCAACGCGGCCTCGGTGTGGCAGCGCAGCGCCTCGCGGTCGAAATGGTCGAGCGCGAAGGAAACGTTGTCCGCCATCTCTTCGAGCAGCGCGACCGCCTCGTCGTCGAAACGATGCGCCTTGCCGCCGTAGACGTTCAGCGTGCCGAACAGCGCGCCGTTGCGCTGCAGGGGCAGGGAAACGAGGCACGCCAGACCGTGAGCGGCTGCGGCGGCATGCCACGCAGCGAGGTCGGGATCTGCCGCGATGTCCGGCACGATCGACGCCACCAGGTCGCGGCCCGCCGGGTCAGCGGGGGCATAGCGCTCCATGCTGCCGGGACTCGCCCCTGTCCTGATGCCGTCCACGTAGGAAGCAGCGGGGCCTGCGGCCTCGACCGGGATGATGTAACCGCTCAGCGGGTCGTGAAGCCCGATCCACGCGAGCTTGAAACCGCAGTGGCGGATGCAGGCGTCGCACACCGCGCGATATACCTCCTCAGGCTTCGAGCTGCGCATCACCGCCTTGTTGGTGTCCGAGATTGCGCCGTAAAGCTGGGAAAGGCGAAGCGACCGGGCGCTGGAAAGCTGTTTCCCGATGGCGTCGAACCGGCCCATCAACGCGATCGACGGCTGGAGGCCGAAATGTTCCGCGACGCGTTCGAGATCGAGCTCGACGCTGTGTCCGATGCGCGACTGGCCGGAAAGGACCCCGACCAGGTGGCTCGCCTTGCCCGCCGCGGCTTCCCTGACCGCGCGCTTGATGTTCAGCGTGCCGATCCCCCACCTTTCCCAGCCCGGAGCCGACCATAGCGGCTTCCCGACGATTTCGTCCGCCGGGATGTCGAAGAACGCAACGAGGCTCCGGTTTGCCCGCAAGAGCGTGCCGTCGCAGCTCAGCAGGCCCAGCATCTGGTCGGTGCTGTCGACGAGGGCGGCGTCCACATTCGCAGGAGCGATCCGCGCTGCCCGATTATTCCCGGTCATCAAGTACCCACTTTTCGAACTGTTGCGCTGCGTCGGTTACAGGAGAGCCGGCTCGTTTTCCACCAGTCATCCTGCACTCCCGCCGCACTCGGCTGCACGGGCGCGTTCGCGCTTCATGCTTCCGGTACGGGCAAACGAAATAAACGCTGATTTCAGGGAAGCCCGCAGCGCGGGCATCCGGAATCCGGTTGTCTCCTCCACCCGGATCGGTCCGACCCGCAGGTCGGTCATCATGCGGCTCGATAATTCCATCGCGCGTACCTTCATCTGGACATCATGATTCCGGGGCGTCACGCCGCCTGTGCCGGCAGCTCGGGAAATCGGCCTGCTGTTTTTTCGAGTAGTTTCAAGTCGGCCCGATCTTACGCATGGGGGGAGGGGGCGCAAATACCGTAAAGCGTGTAGCTGTGGCGGCAACATGTGTACTCATGATAGATGCAAATTATCCCTCCGGGGTTATGCCGCGTACCGGTCGCAGCAGGTAACGGGCGGGGTCGAGGGCGTCGACGAGCTCGCGCTCGAGCGGCAGCGGTTCGCCTGCGATGCGGCTGGCGAGCAGCTCGGCGGCAAGACTCGCCCACACCAGGCCGCGCGCGCCGAAGCCGGCGACCGCATACAGCCCGGGGTGGCGGGGAATCTGCGCCAGCGGCGTGGCACGGTCGGCGCGCAGGACGGCGGGAACTTCACCCACCATCGGCAGGCGGTCGGGGGACGCAGGGCGGAAACCGACGCGCCCCGCGAGACCCGCGGTGTCGACCGCCGCGGCGTAGCCGGGAAGGATGAATTCGAGCTTCGCGAGATTTTCGCGCTGGTCCGCGTCGCGCAGCGCCGGCTCGTCGTCATCGATCGAGAACGTCGCCCCGGCGCTGCGCACGCCGTCGAGCGCCGGGCTGACGTAGCCGAGCCGGCATACCACGACGTTCGGCGAGCTGCCGGCCGCGGCGGCGAGATGCGTCACCTGGCCGCGCGCGCTGCGCACCGGGAGCGCCGCCGCCTGCGGCACGGCGCGGATGCCGACGCCGTTCGCGAGCACGGCGACCGGGGCGCTGGCGATCGCCTTGCCGTCGGCGTCGAACGCGGTCCAGCCATCGACGCTCGCTTCGAGCCGCTGCATCGCGCGTCCGAAGTGACAGCGGATGAGGTCGGGACGGGTCATCAGGTTCGCCGCGCAAAGGCTCGGTGGACAAACCCACGCTCCCTGCGGAAACCACCACCCACCAACCGGCAGCGGCCAGCCGGCGAGCGCGGAGGCTTCGTCGCGTTCGACGAAACGCAGGTAGTCGGGCGGCGGACGATGGGCTTCGATGACGCGGCGCTGCTTGCCTTCGTGGACCGGGTCGCGCGCGAGATGCAGCACCCCGCACGCGTCCCAGCGCACCGGCAGTCCGGCTTTGGTCAGCTGGCGCAGGTGATGCAGGCCATACAGTGCGCCGGCCCGCGTGATGCGCGCCAGCCGGTTGTCGTCGAGGCTCGGCAGCGGGCGCAGCACGCCGGTCAGGTTGCCGGACGCACCCTCGCCGGGGCCGCCCGCCGCGTCGATGACGTCGACGCGCCAGCCGCGCGCCGCGAGTCGCTCCGCGGTGCTGCTGCCGGCGAGCCCGGCACCGATCACCAGCGCATGCCCCGCGGCTGCGGCCGCGGCCGCTGGCGCGGGCCGTGTGCCGACGCCGCGATGGCGCGCCCGGCACATCTTGCGCTTGCCGCCGAAGCCGGGCGCTTTTTCGCAGTCGAAGCCGGCCGCGGCGAGTCCCCGGCGCACGTCGCCGCACACCGACCAGGTCGCGAGCGTCGCATCGGGTGCCGCCAGTCGGCCGAGTTCCCCGAGCAGCGCGGCGGACCAGAGTTCCGGGTTGCAGGCTGGCGAGAAGCCGTCGAGAAAGAACGCGTCGGCGCTGCATTCGAGCTGGGGCAGCAGTTCGCGTGCATCGCCGAGCAGCAGCGTCAGCACGACGCGGCCGCCATCCAGATGCAGGCGGTGCACGCCGGATGTCAGCGTCGGCCAGTTGTCCGCCAGCTCGGCGGCCAGCGGAGCGAGCTCGGGCCAGCGCGCGTGCAAGGTCGCGAGGTCTTCCCGCGTGAAGGGATGGTGTTCGACTGAGACGAAATGCAGGCGCTCGCAGCGCTGCCGATCGGCTCGCCACGCCCCCCAGGTCGCAAGAAAGTTCAGCCCGAAACCGAAACCGGTTTCGAGGATCGTGAAGCACTCGCGCCCCTGCCAGCGCTCGGGCAGGCCATTGCCGGCGATGAAGACGAAGCGTGCCTGTTCGAGCCCGCCGCCGCGCGCGTGATAAACGTCGCCGAAGGCCGTGGAGCAGGGCGTGCCGTCGTCGGTGAAGCTCAAGTGGGCGGGTTCGATGGTCATGACGGGAAACGGCTAACAAGAAGACGATTTGAATTGCGGTGCCAATTTTGCCCTGTATCGAACTGGGGTTTCTCGATCGGGCCTGGACTTCGACAGCGCCGAGTCCTACACAGGGAGTGACGATTCTGGCGGCGCGTAAAGGGCGCCCGCTTGATCGGCGGCCGGAGTCACGACACCGGGTGCTCGAATTCCCAGCCTTTCGGCGGCCGAGGAGGCGGCATGAACAAACCCAACGTCAAAGCTCAGCGCCTGGCTGCGGCATTCCTGTTGGGGTGCCTCGTTTTCAACTATCCGTTCATGGCGTTGTTCAATCATTCCGACCTCGTGTTCGGCGTACCGGTATTGTATGTCTACGTGTTCGCCGTCTGGTCGCTACTGATCGCACTGCTGGCCGTGGTGATCGAGAGGAAGTGAGACGATGCGCCGCCCGGCCGGAATCGAGGGCTGAATCTTGCCCGCCTGGGTGATCGTTCTCGTCGCGGCGGCCTATCTGGGGTTGCTCTTCTTCATCGCCTATCGGGGCGACAAGGCGGCCGATGCCGGGCGCAGCCTGATCGCCAACCCGTACGTCTATGCGCTGTCACTCGGCGTCTATGCTACAGCTTGGACCTTCTACGGCAGCGTCGGTCGTGCCACCGCCAGCGGCATCGGCTTCCTGCCCGTCTATCTCGGTCCGACGGTGATGGTTGCCCTGTGGTGGACGGTGCTGCGCAAGATCATCCGCATCGCCAAGGACAACCGCCTCACTTCGCTGGCGGATTTCATTTCCTCGCGCTATGGCAAGAGCACGGTGCTGGCAGGCCTGGTGACGGTCATCGCGGTGGTCGGCGTCACGCCATACATTTCCCTGCAGCTGAAGGCGATCTCGACGAGCTTCAACGTCCTGCGCGGCTACCCGGAGGTACTGCTGCTGACGGCGGATGCGCCGGCCAGCATCTGGGCCGACACGGCGTTCTATTTGGCCCTGATCCTTGCCGCCTTCACGATCGTCTTCGGCACCCGCAAGCTGGATGCGGCGGAGCGCCACGAGGGCATGGTGGCGGCGATCGCCTTCGAGTCGCTGGTCAAGCTGCTGGCCTTCCTGGCGGTGGGTGCTTTCGTCACCTGGGGCATGTTCGATGGCATCGGCGACATCTTCGCGCGGGCGACGCAGGTGCCGCGGCTCGCCGAGGTGTTCACCGTCGGCGGCGGCTCAATCGACGTCTATCGCAGTTGGGCCTCGCTCTTTTCGCTGGCCTTCCTCAGCATGCTGGCAATCATGTTCCTGCCGCGGCAGTTCCAGGTCGCGGTGGTGGAAAACGTCGACGAGGTGCATCTGAACAAGGCGATCTGGCTCTTTCCGCTGTACCTCCTGTTGTTCAACCTCTTCGTCCTGCCGATCGCTTTCGGCGGCGTGCTGCATTTCGGTGGCGCCGTCGATCCGGATACCTTCGTCCTCACGTTGCCGATGTCCGGTCGGCAGGAGGCTCTGGCCCTGCTGGTTTTTCTCGGTGGCTTTTCCGCCGCCACCGGCATGGTCATCGTCGAGACCATCGCCCTCTCGACCATGGTCTGCAACGATCTCGTGATGCCCGTCCTGTTGCGCATCAAGCCGCTGCGCCTGTCCGAGCGCGCCGACCTTTCCGGCCTGCTGCTGGCGATTCGCCGTGCCACCATCCTCATTGGTCTGCTGCTCGGCTATGCCTATTATCGGGTGGCAGGCGAAGCCTACGCGCTGGTTTCGATCGGCCTCATCTCCTTCGCCGCCGTCGCCCAGTTCGCCCCGGCGCTGCTCGGCGGCATCTACTGGAAGAGCGGCACCCGTGCCGGGGCGCTGGCCGGGCTCGCCGCCGGTTTTTTCGTGTGGGCCTACACGCTCATGCTTCCGGCATTGATCCGCTCCGGTTGGCTGCCGATGGACATCCTCGCGCAGGGGCCATTCGCCGTTTCGCTCCTGCGGCCCCTCGCGCTGTTCGGCCTGGAGGGGCTGGACGAGATTACCCATGCGATGCTGTGGAGCATGATTGCCAACGTCGGGGCCTATCTGACGGTGTCGCTGGCGAGCGACCAGAGCGCCGTCGAGCAGACGCAGGCAGTCCTCTTCGTCGATGTCTTCAAGCATGATCGCGGCGCCGAACGCGCTTGGCGGGCGAGCGGTTCGCTGCCGGATCTCTACGCCTTGCTGACACGCTTTCTCGGTGCTGCCCGGGCCGAAGAGATCTTTTCCGCTTATGCCCGGAGCCGCGGGCTCGACTGGCCGCAGGAGGTCGATGCCGAACTGGTGCGCCATGTCGAGGCGCAACTGAGCGGCGTGATCGGCACCGCCTCGTCGCGCGTCGTGGTGGCCTCGGTGATCGAGGAGGAATTGCTGCGCGACAGCCTGACCGGGCTGCCGAACCGGGCGCTGCTGTTGAGCCGGATCGACGACGCGTTGAAGCGGGGCAGCGTCGAATCCGGACGCGGTTTCGCTCTTCTTTTCATCATCCTGGATCGCTTCAGGCTCATCACCGACAGCCTTGGCGCCAGCGCCGGCGATCAACTCCTGATCGGCGTGGCGCAGCGGCTGGGGGCCTGCCTGCGCGCGGGTGACACCATCGCCCATCTCGGCGACGAGCAGTTCGCCATTCTTCTCGACGACGTGCGGGATGCGGCCGAAGTGGCGCAGTTCGTCGTCACGCTGCAAGGCGCGCTGGCCACCGGCTTCAACCTGGAGGGGCAGGCGGCGTTTACCCCCGGCAGCATCGGCGTCGCCTTTGGCCGGCCGACCTATGTCGATCCGGCCGATCTCCTGCGCGACGCGGAAACCGCCTGCCACCGCGCGGTGGCGCGCGGCGGCGCGTGCCACGAGATCTTCGCCGCCGACATGCGCGCGCGCGTCGTCGCGCTGCTCGAAATGGAGACAAACCTGCGCCAGGCGGTGATCACCGGCGAGGAATTCCAGGTCTTCTACCAGCCCGTGGTTTCATTGCGGACGGGCGTGCTGTCGGGTTTCGAGGCGCTGGTGCGCATGCGGCGACCCGACGGCAGCCTGGTACCGCCGAGCGAATTCATCCCCTTGACCGAGGAGACCGGTCTCATCGTCTCCATCGGCCGCAGGATCCTTGCCGAGGCGTGTCGCCAGATGCGCGACTGGCAGCGGAAATACCCTGAGCACCCGCCGATGCAGATGAGCGTGAACCTCGCCGGGCGCCAATTCGCCGAGCCTGACCTGATGCGGCAGATCGAGGCGGTGCTCGCCGAGACCGGTCTCGACACGCACAGCCTCAAGCTCGAAGTCACTGAAACGGTCATCATGGAACACGCCGCCGCCGCCGCCGCGGTGCTGGAGCAATTGCGTGCAATGGGGATCAAGCTGCTGATGGACGATTTCGGCACCGGCTATTCGTCGCTCTCCTACCTGCATCGTTTCCCGGTCAATACGCTGAAGATCGACGCGTCCTTCGTGCGCCGGATGGACGTCGACCAGAAGAACGCCGACATCATCCAGACCATCGTGACGCTCGCGCACACATTGGGCATGGACCTCGTCGCAGAAGGCGTCGAAACGGCCCGCCAGCTGGAGCAGCTGCGGGCCCTGCAGGTCGAGTACGGGCAGGGCTACTATTTCGGCAAGCCGCTGGATGCAGCCGCGGCCGATGCGCTGATCGCCTCCGGCCAACGCTGGTAACGCCGCCCGGCAGACGCCTGCGGACGGCCGGCGTCTGCCGGGGCCGGAGCGAGTCCGAACTGTCGGGAAACTACTCCGCCCGCATCTGCGGGAACAGGATCACGTCGCGGATGCTCGGGCTGTCGGTCAAGAGCATCACCAGGCGGTCGATGCCGATGCCGCAGCCGCCGGTCGGGGGCAGGCCGTATTCGAGCGCGCGGATGTAGTCGGCGTCGTAGAACATCGCCTCCTCGTCGCCGGCCTCCTTCGCCTTGACCTGATCGAGGAAGCGCGCCGCCTGGTCTTCCGGGTCGTTCAGTTCGGAGAAGCCGTTGGCGATCTCGCGGCCGACGATGAAGAGCTCGAAACGTTCGGTGATTTCCGGGTTCGCGTCGTTGCGGCGCGCGAGCGGCGACACCTCGGCGGGGTAGTCGATGATGAACGTCGGTTCCCACAGCTCGGCTTCGGTGGTCTCCTCGAACAGCATCAGCTGCAGCGTGCCGAGGCCCGCGCCGTCGCGCAGCTTGGCCTTGAGGTCGGTCAGCTTGGCGCGCAGCCAGGCTTCGTCGTTGAGCTGCGCGATCGAGAAGCCCGGGTGGTACTGGTGGATCGCCTCGACGATCGTCAGCCGCGCGAACGGCTTCGACAGGTCGAGCTCGCGTCCCTGGTAGACGAACACTTCGGTGCCGAGCGCCTCGCGCGCGGCTTGGCGCAGCAGGCCTTCGGTGAAGTTCATCAGGCTCTTGTAGTTCGCGTAGGCCTCGTAGAACTCCATCATCGTGAATTCGGGATTGTGGCGCGGGGAGAGGCCTTCGTTGCGGAAGTTGCGGTTCACCTCGAAGACTTTCTCGAAGCCGCCGACGACGAGGCGCTTGAGGTACAGCTCCGGCGCGATGCGCAGGAAGAGTTCCATGTCGAGCGCGTTGTGGTGCGTCGTGAACGGCTTCGCCGCGGCGCCGCCCGGGATCGGGTGCATCATCGGCGTCTCGACTTCGAGAAAGCCGTGGCTGACCATGTAGTTGCGGATCGACTGCACCATGCGGCTGCGCGCGACGAACGTGAAGCGCGTCTGCTCGTTCATGATCAGGTCGACGTGGCGCTGGCGGTATTTCTGCTCGACGTCGGTCAGGCCGTGGAACTTGTCGGGGAGCGGGCGCAGGCTCTTCGTCAGCAGGCGGATCTCGGTGCACTTCACCGACAGCTCGCCGGTGCGCGTCTTGAACAGCGTGCCGACGGCGCCGACGATATCGCCGATGTCCCAGTGCTTGAAGTCGGCGTAGACGTCCTCGCCGACCGCGTCGCGCGTGACGTACAGCTGGATCTGGCCGGAGAGATCCTGGATCGTGATGAAGCTCGCCTTACCCATCACGCGCTTGAGCATGATGCGCCCGGCCACTTTCACTTCGACCGGCGTCGCGTCGAGCTCGTGCGACTCCTTTTCTCCGTAGATTTCATCGAGTTTGCCGGCGATGTTCTCGCGCGAGAAATCGTTCGGGAAGGCTCGGCCGCCGGCACGCCACGCGGCCAGCTTTTCGCGCCGCTCGGAAATGATGTGATTCTCGTCCTGCGAGGCGGCGGAATTGTTGTTCTGGTCGCTCATGAATCGACAAGGGGCATAAAAGCGGTGATTGTGGCACGTGGACGGAGCGCGGGCAAATTGGCGCCGGCCGCGAAGCGTGTCGAGCGTGCCGCATGGGCGCGGGCCGGCGGGCGCACGGCGAAATATTTGCTGCAACGTGCAGCCGGGGCTCAAGTCGCGGGGCATGATGCCGTAAGGGCAATCGGGCCATGCAAACGGGAACTCCCATGTTTTCGCAATTATACGAATGGGTTGAAAAGACGTTCTGGAACTCGCTGACGAAGAAGCTGTGCAGTTTTCTCCTGCTTTTCTTCATCGACCTGTTCTACCTCGCCGTCTATCTCCATCAGCAGAACCAGATCCGCGGGTTGCTGGCGACGGGCGAGGTGGCGCAGGCGGCCGCGCAGAAGATCATGGCGTCGCTCGACGGCGGGCTGTACCTGATGATCGCGCTGACGGTGATCGCGCTGTGCGTCAACATCGGCCAGATCCTGTACATGCGCCACCTCATCGTGCGGCCGGTGCGGGTCATCACGCGGATCCTCAACGAGATCGCGCAGGGCGAAGGCGACTTCTCGCGCAACCTGCCGCTGGTGACGCACGACGAACTGCGCGAGCTCGCGATGAGCTACAACCGCTTTGCGGCGAAGATGCGTCACATCATCAGCGAAGTCCGCACCCGCAGCGTGAGCATCGCGCGCGACGCCGTCAGGGTCAGGGCCCACGTCGAGAGTTCGGCGCAGGACGCGAAGAAACAGGGAACGATGACCGAAGTGGTGTTCGCTGCGAGCACCGAGTCGACCGCGGCGATCGAGAGCGTATCGGCGAGCGCACAGAACATTTCGGCGTCGACGACGAAGAACCTCGAGATCGCGCGCGCTTCGCTGCACGAGATGCAGGACATCGCGGGGAAGATCAACACGGTCAGCGAGAAGGTGCTGCACTTCAACCACACCGTCGACGACCTGTCGGAGCGCTCCGAGAGCGTCAAGCAGATCGCTTCGCTGATCCGCGCGATCGCCGACCAGACGAACCTCCTCGCGCTGAACGCGGCGATCGAGGCCGCGCGTGCCGGGGAGGCCGGGCGCGGCTTCGCAGTCGTCGCCGACGAGGTGAGAAAGCTCGCCGAACGGGTGAACCGGGCTGCCGAGGAGATCACCGACAACATCGACGGGATGATCGGCCGCGTCATGACCACCCGCGCGGAAAACGTCGTCATCAACGCCGACGTGCTGCAGGCGCGCGAGGTCGTCGGGAAGTCCGCCGAGCATTTCGAGTTCATGGTCGGCGAATTCGAGACCACCGGCGAACAGCTGCTGCAGATCGCCACGGCGATGGAGGAGCTGTCGGCGACGAACGGGCAGGTGCATGAAAACGTCACGACGATCCACGACGTGTCGGGCACGGTCGCGGCGAACATGGCGGAATCCGAACAGTGCACGGTCGAGCTTTCGCGGGCCACCGAAGCGGTGCAGGAGCTCGTGTCGCGGTTCCGCATCGGCCAGGGGGCGTTCGACCACGCGATGGACCAGGCGCGGATCTTCCGCGACCGCATCCAGGCGCAACTCGACGAAATGGCGCGTGCGGGCATCGATATCTTCGACCGCCGCTATCAGCCGGTGGCGAACACCCGCCCGCAGAAGTTCAAGGTGTCATGGGGCGACGAGTACGGCCGCCGCTGCCAGCAGCTGCTCGAAGATTGCCTTGCTGCGATTCCGGGCTGCGGCGCGGCGGTGGCGGTGAACACCGACGGCTACGTGGCCGCCCACAACCTGCAGTACTCGCGCCCGCTGACCGGCAATCCGGACATCGACCTCGGCGGCAACCGGACGTGCCGGAAGTTCGACCGGCCGGCCGAGCTGCGTTCCGCGCGGAACACCGAAGCCGTGCTGCTGCAGACCATCCTGCGCGATACCGGCGACATCCTGTGCGACATCGCGATGCCGATCATGGTCGGCGGGCGGCACTGGGGGAACGTGCGCGTCGGCGTGCCGGTGGATTCGCTGCTCGCCGCCTGACCTTTCGCCGCCGCTCCGCGACGGGAATCAGCGGCCCTGTCCCTGTCCCTGTCCCTGTCCCTGACCCTGACCCTGACCCTGATTTTGCTCGGGAAGGACGATGTTGACTTCCAGGACTTCGTAGTTGTCCTGCTTGTCGAGGTGCACCTTGATGTCGTCCGAATTGACCGAGACGTACTTCGAGATCACCTCGATCAGCTCCCGCTGCAGCGCCGGCAGGAAATCCGCTTTCGGCACGCCGTCGCTGCGCTCGTGGGCGATCAGCAGCGACAGGCGGTTCTTCGCGATCTCCGCGGTCTTCTTCTTCTCGCCGAAGAGGCGCACAAGGAAGGACATCTCACCTGCCTCCGAAGAGGCGCTTGATCAGCCCCGGCTTTTCGTAATTGACAAAGCGCAGCTCGCGCGGGTCGCCGAGGAAGCGGGAGACGACGTCGGAATAGGCCTCGGCGACGTCGGTGCCTTTCAGGTGGATCGCCGGCAGGCCCTGGTTGGAGGCCTGCAGCACCGATTCCGATTCCGGGATGACGCCGATCAGCGGCACCCGCAGCAGCTCCTGGACGTCCTTGTACGACAGCATTTCACCCTCTTCGACGCGCTTGGGCGAATAGCGCGTGACGAGCAGGTGTTCCTTGATCGGCTCGTCGCTTTCGGCGGCGCGGCGCGACTTCGACTGCAGGATGCCGAGGATGCGGTCCGAGTCGCGCACCGACGAGACTTCCGGGTTGGTGGTGATGATCGCCTCGTCGGCGAAGGTCAAGGCCAGCACGGCGCCCCGCTCGATCCCGGCGGGCGAATCGCAGACCACGTAGTCGAAGCCCATGTGCTCGAGCTCCTTCAGCACCTTCTCGACGCCTTCCTCGGTCAGCGCGTCCTTGTCGCGCGTCTGCGAGGCCGGCAGCACGAACAGGTTGTCGCAGTGCTTGTCCTTGATCAGCGCCTGGTTGAGCTTCGCTTCGCCGTTGATGACGTTGATGAGGTCATACACGACGCGGCGCTCGCAGCCCATGATCAGGTCGAGGTTGCGCAGGCCGACGTCGAAGTCGATCACCGCGGTCTTGAAGCCGCGCAGGGCGAGTCCGGAAGAAAATGCCGCGCTGGTGGTGGTCTTGCCCACGCCACCTTTGCCTGATGTCACGACGACGACTCGAGTCACGGTATACCCTTTTCTTAAGATGGAGCCGCGCTCAATCGAGCTGCAGCGGTTCGATGCCAAGCTTGTAGTCGGATTCGCTCGCGATCAGCCGGACAAGCGCGGCGCGCCCGGCGACCGCTTCCGGAATGCCTTGTTCGAAAGTGCGGAAAATGCCGGCGATCGAGACGATCTCCGGGCCGAAGTTGGTCGATACGATGCGTGCCGAAGCGTCGCCCTGCGCACCGGCGATCGCGCGTCCGCGCAGCGGGCCGTAGCAGTGGATGCTGCCGTCGGCGATGACTTCAGCGCCGTTGCTCATCCCGGCGAACAGCACCAGGTCGCCGCCGCGCGCATAAACCTGCTGGCCCGAGCGCAGCGGACGGTCGACGAACAGCGTGGCTGCCCGGGGTTCCGGGGCGGGGGGCGGAGGCGGGGGAGCCGTCTGCGGAGCCGGTGCCGGGGTGGGGCGCGGGGCAGCGGCGGCGCCGTTCTGACGGTCGCGCAGCTCGGCGCCGTCGAGGATCGCCAGCCCGGCCTGGCGCGCCGCCGCGGCGAGATCGGGCGGAAGGTTGCGCACGCCGACCGGCTGCAGCTGGTAGCGGCGCAGCAGGCTCATCAGCCCGGTCCAGTCGATGCGCGCAGGCAGTTCGGCGAGATCGGCAAAATCGAGCACGGCCGCATCGCCGCTGAAGAAATCCGGCATCCCGCCGAGCATCATGTGCAGCGCATCCGCGAGGCGGGCCGGTTCGGCCTCGCGCAGCACCGCGATGGTCGCGCCGAGGCTGGCGTTGCGGAACTCGATCGGGCGGATGGCAGGGGAGGACGCGGGCATGGGCGAGAGGGGTCGCTGAAAGGCTGGAGTCTACTTAGCGGCAGGGATTCGGGCAAGGCTGGCGGGATATGCCGGCGGCGCCCCGTGGAAAGCCTTGGCGCCGGCGGCCCAAAGGCGCTGGCTGCCCGCGGAACGCCTCGTCAGTGCAGTGTCGACGGCGGTGTGCCCAGTTCGGGATGCGAGGCGAAAAGGGCATCGATCTCGGCGGGCTCGAAGCGGTAGTCGTGGTTCGACAGGTCGTCGCGCACGACCAGCTCGCCATGCTCCTCGATGATCCGCCTGACTTCCGCTTCGCCGAGGCTGCGTAGCATGCCGATGACCTTGTCGCGGTCGGCGGGCCAGTCGTGCGTCACAGGGCGGGCGTCGAACAGGCGGACGTTTTCTTCGGCGAACAGCCGCCCGAGCAGGGTTTCCGGCGCGAGCGTCAGCAGTTCGCCGGGCTGCACGGTCTGGGCCAGCAGGTGGGCGCGCGTCCAGCCGTCCTCGTCGCGCGCGTCGGCGCCGGGCAGCTTCTGCAGGAACAAGGCGGCGGCCGCATCCTCATTGCATGCGAGCCAGATGCCGGCGGGCTGCTGCTCGGACTGCACCAGGTAGTGTTCGAACGTCGCCGCGATGCTGTCGCCTTCGAGCGGCACGAGGCTGCGGTAAGGCTGGTCGAGCGCGGGGATGTCGAGCGTGAGCTGCAGGATGCCGTCGCCGATCAGATCCTTCAGGCCGCCGTCCGCGGGGACGTCGCCGTCGGTTGCGGCGAACGCGCGCAGGTTCAGCGTCTCGGTGCAGTCGACGACCAGCAGCTTGAGCGCCCGCTCGCCCCGGATCTGGAACGTCAGCCGGCCGGCCTGCTTCAGGTTCGCGGTGATCAGCGCGGACACGGCGCTCATTTCCCCGAGCAGGCGCGCCACTTCGGCGGGGTAGTCGCGCCCTTCCTGCAGCGCTTTCCAGACGTCGTCGAGACGCACCACCGCGCCGCGGATGTCGAGGTCGTCGAGCAGGAAACCGCGGACGTAGCTCGGATTGGGAGTCATGCAGGGATTCCTGTTATTGCGCATTCTCATTCTACTTGCGCAGCGCGCGAGCGAGCGCGTCGGCCATCGCGCCGCCGGCAGTGCCGCGCCCGTCGTTGCGTCCTCCGCTGCGTCCTCCGCTGCGTCCTTCGTTGCGACCGGGGCCGCGCACGGTGTTCCGTTCCGGGCGCGATCCGCCGTCGTGCCTGCCGCGCGCGCCCAAGTCGCTGGCGGTGGCGCCCGCGGCGGCCGGCGGCTCGTCGCTCATGCGCATTGTCAGCGCGATGCGCTTGCGCGGCAGGTCGACCTCCAGCACCTTCACTCTCACGACCTGTCCGGCCTTGACGACGCTGTGCGGGTCCTTGACGAAGCGGTCGGCGAGCGCCGAGATATGCACGAGTCCGTCCTGGTGCACGCCGATGTCGACGAACGCGCCGAAGTTCGTGACGTTCGTCACCGTGCCTTCGAGCATCATCCCGGGGGCGAGGTCCTTCAGCGTCTCGACCCCTTCGCGGAAGGTCGCGGTGCGGAATTCGGGGCGTGGGTCGCGGCCGGGTTTTTCCAGCTCGGCGAGGATGTCCTGGACCGTCGGCAGGCCGAAGCGCTCGTCGGTGAATTCGGCCGGACGAAGCGTCTTGACGAACGCCGGATTGCCCATCAGCTCGCGCACGCTCTTCGCCACGCGCGCGAGGATGCGCTCGACGACCGGGTATGCCTCGGGGTGCACCGCGGAGGCATCGAGCGGATTGTCGCCGCTCGGGATGCGCAGGAAGCCGGCCGCCAGCTCGAAAGTCTTCGGCCCGAGCCGCGGCACGCCTTTTAGTGCATCGCGGCTGCGGAACGGGCCGTTCGCGTTGCGGTGTTCGACGATGTTGCCGGCCAGCGTCGCGTTGAGCCCCGAGATGCGCGCGAGCAGCGCCGGCGATGCGGTATTCACATCGACGCCGACGGCGTTGACGCAATCCTCGACGACCGCGTCGAGGCTTTTCGCCAGCCGCGACTGGTTGACGTCGTGCTGGTACTGGCCGACGCCGATCGACTTGGGGTCGATCTTGACCAGCTCGGCGAGCGGATCCTGCAGGCGCCGCGCGATCGACACCGCGCCGCGCAGCGACACGTCGAGATCCGGGAACTCGCGCGCCGCGAGTTCCGATGCCGAATACACCGACGCGCCGGCTTCGGACACCGTGACGCGCGTCAGCCGCAGTTGCGGAGCCGCCTCCATCAGGTCGGCGACGAGCTTGTCGGTGTCGCGCGATGCGGTGCCGTTGCCGATCGCGACGAGCTCGACGGCGTGTTTCTTCGCCAGCGCCGCGAGCGTCGCGAGCGAACCGTCGCGATCGCGGCGCGGCTCGAACGGGTAGATCGTCGCGGTGTCGACGAGCTTGCCGGTGGCGTCGATGACGGCGACCTTGACACCGGTGCGGATGCCCGGATCGAGACCCATCGTCGTGCGCGCGCCGGCCGGTGCGGCGAGCAGCAGGTCTTTCAGATTGCGCGCGAATACGCGGATCGCCTCTTCCTCGGCGCGCTCGCGCAGCGCATTCATCAGCTCGAGTTCGAGGTGCAGCGAAATCTTCACGTTCCACGCCCAGCGCACCGTCTCGCGCAGCCACTTGTCGGCCGCACGGCCCTGGTCGCGCACGCCGAAGCGGGCGGCGATGCGTCCTTCGCACGGGTGCGGCGCGTCCGGGTCCGGCTGGTCGACGGTCAGCGCGAGGCGCAGCACCCCTTCGTTGCGTCCGCGCAAGAGCGCCAGCGCGCGGTGCGAGGGCAGCGCGGCGATCAGCTCGCGGAAGTCGAACCAGTCGCGGAACTTCGCGCCGTCGTTCTCCTTTCCTTCGACGACACCCGAGCTCACCTGGCCGTGTTCCTGCAGCCAGGTGCGCAGCGTGCCGAGCAGCTCGGCGTCTTCGGCGAAGCGCTCGATGAGGATCTGGCGCGCGCCGTCGAGCACGCTCTTGGTGTCGGTGAAACCGGCTTCGGCGTTCAAATAACCCTGCGCTTCGCTTTCCGGCGTCAGCGTCGGGTCGCCGAGCAGCGCGAGCGCCAGCGGCTCGATGCCGGCCTCGCGCGCGATCTGCGCTTTCGTGCGGCGCTTCTGCTTGTACGGCAGGTACAGGTCCTCGAGGCGCTGCTTGGTCTCGGCGCTCGCGATCTGCACGTGCAGCGCGTCGGTCAGCTTGCCCTGCTCGGCGATCGACGCCAGCACGGTGGCGCGGCGATCTTCGAGCTCGCGCAGGTAGCCGAGGCGTTCGTCGAGCATGCGCAGCTGCGTGTCGTCGAGCCCGCCGGTGACTTCCTTGCGGTAGCGGGCGATGAAAGGCACGGTCGCGCCTTCGTCGAGCAGGGCGATCGCGGCGATGACCTGGCGGGGCTGGGCGGCGAGTTCGGTGGCGATGCGGTGTTCGATGGGCGGGAGCATGAGGGAATAATGGCCGAGAAGGCGGCAAGCGGCCGCCGGGCAAAGGATGCGATGGTGCAACAACCGGCCGCACCGCCGCAAGCGCCGGCGCGCCGCGTCAGCGCCGAACGGCGGAGCGTCGTGCCGCGGTCACAGCGCGATCAGGGTTTGCCGTCCGTACCACTGCTCGCCGGCGTCGAGCTCGATCCTGCGGCGCGCGGCCGCGGCTTCGACGCACAGCATGTGCCGGAAGCCGTTGGCCGGCATGTCGGGCAGTTGCGCGCAGCGCTGTTCCCACGGGTTCCACACCACGACGTCCGGAAAGCCTTCGACATTGATGCCGAGGCTGCGCCAGCCATCGCGCAGCAGCAACGGGCGCTGCACGTCGTGATAGACGCGGTCGGTCTCGGCTTCGACGACGAGCGCCTCGCCGCTGTCGCGCTTGATCCGGTCGTTGTCCGCGGCGTCGCGGTATTCGTGGCCGTGCAGGCCCTCGAGGCGCGCGTTCTCGACTTCGCGCACGCGCAAGTAGGTGTGCAGCGCGGCGGTGAACGCAAACGACGCGTGGCCGGTGTTCTCGACTTCGAACTCGACGCCGAGGCGTTCGTTTTCGATGATCACCGTCACCTCGGCGGAGAAGCGCTGCGGCCACGCCGCGTAGCTCGCATCGTCTTCGCTCGTCGTCAGCGTCACCAGCGCGAAGTCGTCGCCGCTGCGCTGCTCGCCAAGGCTCCAAGGCCGGGTGCGCACGAGGCCGTGCTTCGGCAGCTTGCCGAGCGTGGCGAACTGCGGAAAGCATACCGGGATGCCGCCGCGAATCGCCGTGCTGCCGTCGTGCCGTGCCTGCGGACTGAGGTACAGCCACTCGCTGCCGCCGGCCGGTGTCCAGGACAGCACCTGGGCGCCGAACAACGAGACGACCGCCTGCGCGCCGCCCGGCGTGCGCAGGACGAGCGCGGGTTGATCGTGGAAGGTGCGTGTTTCGATGGATGCGGTCATGAGCGGGTAAGGTGGGATCGGTCCTGGGGGGAGAGGGAGAGTCTCGGGGGGTCAGTCCTGCAGCGGGAGCACGCCGATCTTGACGGTGCTGTCTTCCGGATCGTTCGACAGCGTGAAGCCGAGCCCCTGCACGAACTTCAGCATCCGCTCGTTGTTCGCGAGGAATACGCCGTTCATGTACATGATGCCCTTGTTGCGCGCCGTCTCGATGAGGATCCCCATCAGCTTGCGCGCGAGGCCGTGGCGCTGCCAGGCGTCGGCGACGACAATGGCGAATTCGCAGGATTCGCCGTCCGGATTCACCGCGTAGCGGCACACGCCGATCTCGACTTCCTTGCCGTCTTCCTGGATCGTCGCGAGGAACGCCATCTCGCGGTCGTAGTCGATCTGCGTCAGCCGCGCGACCATCGCCGGCGGCAGCTCGCGCATCGTGTTCATGAAGCGGTAGTACTTCGTCTCGGCCGACAGCGTGCGCACGAACTCGACTTCGAGCTCGGCGTCTTCCGGCTTGATCGGCCGGATCGTGACCTCGACGCCGTCGACACTCGACCACTTCGTGATGAGCTGCGACGGATACGGATGGATCGCCATGTGCGCGTAGCGGTCGACCGACGGCGAGACGTTCTCGACCGTCACGCGCGCGTCGACGGCGACGGCGCCGTTCTCGTCGACGATCAGCGGATTGATCTCGAGCTCGGTGATCCACGGCAGTTCGCACACCATCTCGGAGACGCGCAGCAACACGAACTCCAGCGACTCCATATTCACCGGCGGCATGTTGCGGAATTCGCCGAGCAGCACCGACACGCGCGACGACTTGATCAGGTCGCGCACGAGGTAGTGGTTCAGCGGCGGCAGCGCGATTTCCATGTCGCGGTTCGCGACCACGCGGTTGCCGCCTTCGCCGAAAGTGATCACCGGGCCGAACACCGCGTCGCGCCTGACGCCGACGACGAGTTCCCGGCCGTTGCGCTTGAGGATCATCGGCTCGATCGCGACGCCGTTGATCGTCGCCGCGGGCTTGTTCTTGCGCACTTCCTCGAGGATTTCCTGGTACGCGGTGCGCACCGCCGCGAGGCTGCCGAGATTGAGCCGCACGCCGCCGGAGTCAGCCTTGTGGATGATCGACGGCGAGTCGATCTTCATCACCACCGGCAGGCCGATTTCCTCGGCGAGCACCATGGCCTCGGTCGCCGAGCGCGCGACCACCGTCTGCGCGATCGGGATGCGGAACGCGGCGAGCAGCGCCTTCGATTCCATCGAGTTGAGCACCTTGCGGCGCTCGGCCAGCGCGGTCTCGATGACCAGCCGCGCGCTCTCGACGCTCGGCGGATTGAGGTGCGACAGCGACGCCGGCGTCTGCATCAGCAGCTTCTGGTTGCGGTAGTACGCCGACAGGTGGCTGAACAGCTCGACCGCCGGCTCCGGGGTGCGGAAAGTCGGGATGCCGGCGGCTTCGAAAACCTTGCGCCCGGGGCCGACCAGCTGCTCGCCCATCCAGCACGTCACGACCGGCTTGTCGGCGGTCTTCTCGAGCTCGACGACCGCCTCGGCGACCGCGGTCGGATCGGTGTTGGCCTGCGGCGTCAGCATCACCAGCACGCCGTCGACGTTCGGCCCTTCGAGCACCGCCTGAACGGCCTTGCGATAACGCTCGACGTCCGCGTCGCCGAGGATGTCCACCGGGTTGCCGTGCGACCATCCGGCCGGCAGCGCGGCGTTGAGCTTTTCCATCGTGCCGTCCGAGAACTCGGAAAGCGGGATATCCAGGTCGGCCGCGCGGTCGGCCGCCATCACGCCCGGCCCGCCGCCGTTGGTGACGATCGCCAGGCGGTTGCCGCGCGGGCGGAAGTGCGAGAACAGCGCGTTCGCCGCGGCGAACAGCTGCCCCATGTTGTACAGCCGGATGACGCCGGCTCGCCGCAGTGCAGCATCGAAGACCGCATCGTTGCCGCTCATCGAGCCCGAGTGCGAGCGGATCGCGCGCGACACGTCCGGGTGGCGCCCCACCTTGATCAGCAGCACCGGCTTGACGCGCGCCGCGCCGCGCAGCGCGCTCATGAAGCGGCGCGCGTCGCGGATGCCTTCGACATACATGATGATGCTCTCGGTGCGCGGGTCCGAGATCATGTATTCGAGCACTTCGCCGAAGTCGATGTCGCTCGACGAGCCGAGCGAGACGACCGCCGAGAAGCCGATGTTGTTCGGTTCCGCCCAGTCCAGGATCGACGTGCACAGCGCCCCGGACTGTGAGATCAGGCCGATCGTGCCCTTGATCGCGCTGACATGCGCGAACGTCGCGTTCAGGCCCAGCACCGGACGCATGATGCCGAGGCAGTTCGGGCCGAGCAGGCGAATGCGGTAGCGGCGCGCGGCCTCGACGACGTGGCGTTCGAGCAGCGCGCCGCGCGCGCCGGTCTCGGAGAATCCGGTCGACATGATGATGACCGCCTTCACGCCGGCGCGACCGCAGCTCTCGACGATCGATAGCACCTGGTCGGCGCGCACTGCGATGACCACGAGGTCGAGGCGGTGCGGCACGTCCTCGACCGATTTGTAGCAGGGCACGCCGAGCACGGATTCGTGCTTGGGGTTGACGGCGAACAGCCGGCCGCGGAAACCCGCGTTCTGCATGTTGCGGATCACCACGTTGCCCAGGGATGCTTCACGCTGGCTCGCGCCGATCACGCCGACCGATTTGGGTTCGAGCAGGGGACTGAGGTAGTGCTTCTCTTTCATTTTTATCGCCTGGATGCAGGGTCCGTAACCGCTGGCCGTGGGTGACGAGGCCTTGGAAACCTTCGTTGGCCACGCTTCGATGAGTACCGGAATTGCAGTCGTTACAGTCTGGTCGAATCTGAGCCGAGTGCAAGCTTACTGCAGTGCACCATGAGCCATTGTGCCATAAGTGGCAAGGCATTCCGATCGGGACTTGCCGCAATCCGGGGCGGCGCATCCGATGGCGGGGGCATTCATCGGCCGAGCGTGAAATAGAAGCTTGCGCCCTCGCCGGGCTTTGATTTCGCCCAGATCTGCCCGCCGTGGCGCTCGATGATGCGGTAGGTCGTCGCGAGGCCTATCCCGGAGCCCGGAAAATCGGTGCTGCGGTGCAGGCGATGAAAGGCGCGGAACAGGTTGCTGGCGAACGTCATGTCGAAGCCTGCGCCGTCGTCCGTGATGCAGAACACCCGCTGGCCCAGATCGCGCTTGGCCGTCAGCGAGATGTGCGCGACCGCGTTGCGCGAAGAAAACTTCCAGGCGTTGCCGAGCAGGTTCTGGAGCGCGAGCTGCATCAGTCCGCGGTCGGCCGTCACGATCAGGTCCCTCGTTATTTCCACCTCGACGCACCGGTCCGGCTCGTTCTTGCGCAGCTCGTCGATGATCTGGATCGCGAGTTCCGACAGATCGAATGTTTCCCTCTGCAGCGAGTGGCGCGCCAGCTGCGCGAGCTTGATCAGGTCGTCGATGAGGTGCGACATGCGCATGCCGGCCTTGCGGATGCGCCCGATATGCTCCCGTGCGTCCGGCTCGAGGCCGTCGCCGAGTTCTTCCTCGAGGATGCGGGCGAACCCGTCGATCGCGCGCAGCGGTGCGCGCAGGTCGTGGGACACCGAATACGAAAACGCCTCGAGCTCGCGGTTCGACGCTTCCAGCTCGGCGGTGCGGGCGCGGACCCGGGCTTCGAGTTCCCGGTTGAGATTGCGCAGCGTCATCTCGGCGATCTTGCGCGTCGAAATGTCGAACAGCGTTCCTGCCAGGCCGCGCGGCGCCGTGCCGTCTTCGTTGCCGCGGTCCACGCGATGCGCGGTCGCCTCGACCCAGCGTATCTCGCCGTTTTGCGTCAGCAGCCGCAATTGGGCGCTCCACGCCGGGAGCTCCTGCCGGAAAACCAGCGATATCTGGTGCCACGCCGCGGTGCGATCGTCGGGGTGGAAGTGATCCACCAGCGCGGTGTCGAGGCTCTCCTTCAGCATGTAGCCGGTGATCGTTTCCCAACCCCGGTTCAGGAACGTCAGCCGGCCGCTTTCATCGGTGCGGAAGATGATCTCGTTGACCGACTCGATCAGCTCGCGATAGCGCACCTGGTTCTCGCGCAGCGACTGGTCGGACTCGACCCGGTGCGTGATGTCCCGCCCGATGCCGTGGTAGCCGGCGAAGCTTCCGTCGTGGTAGAGCGGGCGCCCGACCAGTTCGAGATAGCGGCGCCTCCCGGTGCTGTCGCGACGGCACAGCGTCAGGTTCAGCGGTGCCTGCTGCGCGAGGCTCGCACGGCATGCGTCCCAGCTTTGCGCCGATGCGTCCCCGCAGTCGAGTTCCCACGGCGTGTGGCCGAGGAATTCGAGTGGGTCGATTCGCGAGTGCTCCTGCAGGCCCGCGGTGATGTGGACATAGCAGTGTTGCGCGTCGGTCTTCCATTGCCAGTCGGACGAGAGATCGAGCAGTTCGGCGAGTTCGGCGGAATCGAAGCCGGCGGCGCCGGGCGCCTCGGGGGCCGCCGCCCGGCGCCGGAAAACATGCCAGCCGCACAGCGCGATGAGGACCAGGAGCAGGCCTGCGAGCGGCGCGAGCAGTGGCAGCGCGGAGGCGAACAGCGATGACTGGGCCAGCAGTGGGTGCGGAGTCATCAGCGCCGCCGCGAGTGCCGCCCCGGCAAGTCGACGCGCCGACGACTGAAAAGACTCATGAGACGTTTTCACAGTGTTTTCGTCGGAGTGAGTCGGGATCGAAACCACGGATGGCCCGCGCTCGTCAGGGAATCTTACCTGCCGGGGCGGGTGCTCGGCGCGCCATTGCCCTGAATTGTTACGCATAAACCGGACGGGTGGCTTAATCGACTACCCGAAACGGGTTCCGGATGCGATGCCGGCCCTGTCGTCGATGTCGCCTCGCCGATGACGCCTCGTCATGCACCGGGGTGCCCTAGAATCGATGCCGTGCGCCACTCCGGATGACGACAGAAAGGAAAACGATGACCATATCCCCAGATTCAGCCATTGCCGGCCCTTCGGCCTGGGTCGCGCGCTTCGCGCCGCTGATCCCCGCCGGTGGCCGCGTGCTCGACTTCGCGTGCGGCCGCGGCCGGCATGCGCGCTGGCTGGCCCGCCACGGCTGGGAGGTCGAGGCGGTGGACCGGGACGCGGCGGCGCTGGCGACGTTCGCCGGCGAGCCGCGCGTCAGCGTCGCCCAGGCGGACCTCGAAGGCGGCGACTGGCCTTACGGGACCGCGTGCTTCGATGCGATCGTCGTGACCAATTACCTCTACCGGCCGCGCCTCGGGCTGCTGCTCGACTGCCTCGCCGCGGACGGCGTGCTGATCTACGAAACCTTCATGCTCGGCAACGAGCGCTTCGGCAGGCCCGGCAACCCGGAGTTCCTGCTGTGCCCCGGCGAACTGCTCGAACGCCTCGTCGGCGATTACACGATCGTCGCCTTCGAGCAGGGCGAGGTCACCCAGCCGCGGCCGGCGGTCGTGCAGCGCGTGTGCGCCGTGAAGGGCCAGGGCATCACGGTGTTGCCGGATCGGCCACTCGCCTAGGCTCCGCGGGCTGCGCCGCGGCGGCGGCGAGTATCCGCCGTGCCAGCGCCTCGATGCCGGCCGGTGACAGGTCGTCGCTGGCGAAGGTCGGCGCGGTCGGAAAGCGGGTGAAATTCCTGTTCTGCGAACGGCGGTACAGCGGGTCGTAGTGCAGGTCGATGAACTCGGCGAAGAGCGTCGGCAGGTCGTGCGCCGCGGCGAGCGCCTTCCAGCGCTCCAGCGTCTCGTTGCTCTGCAGGCCCCTGAGGAAGTCGATCTTCTTCTGCAGGTCGGCGATGTCGTCGCCGAGGTAGGCGTAGTCGCGCACGAGGAACTCGAGGCGTGCCTCGCGGCTTGCCTCGATCGCGACGCAGGGGCTCGCGCGCATCTGCCGGATCAGCGCCTCGGGCACCTGGATGCGGCCGATCTTGCGGCTTTCGGCCTCGACGAACACCGGCCGCGCCGGGTCGAGCTCGCGCAAGGTGCGGAACAGTTCGGTTTCGAACGATTTCTGCGTCGGCTGCGGGCGGTCCGGCAGCGCGCCGAGCACCGAGCCCTTGTGCGCAGCGAGATGCTCGAGGTCGAGCACCTGCGCGCCGAGCCCCGCGAGCGCGTCGAGGACGCGCGTCTTGGCGCTGCCGGTGGCCCCGCACACCACGCGCAGGTCGAAGCGCGCCGGCAGCTCTTCGAGTTCCGCGACCACCATCCGGCGCCACGTCTTGTAGCCGCCTTCAAGCTGGCACGCATCCCAGCCGATCAGCCGCAGCCAGGTGACGAACGCGCCGCTGCGCTGGCCGCCGCGCCAGCAATACACCAGCGGCCGCCAGTTCTTCGGCTTGTCGTGGAAGCGGGTCCTGAGGTGATGCGCGATGTTCTCGGCGACCATCGCCGCGCCGACGCGGCGCGCCTCGAACGCGGACTGCTGCTTGTAGATCGTGCCGACGACGACGCGCTGCGCGTTGTCGAGCACCGGGCAGCTGATCGCGCCGGGAATGCGGTCTTCGTCGAATTCCGCCGGGCTGCGGGCGTCGATGATCTCGTCAAAGGCGGACAGCTGTGCTACGGTCGCGATGCCTTTTTTCATGCGTTGTCGCGGTGCTCCGGCCTGCGCCGGGCAACCGTTTCTCCCCCTGGAATCCATGGATCAGATCAAACTCACGCAATTCTCCCACGGCGGCGGATGCGGCTGCAAAATCGCTCCCGCCGTGCTGTCGAAGCTGCTCGCGCACGCCCCGGCGGGCCTGGTCCCGCCGGACCTCCTGGTCGGCACCGAGACCGCCGACGACGCCGCGGTGTATCGCCTCAATGAGCGCCAGGCGATCGTCGCGACGACCGACTTCTTCACGCCGATCGTCGATGATCCGTACGATTTCGGTCGCATCGCCGCGACCAACGCGCTGTCCGACGTGTACGCGATGGGCGGGCGGCCGATCATGGCGCTCGCGATCGTCGGCATGCCGATCGACAAGCTGCCGCCCGAAGTCATCGGCCGCATCCTCGAAGGCGGCGCCGCGGTGTGCCGCGACGCCGGCATCCCGATCGCCGGCGGACATTCGATCGACGTGCTCGAACCGATCTACGGGCTCGTCGGCCTCGGCGTCGTCGACCCCGCCCAAGTCAAGACCAACGCCGGCGCGCAGGCCGGCGACGTGCTGATCCTGACCAAGCCGCTCGGTATCGGCATCCTGTCGGCCGGGCTCAAGAAAGGCCTGATCAAAGATGCCGACTATGCCGCGATGCTGCACTGGACGACGCTCTTGAACCGGGTCGGGATGCGCCTGGCCGGCATGGCCGGCGTGCATGCGGTGACCGATGTCACCGGCTTCGGGCTGGCCGGCCACCTGCTCGAAATCTGCCGCGGCTCGGCCCTCGCGGCGAGCGTGACATTCGCCGAGCTGCCGACGATCGAAGCGGCGCTGCGGCTCGTGCGCGACGGCATCGCGACCGGCGCCTCGACGCGCAACTGGGCGAGCTACGGCGAATCGATCCGCTTCGCGGCCGAAGCGCCGGAGTGGCAGCGCAAGCTCGTCACCGATCCGCAGACCAGCGGCGGGCTCCTGATCGCCTGCGCGCCCGGCACCGTGGACGAGGTGCTCGCGGCGATCCGGGCGGAGCAGGGTAGCGACGGCCGCGTCATCGGCCGGATGGAGGCGGGCGAACCGCTGCTGCGGATCGTTTGACGGCGCGGTGCGACCCCGGGCCGCGCGCAGCGGCTATCCCTTCAGCATCGACACGAGCTGCTTCCAGACGGTGTCGACGATGAGCTCCTGCGCTTCGGCGGTCGGGTGGATGCCGTCGGACTGGAACAGCTCGTGCCGGTCGGCGAAGCCGTCGAGCAGGAAAGGCACCAGCGGCACCTTGTGCTTGCGGGCGACCTCGGCGAAAGTCTGTTCGAAACGCCGCGTGTAGGCCGGACCGTAGTTCGGCGGCATCTGCATGCCGACCAGCAGCACGCGGGCGCCGCGGCTGCGCGCGACCTCGATCATCGCCGCGAGGTTCTCGGCCAGCAGGCGTGGTGGCAGTCCGCGCAGGCCGTCGTTGGCGCCGAGTTCGATGATCAGCAGGTCCGGCGCGTGGCGGTCGAGCGCGGCCGGCAGTCGCGAGCGTCCGCCCGAGGACGTCTCGCCGCTGACGCTGCCGTTGATCACCGTGTGGCGGAACCCTTCGCGTTCGAGGCGCGTCTGCAGCAGGGTAGGCCAGTCCTGCTTCGGGCGCAGGCCGTAGCCGGCCGAGAGGCTGTCGCCCCACACCAGTATCGTTGCCGCCTGCGCGGCGCCCGAAACCATTATTGCGAAGAAGAAGATCACGATGGATCGCAACAGCATAAAGTTCTCCGTTCCGGTGATCGAGGTCGCCGGCCTGTCGAAAAGCGTGCCGCTCGGCGACGGCGCGGGGACGCTGCGCATTCTGCAGGATGTTTCGTTCAGCGTGGGCGCCGGCGAGTCGGTCGCGATCGTCGGCGCGTCCGGCTCCGGGAAATCCACGCTGCTCGGATTGCTCGCCGGGCTCGATGTTCCCAGCGCCGGCACCGTGCGTATCCAGGGCACCGACATCTTCTCGCTCGACGAGGATGCGCGCGCGGCGTTGCGCGGCGAATCGGTCGGCTTCGTGTTCCAGTCGTTCCAGCTGCTGCCGGCGCTGACCGCGCTCGAAAACGTCATGTTGCCGCTCGAGCTCGCCGGCGCCGACGATGCCGGCGCCATTGCGCGCCAGTGGCTCGGGCGGGTCGGGCTGGCCGCGCGCGTGCGCCATTACCCCAAGCATCTTTCCGGCGGCGAGCAGCAGCGCGTCGCGCTCGCCCGCGCGTTCGCGCCGAGCCCGCGGCTGCTGCTCGCCGACGAGCCGACCGGCAACCTCGACGCCGCGACCGGCGAGGCGATCATCGAGCTGATTTTTTCGCTGAACCGCGAAGCGGGTACGACGCTGATCCTCGTGACCCATGACGAATCGCTGGCGCGTCGCTGCGGGCGGATATTGCGGATGCACAACGGCGCGCTGAGCGAGCCCGCGATCGCGCTCGGGGCGGCAACCTAGCGCTTCGCGCCTAGTGGCGATGCCGGCGACTCCAGCGCCTGCAGTACGCGCGCGGCCGTGTCGACGCCCGAGCGCACCGCCGATTCGAGCGTAGCCGGATAGTCCGGGTCGAGATAGTCGCCGGCGAGCCACAGCCCGGCGATCGGCGTCTGCGGGCCGGGGCGGGCGAGGCCCGGGCGGCACGCGAAGGTCGCGCGTTTCTCGGTGATGACCTGCGACCATTCGGCCGCGGGCAGGCGGCGTTGCAACTGGCGTTCGAGCTGCGCATGCACCGCGAGTGCGAGCGCTTCGCGCGACAGCGCCTCGTGTGCGCCGTGCGCGCTGATCACGCAGGCGATGAGGCCAGCCGGGCCGCCGAGCCGGCCGCGGTCGAAAGCCCACTGCGCGGGGCCGTCGGCGAGGCCGATCATCACGTGCGCGAGCCGCAGCGGCTTGCCGAGCGCGAGGTACACGGTCGTGATCGGTTCGCTCGGCAGCGCGTCGATCTTTGCTGCGAGCCGGCTGCAGCCGTCGAGCGGGGCGAGCAGCGCCGCGGCGTGATGCGGCGCGGCGGCGACGACGACGTGCGCGTAGCGCTGGTCGGCCGGATCGCCTTCGAGGCGGGATCCGCCGGCGACGGGGCGGATCGCCTCGACCGCGGTGCCGGTGCGCAGCTTGCCGCGCCGCACGGCCAGATAGCGCGCCGCCGGCACCGGGAAGAGTTCCGACAGGTCGACGCGCGGGATCAGCAGCTCGCTCGCCGACGCTCCCGCCGCGAGGCTGTCGCGCAGGACGCTCGCGAAGACCTGCGCCGACGCCTCGGCGACCGGCGTGTTCAGTGCTGCGACGCACAGCGGCTCCCACACCAGGCGCGACAGCCGCTCCGGCTGGCGCGTGTCGTGCAGCAGCCGCTCAACCGTCAGCTGCGCGTCGACGCGGAAACGCTGTTTTTTGAGGAAGCGCATCAGCCGCAGCATCGCGAGCCGGTCCGCCCAGCCCAGCCCGGTCGCGCGGAGCAGGCCGACCGCCAGATGCAGCGGTGCCGGCAGCCGGGCCGCCTGCAGGTGCAGGTGGCCGGGGGTGTGCAGCGTCAGCGGCAGGTGTTCGAGCAGTTTCGGCGAGCCGCCGGTCAGGCGCAGCAGGCGCGTGAGTTCGGTGTACGCGCCGATCAGGATGTGTTGGCCGTTATCGACGCGCCAGCCGTCCTTCGCGACGACCCGCGCGCGCCCGCCCAAGGTGTGCGAACGCTCGAACACCGTCACCGGCACATGCCGCCGCGCGAGCTCGACCGCGCACGCGAGGCCCGCGTAGCCGGCGCCGACGATCGCGACGGGCTGCGTCACGCCGCGGCCGTCGCCGGTTCGCCCGCGCTGCGCGTCACGCCCTGACCCACGTCGAGCCGGCGATCCAGATCTTCCTCACCGGCGTCAGCGACGTGCGCCGGTCGAGCACCTGGAAGCCGTCGCGCGCGATCTCGTCGAGCAACGTGCGATAGATCGCCGCCATCACCAGGCCGGGCCGCTGGGCCTTGCGATCGACCGCGGGCAGGTGCTGGAACGCCTGGTCGTAGAACTTGCGCGCCCGTTCGGCCTGGAATTGCATCAGCGCGCGGAAGTTGTCGCCGCCGTGTCCTTCGAGGATCTGGCTCGCCGGCACCTTGAAGCGCTGCAGGTCCTCGATCGGCAGATAGATCCGCCCGCGCCGCGCGTCCTCGCCGACGTCGCGGATGATGTTCGTGAGCTGCAGCGCGATGCCCAGGTCGTGCGCGTACTTCAGCGTCTGGCGGTCCTGGTAGCCGAAGATCTCGGCCGCGAGCAGGCCGACGACGCTCGCCGCGCGGTAGCAGTACAGCTGCAGACCCTTGAAATCGAGGTAGCGCGTCTGCCGCAGGTCCATCTCCATGCCGTCGATGACCTCGAACATCTGCTCGCGCGGCAGATTGAAGCGGGCAAGCACGTCCTTCAGCGCGAGGCCGACCGGATGGCTCGGGTCGCCGGCATACACCCGCGCGATCTCCTGGCGCCACCAGTCGAGCGTGTTCTGTGCGATCTGCATGTCGTTGCATTCGTCGACGACGTCGTCGACCTCGCGGCAAAACGCATACAGCGCCATGATCGCCTGCCGCCGCTCGGGCGGCAGGAACAGGAAGCTGTAATAGAAGCTGGAACCACTTTTTGCGGCCCGGTCCTGGCAGTACTCGTGAGGGGTCATGGGCGGTTATCCGATTCCTTCATATCGCAGGGCGCGCCACGCGAGCCGCGGCCAGTCGCTGCGGCCGAGCGTCGGGCGGCGGTGGAACACGTCGTAGTCCGCCGCTTCGATCAGTTCGAGGATGCGCAGGCCGCCGGCGACCATCAGGCGCAGCTCCCAGCCGATGCGGCCCGGCAGGCGGCGTGCGAGCGGCGCGCCTTCGAGCATCGTCGCGCGCGCGCGCTGCACCTCGAACGCCATCAGCGCGCGCCACCGCTCGTCACAGCGGCCGGCGTCGATGTCCGCCTCGCCGACGCCGAAGCGCGCGAGGTCGTCCTGCGGCACGTAGATGCGGCGCTTCGCCCAGTCGACCGCGACGTCCTGCCAGAAGTTGATCAGCTGCAGGCTGGTGCAGATCCTGTCCGACAGCCGCAGGTTGTCCGCCGTTGCCGCGCCGTAGAGATGCAGCAGCAGGCGCCCGACCGGGTTTGCCGAGCGGCGGCAATAATCGCCCAGCTCGGCGAAGTTGGCGTAGCGCGTCTTGCCGACGTCCTGGCCGAACGCGTCGAGGAGGTCGCGGAACAGCGGCAGCGGCAGCGCGTGGGCGCGGATGTTGCGGGCGAGGCGGTCGAACATCGGCGCGAGCCCGGCATCGCGGGGCGGCGCGCCGCGCCCGATCGCGTCGAGTTCGAGGCGGTAGTCGTTGAGCCGCGCGAGCCGCGCAATCGCCGGCGCGTCGCCTTCGTCGGCGATGTCGTCGGCGCTGCGGGCGAACGCGTAAATGGCTTCCACCGGCTCGCGCAAACGGGCCGGAAGCAGCAGCGACGCGACAGGAAAGTTCTCGTAGTGATCGACGGGCATGGCGGGGCGCCGGGAGTATACGCGATCGGCGTGGCGCCTTCCGGTGTTCGGCGCCCATTTGTTCGGCGCCTATTTGTTCGGCGCCTATTTGTTCGATTCGCCCCCGCGTTGCCTGCCGCATCGACCGGACAGCAGGGCGACAAGCACCGCCGTTCGGATTATTGTTCAGGGCTGCATGCGAGCGGCGTGTCCCGCGACGGAGGCGGGAGCCGAAGCGGGAGCGGGCGGCATTTTTCGTCAATGAGGGGGCGCTGAATCGATGCTGGAACTCGACGGCCTGGCGAAACGCTTCGACGGGCAATCCGGACGGGCGCTTTTCTCGCACGTGTCGCTGCGGCTCGCGCCCGGCGAGTGCGTCGCGATCATGGGGGAATCCGGCGTCGGCAAGTCGACGCTCTTGAACTGCATCGCCGGGCTCGAACCGGTCGATGCGGGCAGCATCCGGCTCGACGGCACCGAGCTTGTCGCGCTCGACGACGACGCTTTCGCGCGGCTGCGGCGGCGCAGCTACGGTTTCGTGTTCCAGGCTTTTCACCTGCTGCCGCACCTGACGCTCGCGCAGAATGTCGCGTTGCCGCTGTGGCTGCTCGACTGCCCCGCCGCCGAGGCGCAGCAGCGGGCGAGGGCGATGCTCGCGCAGGTCGGGCTCGCCGACCGCGCCGACGACTGGCCGCGGCACCTGTCGGGCGGCGAGATGCAGCGCGTCGCGATCGCCCGCGCGCTGGTGCATCGGCCGACGCTGGTGCTCGCCGACGAGCCGACCGGCAACCTCGACGCCGAGCGCGCCGCCGACGTCCTCGAACTGCTGCTCGGCAGCATCCGCAGCGCCGGCGCGATCGGCATCCTCGTCACGCATTCCCGCGCCGCGGCCGCGCGCACCGACCGCGTGCTGCGCCTGACCGCGACGGGCCTCGCCGAGGAGGCGGTGGCCGCGTGAGCGCTTCGCCGGGCCGCCCCAAGAAGCGCTCAGTCCCGCTTGGCGGGGTGGAGTGGGGGTTTGGCGGAGCACTGCTCCGCGCCTGCGGAACGGGCCGGCTGTGCAAAGCCGGCCCTCCCGCGCGTAGCGCGAGGGTGCTCCAATGAGCGCCGGGCTGCGCCACGTGTTCCTCGCGAGCCTCGCGCGGCGGCGGCTCGCGACCGCGCTGTCGCTGCTCGCGATCGCGCTCGGCGTCGCGCTCGGCCTTGCGGTGCAGCTGATCCACGGTGCGGCGCTCGACGAATTCGGCCGCGGCATGCGTCTCGTCGCTGGCGAAGCGGACCTGCAGGTGATGGGCCCGCGCACAGGATTCGACGACGCGGTCTACGTCCTGCTCGCGCAGCGCCCCGAAGTGGCCGACGCCAGCCCGATCCTCGAAGTGGAGGCGTCGTTGCCGCAGCGCGACGACTCCTTGCGCGTGTTCGGCGTCGACGCGCTGCGCGTGCGGCGCGTCCAGCCCGCGCTGACGCCGGTGCCCGATGCGGAGGCTGCTGGCGAATTCGACATCTTCGCCGCGGACGCGGTGTTCCTCAGCCCCGCCGCGCAGGCCGCGCCCGCCCTCACACTGGGCGCGGGCGGCACGCTCGCGGTGCTCGCCGGTCCGCGCGAGGAACACCTGCGCATCCTCGGCAGCGTCCCCGGCGCCGGCCGCGGCCAGCGCCTCGCGGTCATGGACATCGCCGCCGCGCAGCGGCTGTTCGACCAGGTCGGGCGCGTCACGCGCATCGACCTGCGCCTCGCGCAAGGCGTCGACCGCGCCGCGGCGATCGACCGGCTGCGTCCGCTGCTGCCGGCCGGCGTCGAACTGCTCGCCCCCGAAGCCGCCGCGTCGCAGGTCGCCGGGCTGTCGCGCGCGTACCGCGTGAACCTCACGATGCTCGCCGCGATCGCGCTGCTGACGGGCGGCTTCCTCGTGTTCTCGACGCAGCTGCTGTCGGTCGTGCGCCGGCGCCAGGAGCTCGCGTTCCTGCGCGCGCTCGGCCTCGACCGCCGCACGCTGCTGCGCGGCCTGCTCGCCGAAGGCGCAGTGCTCGGATTCGGCGGCGGGCTGGTCGGCGTCGCGCTCGGCTACGCGCTGAGCGGGCTCGCGTTCTCGATCGTTGGCGCGGACCTCGGCGCCGGCTATTTCGAGGGCGTCGAACCCGGCCTGCGCTTCGAACCGCTCGCTACCGCAGCCTATCTCCTGCTCGGCGTCGCGGCCGGCGTCGCGGGAGCGTGGCTGCCGGCGCGCGAAGCGTGCCGCGTCGCGCCGGCGCGGGCATTGCGCGCCGGCGACGACGTCGAAGTGTTCCGGGCGCGCCCGCGCGGGCCGGCTGCACTCGCGTCGCTGGGGCTCGCGCTGCTGCTGTGCCTGCTGCCGCCGCTCGGCGGCGTCCCGGTGTTCGGCTACGCGGCGATCGCGCTGATCCTCGCCGGCTCGGTGCTGGTCCTGCCGGCCGTCGTGCGGCTCGCGATGCGCGCCCTCGACGGGGGGCGTTTCGTCCTGCTGCGCCTCGCGCACGCCCGGCTCGCCGCCGCGCCCGGACAGGTCGTGGTCGCCGGGGCCGGCGTCGTCGCCAGCGTCGCGCTCGCCGCCGCGATGGCGATCATGGTGAGTTCGTTCCGCACCTCGGTCGACGACTGGCTGTCCGACGTGCTGCCCGCGGATCTCTATCTGCGCGCGTCCTCGTCGGGCGCGAGCGCGTTCCTGACGCCCGAGGTCATCGCCCAGGTCGCCGCGACGCCCGGCGTCTCGTCGGTGCAGCCGGTGCGTTTCGACACGCTGCGTCTCGACGAGGCGCAGTTTCCGGTGACGCTGATCGCCCGCCCCGTCGCCGAGGGCGCCCCGGTGCCGCTCGTCGAAGGCGACGCCGCCAGCGTGCGCGGAGCCGATGGCCTGCCGCCCGCGTGGGTGACCGAAGCGATGGCCGATCTTTTCCGCCTCGCCGTCGGCGACACGCTGTCGCTGCCGCTCGGCGGCGCGCCGCATCGCTTCCGCGTCGCCGGCGTGTGGCGCGATTACGCGCGCCAGCACGGCGCCGTGCTCGTCGAGCTCGCCGACTACCGGGCGCTGACCAACGACTTCCGCTCGAACAACGTCGCGATCCGCGTCGCTCCCGGTGTGCAGGCGGAAGCGGTCGCCGCGGCGCTGCAGGCGCAGTTCGACGGACGGAACTTCGAGCTCGCCGCGCCGGGCGAGATCCGGGCGACGACGCTGGCGGTTTTCGACCGCACGTTCCTCGTCACCTACCTGATGGAAGCCGTCGCGATCCTGATCGGCCTGTTCGGCGTCAGCACCAGCTTTGCCGCGCTCGCCACCGCGCGGCGCAAGGAGTTCGGCATGCTGCGCCACTTGGGTCTGACGCGGCGCGACATCGGCCGGCTGCTCGCGCTCGAAGGGGCGCTCGGCGCGGCGGTCGGCGTCGCGGTCGGCATGGCGGCGGGCGGCGCGGTCGCGCTGGTGCTGGTCGAAGTCGTCAATCGCCAGAGCTTTCACTGGAGCATGGATATCCGGCTGCCGCTGGCGGCGCTCGCCGCGTTCGCCGTCGCGCTGGTGCTGCTCGCCGCCGTCGCCGCGCGCTTGTCGGGCTATCAGGCGATGCGCCAGTCGGCGGTGCTCGCAGTACGGGAGGATTGGTGATGCGCGCCTATGTTGCCGCGGCGCTGCTGTGGCTCGCGTCGGGCCTGTCGGCCGCGCCGCCGGCGCAGAGCGGGAGCGGGAGCAATAACGAGAGCGATCCGCCCGGCTATCCGCCGGTCGTCGCCGGCCGCCCGCTGCAGTTTCCCGCCGACCACGGCGCGCACCCCGATTACCGCACCGAGTGGTGGTACGTGACTGGCTGGGTCACGGACGAGGACGGCGTCGAGCGCGGCTTCCAGGTCACGTTCTTTCGCGTGCGCACGCGCATCGGCGAGGACAACCCGAGCCGCTTCGCGCCGCGCCAGCTGATCCTCGCGCACGCCGCGGTCGCCGATCCCGCCGAAGGCCGGCTGCTGCACGCCGAACGCGGCGAGCGCGCGCTCGACCCGCTCGCCGGCGCCGCCACCGGGCACACCCGCGCGTGGGTCGGCGAGTGGGCGCTCGAATGGTCGCAGGACCATTACCGCGCCTCGGTCGACGCCGACAGCTTCGCCTACGACCTGCGCTTCGACCCCGCCGGCCCGCCGCTGCCCAACGGCCAGGACGGTTTCAGCCAGAAGGCGCCCGACCCGCGGCACGCGAGCTATTACTACAGCCGTCCGCAGCTCGGCGTGAGCGGCAGCCTGCGCGTGCGGGGCAAGACGCACCGCGTCGCCGGCCACGCGTGGCTGGACCACGAATGGTCGAGCGCCTACCTGCCGGAAAAGGCGCGCGGCTGGGACTGGATCGGCATCAACCTCTCCGACGGCGGTGCGCTGATGGCGTTTCGCATGCGCACCGCCGCAGGCGAAGCGATGTGGACCGCCGGCACGCTGCGCCGCGGCAACGGCGCCCCGCGTGCGCTCGCCCCCGGGCAGGTCGCGTTCATCCCCGGGCGGCGCTGGCGCTCGCCGCGCACCGGCACCGAATACCCGGTCGAATGGCAGCTCGACATCGACGGCCGCCGCCTGCAGCTGCAGCCGCTGATGGACGACCAGGAACTCGACAGCCGCCGCACCACCGGCACCGTTTACTGGGAAGGCGCGGTGCGCCTTCTCGAAGACGGCCGCGAAATCGGCCGCGGCTACCTGGAGATGACGGGCTATGGCGAGCGCCTGAGAATGTAGCCTCAATGTAACGTCGGCCATCCCCCCTTCTATGTATAATCCGCGCTCCGGGCGTCGTTCGAGCGCCTGGCGGGCGAGGGTGGCGGAATTGGTAGACGCACTGGATTTAGGTTCCAGCGCCGCAAGGCGTGAGAGTTCGAGTCTCTTCCCTCGCACCACCCGGCTTTTCTGCATCCGCACCCGCATCCTTTCCCGTATTTTTTTCGACCCCCGCGCGGCATGATCGACCTGCACTGCCACATGCTTCCGGGCATCGACGACGGGGCAACCGATCTTGCGACTGCGCTCGACATGGCGCGCATGGCCGCGGCCGACGGCATCACCACCGTGGCGTGCACGCCGCACATCTATCCGGGCATGTTCGACAACGACAGCGCCGGCATCGCCGCGGCGATCCACGCCCTGCAGCAGGAAATCGACGCCGCCGGAATCCCCCTCCGGCTGACCTGCGGGGCCGACGCGCACGTCGCGCCGGAGCTGCTGTCGCGGCTCAAGGCGGGCAGCGTGCCGCGGCTGGGCGACAGCCGTTATTTTCTCCTCGAGCCGCCGCATCACGTCGCGCCGCCGCGCTTCGAGGAATTCGTCTTCAATCTCCTCGCGTCCGGTTACGTCCCCGTCGTGACCCACCCGGAGCGGCTGACCTGGATCGAAAGCCACTACCCGATGTTCGGCGAACTCGTCCGCTCGGGGGCGTGGATGCAGGTGACCTCCGGCAGCCTCACCGGGCGCTTCGGCAAGGAGGCGAAATACTGGGGCGAGCGCATGCTCGACGAGGGCCTCGTGCATATTCTCGCGACCGACGCCCACAGCGCGCGCCGACGGCCCCCGCTGCTCGCCGAAGGGCGGGCCGCCGCCGAACGCCGGCTCGGCGCCGACGAGGCATGCAATTTGGTCGAGGTCCGGCCCGCGGGTATACTCCGCGACCTTTCGCCCGAGGAACTGCCGCCGTTGCCGCAAACCCGCCGTTCTTCGGCGAGCATGCGACCCGGCTTCTTCAACCGGCTGTTTCGACGGCATTAGCCTGCTTTGTCGAAAACGTCAGATTTTTCCGCGTCGGCCACAGGCTCTTGCCCTAGAGTCTCGGCTCCGTCGTCCGGGGAGTGGTTGTAAATGCGTGTTTACCTTGCAGGCGTGATGTTGTCCTGCGCAATGATTTCGTCGTCCCCCGTTCATGCCCAGGCGACGTCCACGCCGGCGCCCGTGGCGTCGGTCCTCCCGTCGGCGGGCACCGCGCTCGACGATCCCGGTCCCCTGTTCGACGACTACTACATCGGGCCGTATGACCTGCTCGAAATCACCGTCTTCCAGGTAGAGGACCTGTCGCGCACGGTGCGCGTCAATGCGCGCGGCCTCATCGGGCTGCCGCTGATCGGCCAGGTCCAGGCTGCGGGGCTGAGCGCCCGCGTCGTCGAGGAGGAGATCGCGCGGCGCCTCACCGAGTGCTGCCTGCAGGACCCGCAGGTCACGATCTTCATCAAGGAGTTCGTCAGCCAGCGCGTGACCGTCGAAGGCGAGGTGACCAAGCCGGGCATCTTCCCGCTGTCCGGGCGCACGTCGCTGCTGCAGGCCATCGCGCTCGCCGCCGGCGTCAGCGAGATCGCCGATATCAACCAGGTCAGCATCTTTCGCACGCTCGCCGACGGCAACAAGGAGCAGCTGGTGTTCGACCTCGAAGCCGTGCGCTCCGGCAAGGTCGATGACCCGCTCATCCAGGGCAACGACGTCGTCGTCGTCGGCAGCTCGACGACCCGTTCGATGGTCAAAAGCGTGACCGGCACCCTGCGCGGCTTCATCGGCTTCGGCACCGTCCGCTAGTCTTCCGAACAATTCGCAAAAAAAATCCCCGGAAATGATGGATAACACAGAAAAGCCGGATGCCGGCGACGAGCGCGGGCAGGAAGCCCCGCGCCGCAACGCGCTGATCGAGCGCCGCGAAAGCACCGCGCTCGCCCGTCCCACCGAATGGCGTTCCCATGTCGAGGAGGACGATGACGACACGATCGACCTGCGCGCGATCTGGGACACCATCGTCAAGCGCAAATGGACGGTGATCACGTTCTTCGTCATCGTCATGGTCTCGGTGCTGACCGCGACCTTCCTGATGACGCCGATCTACCGCGCCAGCCTCACGCTGCAGATCGAGCGCCAGGAAGCCAAGGTGCTCGACTACCAGGGCGTCACGCCCAACGAAATGCAGGGCGACACCAAGGACTTCTACGAGACGCAGTACGAGCTGCTGAAGAGCCGCTCGCTCGCGCAGCGCGTCATCGACCAGCTCAACCTCGGCGACCACCCGGTTTTCGCCGCAGCTAATCCGTCGCTGCTCGCCAGCATCAAGGGGCTTTTCGTAGGGGAGGAAGAGGAGGCAGAGGCGGTCGAAGGCGACGCCGAGCAGATCCGCAAGCTCAAGCTGACGAAAGCTTTCCTCGAAAACCTGACGATCGAGCCGGTGCGCAATTCGCGCCTCGTCAAGATCCATTTCGACAGCCCCGACCCGGTGCTCGCGAGCCGCATCGTCAACGCCATCTCGGAAGCCTTCATCAATGTGAACCTCGAGCGGCGCATGGACGCGTCGTCGTTCGCCAAGGTGTTCCTCGAAGAGCGGCTGCAGCAGTTGAAGATGAAGCTCGGCGAAACCGAGAAGGAACTCGTCGCCTTCGCGCGCGAGGAACAGATCGTCCGCGGCGGCGAGCAGGAAGCGAGCGTCGACACCCAGGTCATGCAGGAATTCACCACCGCGCTGGCCAAGGCGCAGCAGGAGCGCATCCGCGCCGAAGCGATGTACCAGCAGCTCGAAAGCGGCAGCGTCGAAGGCATCCCGCAGGTGCTGGAAAACAAGGTGATCCAGGAGTTCAAGGGCCACAAGGCCAAGCTCGAAACCGAGTACCAGGAAAACCTCAAGATCTACAAGCCCGGCTATCCGAAAATGGTCCAGCTGCAGAGCCAGATCGACGAGATGCAGGCCAAGATCGCCGAAGAACTCGCCCACGTGCGCAGCGGCATCCGCAGCGCCTACCAGGCGGCGCGCTCGCAGGAGGCGATGCTGCAGGTGAAGATGGACGAGAGCAAGCGCACCGTGCTGGGCGTCCAGGACCGCAGCATCCAGTACAACATCCTCAAGCGCGAAGTCGACACCAACCGCCAGCTGTATGACGGCCTGCTGCAGCGCTACAAGGAAGTCGGCGTCGCCGGCGGCGTCGGCGTGAACAACGTGTCGGTCGTCGACAAGGCCGAAGTCCCGCTCCAGCCGTTCAAGCCGAAGACGCTGCTCAACGCGCTGATCGCCGCGCTGCTCGGGCTGTTCGGCGGCATCGGCCTGGCTTTGCTGTTCGAACACCTCGACGACACGATCAAGGACGGCGAAAGCATGGAGCGCCTGCTCGGGCTGCCGGTGCTGGGCCTGGTGCCGCTGATCAAGCGCGCTGGCGACGCCACTCGCGAGCTGGTGCTGGAGCAACTCGACGACCCGCGCTCGGGCTTCTCCGAAGCCTATCGCTCGCTGCGAACCGCGATGCAGTTCTCGACGCAGGACGGGATACCCAAAGTCCTGATGGTCACCAGCGCATCGATGGGCGAAGGCAAGAGCACCACCGCGCTGGCGCTGGCGATCAACCTGTCGCAGATGGGCGCGAAAGTCCTGCTGCTCGACGCTGACCTGCGCAAGGCCTCGATGCACCGCAAGCTCGGCCTGGCCAACACGGCGGGGCTGACGAACTACCTCGCGGGCGACTCCAGGCCGGTCGACGTCACGCAGCCGACACCCTATGACAAGCTCTTCGTCATCACGTCCGGGCCGCTGCCGCCGAACCCGGCGGAACTCCTCGGCAGCGCCAAGATGGTCGCGCTGCTCGATGTCGCCAAGGACCGTTTCGACTGCGTCATCGTCGACGGCCCGCCGGTGCTCGGCCTCGCCGACGCGCCGCTGCTCGGCAGCATCACCGATGCCACCGTCGTCGTCGTCGAGGCGGGCGGCACGCGCAAGGACTTCCTCGCCGGCGCGCTCAAGCGTCTGCGCAGCACGCGGACCCACGTCATCGGCGGCGTGCTGACGAAGATCGCATCCCGCAGCGGTGCCCAGGGCTACTACTACAACTCCTACTACCAGTACGGCGGCGACACCGAAGGCAGTCGTTCCGCGGCATGAGCGCGGCCAACCAGCAGGGCGGCGGGGGGGCCGCCGAGCTAGCGCTGGCCGTGTTCGCCGAGCCGACGCGCTTCGGCGAACTGGTGCGCGGCGGCGGATCGCTGCCCGCGGACACCATCGTCGTCATGCGCGCGGCAGCCGAAGCGATGCGCGACGGCAGGCAGCACATGCTCGACGAGAACCGGCGCGCGGCGCTGTTCTTCGTCGAGCATGTGCTGCTGGCGTATGAAGCGGACCATTACCGTGCTCTCGGGCTGAACCGGGACGCCACGGACGACCAGGTGCGCGAGCACTACCGCGTCATGATGGGCATTTTCCATCCCGATCGTCAGGGCTGGGCCGACAGCGACCGGGAAAAACTCTCGGCGCGGATCAACCTCGCGCACCACGTGCTGCGGGACGCTCACCGCCGCGCGGCCTACGACCTGGAGCGGATGCAGGCGCGGCCGCGGATGTCCGTCTCGATCAAGATCGTCTCGCAGGCGGAACGCAAACGCGCTGTCGACGCCGCCCCCACGCTGTCGGAAAAACTGCCCCTGACCGTGCGGCGGAATTTCCCGCAGTACGTCCTCGGCAGCGTCGCGCTCGTCGGCCTCGTCGCCGTCCTCGCCGTCTATTTCAATCGCGCCCCTGCCGGCGCGATCGGCGCGTCCCGGGCCGCGTCGAAAGTCCCAGCCGCCGTTGCCCGCCCCGAACGTCCCGCCCCGGTTCCGCAGGCCACGGTTCAGCAGGCCCCCCTCGCAGCGGCGCCGGCCAAGGTGGCAGAAGTCGTGCCGGCCAAGGCGATGCCCGCCGCGTCGCCGGTGCCGCCAGCAGCCGGAAACATCCCGGCGCCTGCAACCCCCGCCCCCGTGGACCGGACACCGGGAAAAAACCCGCCCGACGCAGCTATCTCCCCGGTTCGCGAACACGTGCCCGAGCTGCCCGAGGCCGTCCCCGCCGTTCGCAGCGAACGCCCGCCGGTCGTCGTCGACAAACCGCTCGAAGTGGCCGCAGCGCCTGTCACACCCCCGCCGCCGCGCGCCCTCCCGCAGGCTGAAACGCAACCCCCGCCAGTCGAAATCATTCCCGCACCCGCACGCGCCGCGGAGGCGCCTGCTCCCGCGAGTCCGCCGGCCGAAGCGGCCGTTCCTGCCGGCCTGACGGTATCGGACGCAGCGCGCGTCCTGGGCCAGTTCTCGTCGTCCTATCAGCTCGGCGACATCGACCGCTTCATGAAGCTGTTCACCGAAGATGCACGCTCCGAAACCGGCCGCAGGGCGCAGATTCGCAAAGACTACGAGCAGCTGTTCGGCTCGACCCAGGCGCGTCGCATCGAACTCCTCGACATGCGCTGGTCGCCGGACAGCGCCTCGGCGCGCGGCGAAGGCGGCTACCTGGTGCGGATCCGGCGCAGGGGCGACGCCGGCGAGGAAGTGTTTGCCGGATCGATCCGTCTGGAACTCACCCGGCGCGGCCAGGACGTGCTCATCAGCGGCCTGTTCCACAAGCCCTCCGACTGACCGGCAGGGCAGGGTGGGGCGGGCTGAAACCCGTCCGCTCGTTCGGCGCGCTTTCCCCGGCACAATTGAAAAGGGCCCCGCGCTGTGCGGAGCCCCTTGGAAATTCGACCGGCGCGGCGCGTGGCCGCTCGGCTTATTGCCCGCTGATCGGGGAGTCGTTGTGGTCGTCGTCGTGGTTTATGCCATACGTGGCGCCCGCCAAGACCAGGCCGCCGCCGATCAGCGCGCCCATGCCGGAACTCAGGCCCCCCAGGCCACTGCCCGGCAGATTCGACGCGCCTGGGTTCTGCGGCGCGCCGATTGCGGCGGCATACTTCGCGGGTTCGGGGTTTGCCGACAGCGGGCCGGTGGCGCAGACATCCACGCCGCCGATCGCCAAGACTGCGTTTTCCTTGAGGTTGGTCACGCAACCTTTGGTAAACGCGACGTCGGCCTTCGAACCTTTCAGCGTGATGACGCGGTCGCCTTCGAGCAGGGTGGAACCGGCCTTGGCGACGGTGTAATCCTTGCCCTTGTGGATCAGGACTTTTCCATCGACGGCCGTCAGTGCGGCCACCTGCAGCGGCTCGGCGGCATGCGCGGCACCCATCGTGCCAACCAGGGCGATTGCGGCGGCGATTCCAGCGATTTTCATTGTTTGGCCTCTCGGTGAGTTCAATGTAACAAAATTCGATGTAACAAAACTTTGGAACGGAAGATACAGGGCGCATCAGCGAGCGTCAAGCCGCTCGATCACAATGTCATCGAACCAGATCGGCCCGCTGGCCTCGAAGTCCAGCGCGACCTGGCCACCGAGCTGTAGCCGCAGCACCTGTGCCGGGCACTGCACGGCGGGGACGGTGAAGGGCGTCTCGAACTTGCGCCACGCCGAGCGGCCGGAAAAATATTCCGTGACGCCGATCTCTCGCTCGCGCGCGCCGCCGATGCACGCCACCGTCCACGTCAGTCCCGGCTTCGCTTCCAGCCCGTCGGGGCGCACCCGCCCGCGCAGCACGTAGCTTCCCGGTTCCAGCATCACGTGCTGGCTCAGGTGGCGGTAGCGCACGCGCGGGCCGCGAAACACGACGTTCAGCGCGGCGGCGCCGGTCGCGCCGGGCGTAGGCAGCGGCTCGGCCAGCACGTGGCCCGCCTTCGCGCTCACCCAGTCGAAGCCGACGCCCGAGAGTGGCTGTTCGAAGCCGCCGTTGAACACGTTGCCCATTCCTTCGAGCTGCTCGACCGGCAGCGCGCTCATCCACGCCAGCCGCGCATCGAGCCACAGGCCTTCGCGCTGCAGGCGCCGCAGCACCGCCGCGAGGCCGTGGCCCTGCAGCGAATTCGCCACGCTCGCTTCCGACAGCGCATACAGCGCCATCACCGTTTCCAGCCGCTCGCCCTTGTTCGCCGCGAAAGCGACGAACGCCGGCCACCACGCCACGGGTTCCGCGAGCAGCGCCGAAAGCGCCGCGCGATTCGCGGGTTCGTCCGCGATGCGCAGCAGCTCCGGGAACATCGCCGCGCGCAGGCTGCCGCGGCGGGTCAGCGCCACGCTCGAATGGCGCAGCGCCGCGGCGAGGTCGTTGCGCCCCAGCTCGAACCCGGCCGCGATCAGGCGCACATCCACCTTCGCCGGCGCGAAGGCCGCCGCCGCGTCGATCGCGCTCCTCGCGCGCCGCTCGTCGCCGGCTTTTTCCCACAGCGCGCCCAGCAACGCATACGACAAGCCGTAAGTCGGATCGGCGCGCACCGCCCGCTGCAGCAGCGCAACCGCCTCTTGCGGGTCGGCGTCGAGCAGCTGCCGCGCCTCGCGGGTCAGCGCGACCGGATGTTCCACGCCAGGCAGTTCCGCCGCCGCCACCGTTTCGCCGGCATCGGCGTAGTGGTCGGCGAGGTTCAGCGTGACGATCCGCCACGCCGCGAGCGCGGCGAACAGCGCGAAAGCGAGCCACCTGGCGAGGTTGAGGGGACTCGTGAAGGGGGGCGGGCGGTTTGGCATGGGGGCGCAGTATACCCGGCGCACGTTTGGTGACCGATTTTAGAACTTGAGACTCAGCTTGACGTAAGCGCACACCGCAAGGGCGGATGAGCCGAAGGCGTTATCCGCCAAGTCTTGCGGCGGTGCCTATGCAGGCGCCGGAGTGGTGGAAGGCGCTGCGCTTTTCAACCCTACGCGGGCTGCTCGCACTACGCGGGCTGCGCGGTCAAGCGCATGGCGGAGAGATCCCTGAAATGGTCACGAGGACATGCGCATTCCCCCGCGCAACAGGAAGACCGACGCCGCCGTGGCCTCAATGTTCTTCAAATACGTCATCGAGCGTCGTGGCGTCGAGCACCTTGATCGCCCAATTCTCGAGCTGGTTGGTACTCGCCGCGGCGAGCCGGACCCGGCAGGTTTTGTCGAGCGGACCGAAACGGCGGGTGAGCAGACGCTCGAGCAGAGTGACTTCGCCCTCCTGACGGCCCTCCTGACGGCCCTCCTGGCGGCCCTCCTGGCGGCCTTTCCGGAGGCCCTCCTCGAGCCCTTGTTGTTTCCACTCCTCGGTCCATTCGATCACGCGTTCTGCAAGCATGGTTTCTGCCTCGTGTAAGTCCGCAATTTCCGGGATCCGGACGCCCGGCAGGCGCCCGGGCAACAGCACCCGCTTGATCCAGACGGTAAAGGCACGCCGCAGGCTGCTCTGTTCGGGGGCGCGCACCCAGTCGCTCAGTGCCGCGATCGTTTGCCGCAGATCCTCCGGGCTGTGGCTGCGCTCCAGCCGAAAGAGCGCGGCGGCCAGATTCCGGATGTCGGGCAGATCGCTTTCGCGTAGCGCCCCTTCGTCGAGCAGCAGGTAGCGCATCTGCGGGCGGTAGCGCTCGAGCCCGCCGCCGGGAAGGGTTTCGACCAGCTCGGCGACGTCGGTGGCGGCGTTCCATCTCGACTTGCCATTATAGAGAACCAGCGGCAGCACCGGCGGCAGCTTGCCATCCGCGCTCAGGCTCTTCTGGCGGACCAGCTCCTGATAGAGCAGGCCCACGTAGGTGAGCAGGCGCACGGCCATGAACGGGTCCGAGCGCGACTGGAACTCGAGCAGCAGATAGACGTACAGCCAGCTCTCGCCCCACCGCACTTTCCAGATGATGTCGTCTTCACGGTCACGCAAGTCGTCCGCCACGTAGCTGCCGCTGACCTTTTCGAGGCTGCCGAAGTCGAGGCCGGCCACCCATTCCTCGTGCACAAACCCGCGCAGCAAGTCTTCGACCATCTGCGGGTGCGAGAAGAGGTGTTTGTAACCGTTGTCGTGGTCGGTCATGATCGCTGCCGTCATTTTTGGGCGGCCGCCGGGAAAGCGGCCTCGCCATTTTGCACCACCCCGTTGCCACTGGTGCGCGGAATGCTCAACCCGCATAAGGCGGAAGGCGCTGCGCTTTTCCGCCCGAGCTCACCCGGCCTTTTCCCACAGCGCGCCCAGCAATGCGTACGACAAGCCGTGTGTCGGGTCGGCGCGCGCCGCAGTCCGGCGCGCGTCGATCCGGGAGATACCGTAATTACGGTATAACCCTGCTCATGACACTACCTTAGATGCCTTACCGATAAGTACCTGCATTCTGCCGTGAAATATTTGCTTGCAGGGCATGTTTATGTTGATAACATTGCGCCCCGTGCTTCGAAAGAAGCCGCAGGGCCGCGCCCCCGAGGGCATTTCCGCCGATCCGAGACTTGTCGGGGCGGGAAGGCAAGGGCACAGGCAACAAGCAAACAAGCCAGAAAATGAGAAACGCCTGATGAGTTTTCCGGAAAGTTTTTTCGCCATCGCAGCAACCTCCTGCCTTGTTGCCATTGTCATCGTCCTCACCAAGAATCTGCACGGTCGCTTCACGCTGGACTCGGATCATGGAATCCAGAAGTTCCACGTCGCGCCGACCCCGCGCGTCGGAGGCGTCGCGGTGGTGGCGGCGCTCGTCGTCGGCGCCTTCACGGCGGGCGCGGACGAGCAGGCGATCCTCTTCCCCCTCCTGCTGGCCGCGGTGCCGGCGTTCGGCTTCGGCATTGCCGAAGACCTCACCAAGAAGGTCAGCGTCACCCGGCGGCTGGTGGCCACGCTGTGCAGCGGCGTGCTGGCCTGGCTGCTCACGGGCATCGCGCTGCATCACCTCGACCTCGCGCCGGCCGATTTCATCCTGCAGTGGCTGCCGGCGGCGGTGATCCTCACCGCGTTCGCGGCGGGCGGAATCGCCAACGCGGTCAACATGATCGACGGCTTCAACGGTCTCGCCGGCGGGGCGCTGGTCATCATGTTCGGCGCGCTCGGCCTCGTGGCCTTCCAGGTGGACGACGTCGTCCTCGCGTCCGTCTGCTGGACTTTCGCCGCCGCGTTCGCCGGCTTCCTCGCGATCAACTTTCCCGCCGGCAAGATCTTCCTCGGCGATGGCGGCGCCTATCTCGGGGGCTTCGCGCTCGCCTGGCTCGCCATCCTGCTGCCGGAGCGCAACACCGAAATCTCCCCGTGGGTCAGCCTGCTGATCTGCGCCTACCCGGTGATGGAGCTGATCTTCAGCATCGCCCGCCGGCGCCATCGCGAGCACCACCCGGGCGCGGCCGACCGCCTGCATCTGCACAGCCTCGTGCATGCGCGCGTCGTGCGCCATTTCGTCCACGCAGACCACCCCACCTTGCGCAACGCAGCCGTTTCGCCGCTGATGTGGCTGTTTGCGTTCGTCCCCGCCGGCTTCGCGCAGTTCGGCTGGCACAGCCGCAGCCAGTGCCTGGCCGCGGTCCTTCTCACGTTCGCGGCCTACCTGCTGTGCTACCTGCGGCTGGTGCGTTTCCGCTGGCCGTGGTCTCCCGCCTCCGCCGCCCTGGACAACGCCGACGCGCTCGACCGCGCCTGAGCGTTTTCCCGCCATTTCCAGTGATAATCCCGCCCCGGCTTCCACCTCGGGCGCGACGCGGTCGTGAGAATCGTCGCTGGCAACCCGGCGCGGCAGTACGTGCGGCGCCTGTGGTACGCGCGCTCAACGTCGAAGTACGTATCATCGTGGTCCTGGCATAAGTGGTCCGGATACCATGCCAAGTCATAACCAACAGCTACAAGGTTCATCCAATGCCTGAGATCAGTCGCTTCCTGGGAATCGTGATCTACATGAACTGGGCGGATCATCCCTTGCCTCACTTTCATGCGCGGTACGGCGCCTACGAGATCATGGTGGAGATCGAAACTGGCGTCGTCCGTGGCGAGTTCCCCAAGCGCGCCCTTCGTGCAGTCCTTGAGTGGCTGGACGAACATAAGGCCGAACTCGCAGAAGACTGGGAGCTTGCGCAGCTGCGTAAGCCGCTCAAACCGATTTCGCCTTTGGAGTAAGACCATGTTCCTACATACCACACGCGTTGAAGTGCGCCCCGGCTATCGGCTCTACCTACAGTTCAATAACGGCGCCGCCGGGGAAGTCGCCCTGCTCGATGAACTTTGGGGGGAAATGTTCGAGCCGCTCAAGGACGAAACGCTCTTCAGGACCGCCCATCAGGATGAAACGCTGGGCACCGTGGTCTGGGCCAATGGCGCCGACTTCGCGCCCGAGTTTCTGCTCGCGCTGCTACAGGCTCAGACCAGCCAGGTGGCATGATTGCCTCCTTCCCGCTGATTAGGATTAGACCCTGAGGGAGTAACTGAGGAGCTCACCATGCGCACTACGATCGACATCGAAAGCGACGTCCTTGCCGCCGCGAAGGAAATCGCACGCCAGCAACACACCAGTGTCGGCAAAGTCATCTCCCGGCTCGTTCGCCAAAGCCTGACCGGTGCCGCTGCCCCGCAAACCGTTGCCCACCAGACTCCCGCAGTCCCCGGCTTCGAGCCCTTTCCGGCCCGTGACGTCATCGTGACCAACGAGCTCATCGACCGTCTGCGCGACGCCGAGGGAATCTGATGCGTGCGCTGCTGGACGTGAATGTCCTCATCGCGCTGCTCGACGGCAGCCACGTGCACCACGCACGCGCAAGCCGGTGGCTCGCAGGTGAAATCGAGCATGGCTGGGCATCGTGTCCGCTGACCCAAAACGGTTGCCTGCGCATCATGGCTCAACCTGCCTACCCGCAGGCTTTGCCACTGGGCGCCGTTGCAAGCCGTCTGGCCCAGGCCACCGCACACCCGGCGCACCAGTTCATCGCCGACGACTACAGTCTGCTCGATGGCGCACAGATCACCTGGCAAAACCTGCTCGGTCACCGGCAGATTACCGACACTTATCTGCTCGGCCTCGCCGTGCGGCACGACTGCCGCTTCGTCAGCTTCGATGCACGGATCAACCCCGGCATCGTCACCGGCGCACAGCCCAAACACTGGTGCACGCTTTGACGCGGCCGGCTCTCAGTACAAGCAGTACGGTACATAACCCTGCTCATGACACTACCTTAGATACCGTACCGATAGGTACCCGCACTCTGCTGTGAATTATTTGCTTGCAAGGTATGTTTATGTTGATAACATCGCGCCCCATGCTTTGAAACACCCGCCCCATCCAGAGACATGCGCAATCTGTCGGATATCAACCTCGCCCTCATCGTCGCTAACCGCTTCCCCGGCAGTCGCCGCGACGTGACCAACGAGGTGCACTGTCGCGATCGGTGCGGCTCGGACAGCTGACCCCCCATGCTCACGATCACCCACCACGGCGCCATCACCGGCGTTACCGGCTCCTGCCACGAACTCACGCTGCACGGGCCGGGTGGGGCGAAAGCCGGCATGCTTGTCGACTGCGGCATCTTCCAGGGCACCGAAGCCGCCGGGCGCAGCGGCGCCGATGAGCTGGCCGTCGACTTTCCGATCGCGCACCTCCGCGCGCTGGTCGTCACCCACGTCCATATCGACCACGTCGGGCGCATCCCGCAGCTGCTTGCGGCCGGCTTCGACGGGCCGATCCTGTGCTCGCCGCCTTCGGCGCTGATGCTGCCGGAGATCCTCGAAGACGCGCTCAAGATCGGCTTCACCCGCGACGCCCGCCTCATCGAGCGCGTGCTCGACCGCATCCGCGCCCGCATCGTGCCCGTGCCGTTCGGCCAGTGGCATACCGTGTTCAACGACGGCGCCGGCCGGCTCGCGATCCGCCTGCAGCGCGCCGGCCACATCCTCGGCTCGGCCTACGTCGAGTGCGACGCCACCACCGCGGCCGAACACCAACGCATCGTCTTCTCCGGCGACCTCGGCGCCCCTGATTCGCCGCTGCTGCCCGAACCGCGCCCGCCCGAGCGCGCCGACCGCCTCGTCATCGAAGCCACTTACGGCGACCGCGACCACGAAGACCGCGCCACCCGCCGCCACCGCCTTCAGGCCGTGCTCGAACACGCGCTCGCCGACGGCGGCACGGTGCTGATCCCGGCTTTCGCCATCGGCCGCACGCAGGAACTGCTCTACGAAATCGAAGACATCATCTTCGAAGCCGGCGACGACCCGCGCTGGAAAGAGCTCGACATCGTCGTCGATTCGCCGCTCGCGGCCGAATTCACCCGTCTCTACCGTAAGCTCAAACCGTACTGGGACGAGGAAGCGACTGCCCGCGTACGCGAGGGCCGCCACCCGCTGTCCTTTGACCAGCTGCTCGTCCTCGACCGCCACGAAGACCACCTGAAAGCGGTCGATTACCTCACCCGCACCGGCCGGGCCGCTGTCGTCATCGCCGGCTCGGGCATGTGCGCCGGCGGGCGCGTCGTGAACTACCTCAAGGCGATGCTCGGCGACGCGCGCAACGACGTGCTGTTCGTCGGCTACCAGGCCGCCGGCACGCCGGGCCGCGACATCCTCACCTTTGGTCCGCGCGGCGGCTGGGTCATGCTCGACGGCGAGCGCCACCCGATCCGCGCGCAGATCCACCAGGTCGGCGGCTATTCCGCGCATGCGGGGCAGTCGGACCTGTTGAGGTTCGTCACCGGGATTCCGCAGATGCCTGCGGAGATCCGCATCGTGCATGGCGACGACGAAGCGAAGGCGGCGCTCAGGCGCAAGCTGGAAGCGGCCGGTGCTGGCAACGTCCTGATTCCCGACGCCACTGCCGGCGAAATGCCAAAGGTATCGCCATCTCACCAAGGCTTCACAAAGTGAACCTCATGAAAATCCACGTCCTTATCGCAATCGCTGCGCAATAAAATCGACCAGAAACGATTTAATCGATAAATTTTCGACCGCCACGTTCGTTTTTCGACTGCCATGCCATCCACCCGGCTTCTCTTCGACAACAGCGCGCTAGCGCTCGACGCCTCGCGGCGTTGGGCAGGCTATGCTGCGCTGATGCGGGGTTTGAAGCTCGAAGCGCCGCTGACCGAGCGCTGCGCCGTGGCCAGCGGGCACGTCAAGGGCAGCGTCAGGCTCGAAGGCGAACTGCGGGTGTACGACCAGCGCTACCGGCCCGCCGACGACATCGCCGGCCACCTGTTATTCGCGCTCAAGCACGAAACGCTCGACCTGCTGGTCCTCAAGCGGGTGCTGCAGCGGCTCGGGGCGGAGGCCGTCACTCACATCATCGGCGCCAACGCCAGCCGTCAGCAGGCACGCCGGCTTTGGTTCCTGTACGAATGGCTAACCGGCGAGAAACTGCCATTGAGCGACGCGCCGGCCAGCCAGCGATACATTCCGCTGCTCGATCCGTCGCGCTATTTCACGGCCGCGGTAGCGCCATCCCCCCGGCACAAGATCGGCAACAATCTGCCGGGCGTCCCGGCGTTTTGCCCCATCGTGCGCAAAACGCCCGTGCTCGAAGCCTTCGTCCGGTCGCAACTGGCCGACCGTGTGCAACAGGTCATGGGGCGCACTGCGCAGGACGTCTGGCGACGGGCAGCCAGCTTCCTTCTGCTGGCCGACAGCCGCGCTTCGTTCGCCATCGAAGGCGAACGCCCCCCCCGCAGCCGGCTCGAGCGCTGGGCAAACGTCGTCCGGCGCGCCGGAGCCCAACCGCTGTCGCTGGACGAAATCCTGCACATGCACGACGAACTCATCCACGACCACCGCTTCGTCGCTAAAGGTCTGCGCACGCAGGGCGTTTTCCTGGGAGAACGGGACCGTGACGGCGAGCCGATTCCGGAGTTCATCGGCGCCCGCGCCGCGGACCTTCCGGACCTGATGGCCGCGCTGCTGGACAGCCATCGCATCATGACCGAACGCGACGTGGACCCCGTCATCCACGCGGCGCTGATCGCCTTCGGTTTCGTTTTCATCCACCCGTTCGAAGACGGTAATGGCCGGGTGCACCGCGCGCTGATTCACCACATCCTGGCCGAACGCAGCTTTGCCCCCGCCGGGTTGGTCTTTCCGGTCAGCGCGGTCATGCTCGAGCGCATTGACGGCTACCGCAACGCCCTGCGCCAGCACAGCGGCCCGCTGATGCCCTTCATCGAATGGCAGCCCAACGCCCGGCGCAACGTCGATGTGCTCAACGATACCGCCGACCTGTACCGCTTCGGCGACTACACCGCACTGGCCGAATACCTTTATGCGTGCGTCGAACACACCATCACGCAACTGCTGCCCGACGAAGTGCGCTACCTGCAATGCCACGACCGGGCGCTTGCCGCGATTGCCCAGCGGATTGACATGCCGGAAAACCTCGCTCGCGACCTCATCATGTTCATCACCCAGAACGACATGAAGCTGCCTGCCCGCCGGCGCAAGAAGGAATTCGCCGCGCTGACCGACGCGGAAGTCCAGGCCATCGAGGCCGACGTCGCGCAAGCGTTTGCCGATCAGTACGAATACCAATCAGATAAGGCGTAATGACAAAATGTTGACACTTGGAGACATCAGACTGGCCATCATCGGCCTCGGCTACGTCGGCCTGCCGCTCGCCGTCGAATTCGGCCGCAAGCAGCACGTCACCGGCTTCGACATCCACGCCGAGCGCATCATTGAGCTGCAGGCCGGCCGCGACCGCACGCTCGAAGTCGACGCCCGCGAGCTCGCCGCCGCCGAATACCTGCGGTTCACGGCCGACCCGGCCGACCTGGCCGAATGCAATGTCTTCATCGTCACCGTGCCGACGCCGATCGACGAACACAAGCGACCGGACCTGACACCGCTGATCCGCGCCAGCGAGACCATCGGCAAGGTGCTCAAGCGCGGCGACATCGTCATATACGAATCCACCGTCTATCCCGGCGCCACCGAGGAAGAGTGCGTGCCGGTGCTCGAACGCGTCTCCGGCCTGCGCTTCAACCACGACTTCTACGCCGGCTATTCGCCCGAGCGCATCAACCCCGGTGATAAGGCGCACCGCGTCAGCACCATCAAGAAGGTCACTTCCGGCTCGACGCCGCAAGTGGCCGACCTCGTCGATGCGCTCTACGCCCGCATCATCACCGCCGGCACCCACAAGGCCCCCAGCATCAAGGTCGCCGAAGCCGCGAAGGTCATCGAGAACACCCAGCGCGATCTCAACATCGCGCTCATCAACGAACTCGCGATCATTTTCAACAAGCTCGGCATCGACACCGAAGCCGTGCTCGAAGCCGCCGGCACCAAGTGGAACTTCCTGCCGTTCCGCCCCGGCCTGGTCGGCGGCCACTGCATCGGCGTCGACCCGTACTACCTCACGCACAAGGCGCAGGCGATCGGCTACCACCCGGAAATCATCCTCGCCGGGCGACGGCTCAACGACGGCATGGGTGCCTACGTGGTGTCGCAGCTGGTGAAAGCCATGCTCAAGCGCCGCATCCAGGTTGAAGGCGCGCGCGTGCTGGTGATGGGCCTCGCCTTCAAGGAAAACTGCCCCGACCTGCGCAACACCCGCGTCGTCGACATCGTCCGGGAGCTCGCCGACTACAACGTCCGGGTGGATGTATTCGACCCGTGGGTGGATGCGGACGAAGCGCGGCACGAATACGGCATCACGCCGATCGAGCTACCGGCACCCGGCCAGTACGACGCAGTGCTGCTCGCCGTGGCCCACGACCAGTTCAAGGCGATGAGCGCGCAAGGCATCCGCGCCCTCGGCAAGCCCGAACACGTGCTGTACGACCTCAAGTACGTGCTGCCGCGGCAGGCGGCCGACCTGCGCCTATGAAATCCGCCGTCAATCGCGGCTTCGCCGCTCCTGCATCGCACCCGTGCCACGGCACGTGCAGGAGCGCCGGCGGGCGCGACTGCGGCTTCATCAATAACCTGCATAATTATTCAATTAAACATATACTTAAGGCGCCTTCAGCCTTAATATAAAAACCTTTACATTACCTTCCAGTATCACCTGCACATATGCAACCCTGGGGCTTCTACGGTCGACAACGCGAACTGGCGGACCTGCGCACAATTCTCGAGCGGGGGCGCTGGTTTTTCGTACAGGTGTCTGGGCGACGGCGCATCGGGAAGACTTCTCTCATCCAGCAAGCACTCAACCAAACCGGGCGCCAAAACCGGCTTTACATACAAATCCCGGACTCGGACCCCACAGGCGTACTCGTTGCCTGCAACGACTACCTCGAAACCTTTGGTATCGACGACCGCGTTCGCAGCCTGGGTGATCTCGCCCAAGTGATCACCAAGCTTGCAGAACAAGGCTATGTCATCGCCCTGGACGAGTTCCAGTACTTCAGCCGCAAACCGCTGTTCGACTTCTGCTCGCTGTTGCAGGCCGAAATCGACAAACTTTCGGCTCGTGCCGACCGCGTCAAAGGAGGGTTGATCGTCCTCGGCTCGTTGCACGCCGAAATGGCTGCCTTGCTCGAAGACCGAGCCGCCCCGCTCTTCAACCGCACCACCGACAAGCTGATGCTGGACCACCTGGATGTCGCCTCCCTGCTGGAGATGCTCGATATCCATGCCGACTGCGAACCTGAACGCCTGCTGTTTTTGTGGAACCTGTTCGAGGGCGTACCCAAGTTCTATCGCGATGCCTACGAACAAGGCGTACTCGACGCTGACCGCCCAGCTTTGCTCCGCGCGCTGTTCTTCAGCAGTTCTTCGCCGCTGAAGGGCGAGGCAGACAACTGGTTTCTGCGCGAATTCAGGGGGCGCTACGACATGCTGCTTCAGCACGTCGCCCGACACCCTGGATGCACCAACGCCGACATCGAAGCCGCGATATCCAACGTTTCCCCCCAAGAAGGCAAACAGGTCGGCGGATATCTCAAAGTGTTGAGCGAGCGTTACGCCATGATCGAGCGCCGCTTGCCCATCTTCGCCAAGTCCAAGGCACGCAGCGGACGTTATTACATCCGCGACAACTTCCTCCGAAGCTGGTTGGCAGCCCTTCAACGACCGGTTTCAGCAGTGCATTTCAGCCCCGAAGCGCAACTCATTGCCCAGGCCGACCAACTCCTGGCAGAGGCAGAGGGTGCAGCCCTGGAAGAACTGGCAGGTAGGCTATACGAAGAAACAAGCCGCAAAGGACTGAGCGATTTTCCCCTGTCCGAGCGCATCAAGGGCTATTGGGATCGCGCGGGCGTCGAAATCGACCTTGTCGCCGTTAGCGAAAGCACACGCCGTATCCGATTCGGCACCTGCAAACGCAACCCCGACAAACTGCTCGCCAGCATTCCCAACCTGCGCAAGAACGTTGAAGCCTTCATGAAGCACCACACGCAATATGAGGACTGGACCGTCGAGTATTGCGCAATCGCACCACGGATCACTTTTTCACTTATCGACAAACTGACAGCCGAAGGGATCATTGCGCAATCGCTGCCAGATCTTTGGCACCCACTGCTGCCCCACGCGCAGCGCCAAGCCGCTATCGCCCCTGCCTGAAACGTCACGATGTCACGCTACGAACACCTCCGCCAATCGCTTCCCCACGCCCCCGCCCCTGGCTCGTCACCGGCGTCGCCGGCTTCATCGGCTCGAACCTGCTCGAAACCTTGCTCAGGCTCGACCAGCGTGTCGTGGGGTTGGACAACTTCGCCACTGGCTACGCGCGCAACCTCGACGAAGTGCAAACGTTGGTCGCTCCAACGGGCCTTGGGCAGCCTGCGATGCCTACACGGTGACACGCCTGGAATGGCACCACGCGGCACATAAGGAACTTCGCATTACCTATTACCTGAAGTTTGCAATCAGCAAGACCGGCAGCATGTTGCTGTCGATATCGAACCACCCGGAGGGAGCCTGACATGGAAAACCAACTGCAGCATCGCGGCGAATGCTGCCCCGCCTGCGGCGAGGGGCTCCTTCACGCCCGTGTCGAAACACAGGTCGTCGAATACGGTGGCCAGACGGGCGAGATCCCGCTGCATTACACCGTTTGCGATACGTGCGGCTCCGAACTTGCCGGGCCCGCTGATGCACTGGCCAACAAGCGCGCAATGATCGCTTTCCGCAAGCAGGTCGACGGGCTGCTCGCGGGCGTCGAGATACGGGTTTTTCGTCAGCGCTACAAGCTCAAGCAGGAAACGGCCGCAGCCCTGTTCGGGGGCGGCAAGATCGGGTTTTCCCGCTACGAAAACGACGACGTCGCGCAGAGCGCCGCCATGGACAGCCTGCTGCGCCTGTGCGCGGCTTCGCCAGGCAACGTGCTGACGCTGGCGAAGCAAAAGCAGATCGCACTTTCCGCCGAGACCGTCGCTGCGATCAAGGACCACTGCCGTGACCAGCTCATGACCATTGCACCCGCCGTCCAGAAAATGCTCGACAGGGAACTCGCAGCCCAACGCAAACAGGCTTCGGTGAACGCTGCAAACGATCGTGCCACGCGGGCAGAAGGAAACGTTAACCAAACCGTCGAGTTGTCTCGTTGGAGCAAGGCAGCATGAAGCCGAGCCCGATCACTTTTGTTGACCTCAAGTTCCTGCGGGTGCATGTCGAAGCCGATTTCCACGGCGAGGCAAAGCCAGCCGACGCCTTCGATTTTGACGGCGCCTTGCTTGCATGGAGTTTGAACCACGGCCAGCGCGAGGACGGATCCTGGTGGATTGCAGTGGGTTTTGCGACCAACGACGGAACGGATGGCCCAAATTGCCCTTACAAGATCGACATGCAAGCCATCGGTGTTTTCGAGGTTTCGGAGTCGGTCGACGCCGGCATACGTGAAGAGCTCGTCTTCGAGAACGGCGCCGCCCTCGTGTATGGCGCGATTCGCGACATGGTTTCCACCATCACCGCGCGCAGCATCTCCGGTCCGCTGATGCTGCCCACGCCCACCTTCGTGGGCAGCTTTGCCGAGCATCGTGGAAAACTCGCGGAAATCCAGTCCGGGAAAAACGCCCGCTGTAGCTTCGATTGACGTAGCCGTGCCGCTCACTCCTTTGTCCTTGGCGATTAACATAACCAGCGTCCACACAAGCGCCCATTGCAGGAGCGTCGGCGTTTCGCAGGCCGACACAACATTCATACCCTCGACCCCTTGCCGGTGAAACGCCGGCACTTCCCAGCCGCCCAATGATCGCCTACCAAGCCCTTCAATCCATCCTCCGCGACGCCCCCAAGACCTGGCTCGTCACCGGCGTCGCCGGCTTCATCGGCTCGAACCTGCTCGAAACCCTGCTCAAGCTCGACCAGCGCGTCGTTGGTCTGGACAACTTCGCCACTGGCCACGCGCGCAACCTCGACGAAGTGCGAACGCTGGTCACTCCCGAGCAATGGGCGCGCTTCATGTTCATCGACGGCGACATCCGTAAGCTCGACGACTGCCGCCGTGCCTGCGAGGGCGTCGACTACGTCCTCCACCAAGCCGCGCTCGGCTCGGTGCCGCGCAGCCTGGATGACCCGATCACCAGCAACGCCACCAACATCGACGGCTTCCTCAACATGCTGGTCGCCGCGCGCGATGCCGAAGTCAAGAGCTTCACCTACGCCGCCAGCAGTTCCACCTATGGCGACCACCCCGGCCTGCCCAAGGTGGAAGACACAATCGGCAAGCCGCTGTCGCCGTACGCCGTCACCAAGTACGTGAACGAGCTCTATGCCGAGGTTTTCGCGCGCAGCTACGGTTTCAGCACCATGGGCCTGCGCTACTTCAACGTCTTCGGCAAACGCCAGGATCCCAACGGCGCCTACGCCGCCGTGATCCCCAAATGGACCGCAGCAATGATCCAGGGCGAAGACGTCTTCATCAATGGCGACGGCGAAACCAGCCGCGACTTCTGCTTCGTCGACAACGCGGTGCAGGTCAACCTGCTGGCGGCCACCACACCTGACCCGGCCGCCCGCAACCAGGTCTACAACGTCGCCGTCGGCGGGCGCACCAGCCTGAACCAGCTATTCGAAGCGCTGCGCCAAGCGCTGGGGGAAAACGGTGTGCGCTACCACAAAAGGCCGATGCACCGCGAGTTCCGCGCCGGCGACGTGCTCCACTCACAGGCCGACATCGGCAAGGCGGAACGCCTGCTCGGCTACGCCTCCAGTCACGACATTCACGCCGGAATCAAGGCGGCGATGCCGTGGTACAGCCGCTTCCTCGCGCATGAGTGATTGGGAGCCCTATAAAACGACATCCTCCCCGAAACGACGCCCACGAAATAATCGATTCATGACCATCGACGAGCACCAGCGCCCTGACCTCACTCCGCTAATCAAGACTTCCGAATCAATCGGTAAGGTGCTCAAACAGAGCGACATCGTCATCAATGAATCCACCGTTTATTTCGACGCACACAACGAAAACTGCGTAACGGCGCTAGCGCTAGAGAAATTCATCAGCCTCCGATTCGACGACGACTTCTTCGCCGGCTACAGCGCGACGCGGATCAACCGGGGCGACAAGCAGCACTGCGGAACAACGATCAAAAAGGTCTGGGTCCAGGGCAAAGCCAGGAAAGGCCTTTCAGATATTCCATCATTCAACCGCTTCCGAGAGTTCCAAACGAAGAATATCCGTCCCAAAAATAGAGAGCACACCCATGACAGTTTATGAGTCGACCGGGAGGCGCGCTCGAACGCTAGTAACTTCAGCCCTCCTAATAGCCGGTGCACTATACTCGACCGAACAATTCCGACTGGTCGCGCTTGTAATTTTTGGCGTAACCACGGTGCTGATGGCAATAGCTTCATTTTCAAGTATTCGCTACGGAAAAATTGTAGTAAATCGCCCTCAGGCGGCGTTATTCGTTCTGCTAATTTTCACGATGGTCTTGTCAGCAGTCTGGAATGAGGCTTTTGATCTTGGGATGGGTGCCGTGATCATTGCCGTTTCTTGGCTCTACTTGGCTAGAGTGTTGCCATCCAAGCCGTATGATTCATTCCCTTTACTTATCAGTGTCTGGGTGACGTTCCTCTCTATCTCTGTGTTTAATGCTCTTTATCCGCTAGTCTTTCCATATAAAGGCATGTTTTACAACCCTAATTCGCTTGGTGGATTTTATGCTGCCATGAGTGCAGGGTTTTGTGTATGTATCCTTTATGGGGTGAGCGAGAGAAGGTCTATTTTTCCTCATCTCCTCGCCTTGGGATTTTGCGTGGTACTTACCTTGGTATCCAATAGTCGTATTGCATTCGCCTCCGCAGTAGCCAGTGTCATCCTAATGGCAATAGCAATGGCTAGGGTCGGTGCAAAAAAGCGATCGAAAGGGCGGGCTAGATTGTATCTAATAGCCATCCTAGCCGTCTCTTTAATGGGGGCAGGATTTTTTTGGCAGGGTATCTATGATGTCTTTATTCAAAAATTTATAATTAAAGCGAGTGCCGGTGATATCTCTAACTCTCGATTTGATATATGGGAACAGATATTAGCAAATATAACTTTGCTGGGAAATGGAAGGGATGCGTTTGCAACGATGGATCATGCGGCGCATAGCACCTATTTCTCAATACTTGCGCAATATGGATACCTATCGGCCTTGCTTTTTGTCCTTTTGATAGGGTGGACAATTGTATTGAGCACTCGGAAGGCAGTTATGAAGTTCTACGGCGGAGCGCCTCTTATTTTTGCGATTTCATTCGCGCTGCTCTCCATCACCGAAGGAATGTTGATGAAGACTTCTATGTTTCTGTTAATGCTAGTGCTAAACTTGCCGACGATTAAATTAACCGGCAACGTCGAGGTGGAGAACAAATCTCGAAGGTTTCAGCAAGCACAGAGAATCCTTCAGAATGTCTAATAGACAAGTGGTTTTCGTCATAAATAGCTTGAGAGCAGGGGGCGCCGAAAGGGTTGCCTCGCTTTTGGTAAACTATATCCATAAAACAACTCCTGTGCGAGTTGAGGTGGTAACTCTAGATAGCCGCCGTTATTTTTATTCTCTTCCCGAGGGAGTAGATGTGGTATGCGTGCCCGGCTATCGTTTCTCTATTGGTATTCTTAGGCTGCCAATGATGGCGTGGCAAGCGATATGGTTAACGCTTCGGGTGTTGATTAAATATTCGAGGTCGTCGGATGTTACGCTCGTCGGGTTTCTCCATCGTGCGAACGTCGTAGCTTCGACCGCTGCTTATATCACAGGTAAGCGGGTAATCCTGTCTGAGAGATCGCTATTCTCCGCCTCATACAAGGGGATGAAGGCGCGGATAATGAAACGTATTTTGATAGGCGCATACGCGCTGCCAAGTCGAATTATCGCGATTTCATCCGCTGCGAAAAACTCGTTGGTCAGTCAACTGAATGTGAATGCCGATCGAATTAATACAATTAACAATCCTTCATTTATTCAGTCTCGCTATCGAACCGCAGCACCTTCCGAAATTTGTAGCTTATTATTCGTCGGTAGGTTAGTTAAGTCAAAAAACGTGGATTTTCTCCTACGAGGGCTCGCGCGTCTGAACTTTGGCTTGTCAACATATAAGTTGACCATCGTGGGAGAGGGGCCGGAACTTCAATCTCTCGTGGCTGCGGCAGAGGCTTATGGAGTGGCCGAGAGCGTAGCGTTCGCAGGGGCCAGTCATGACGTGCTGTCACACTATGAAGCTGCCGATATCTTTGTGTTTGCGTCTGACTATGAGTCTTTCGGTAATGTGTTGATTGAGGCTGCATCCACTGGTTTACCGGTGGTGACCTCCGATCAACAAGACGGGCGTCAGGATATTTTTCCTGATGATAGCGCTGGTGCGGTTTTTTATTCGGCAGAAGACGTTTCAAGTTTTGTGAACGCGGTGTGTTATTTAAGCAACGGAGATGCTTGGCTTAAGGTGTCAGAAGCAGCCACTAGGAACGCCGAACGATTTCGACTGACGAGTATCATGTCAGAATACGTTGATGAAATACTTCGATAAAGCGGTCTCGTACGCACAAGGCGTGTGGCGTGGTGGTGGGAGCATAGGTGCTGCCAAACTTGCCTTGATTGTTGTTGCAGCCGCTACCGAATTACTTTTGGTTAACCTGCTGACACCAGCTCAGAGGGGCGAAGTGTTTTATGTAAGAACAGGTGCGGATCTGGCGGGAACAGTCTTCGTCTTTGGTCTAGGGAACGCGGCGGTCTATTTTTCGAGACGGGTAGCTGAAAACTATTTGATCTTCGCCTTGCATAGTGTGTTTTTGATATTTTCTGGTCTATTAGTAGCAGGTGTGGTTATGTTGTCGACAGGGGGAAATGGCAGTTTACTGTGGACGGTTGCCCTTTCTGTCGCCTTCTCGATCTACATTTACATTCAAAGAGTATTCATCGGCTCTGGCGAGTTCGGTAAGCATAACATTGCGACGCTGGTTCCAAAGATAATAGTCCTCACTGCAGTGGCAGTTATTCTCTTATGTCAGTTAAGCGCCGGCATTGGAGTTGTTTTCGCGATTATGACTGTCGCGCATCTCGCAGTGGTTGCGCTGTTTCCGTGGCCCCAAATTTTAGCGTTTCACCGAGAGTTTCGCGGGCGCGTAGCAAAATACTACAAAGAGGCGCTAAAGTATGGTTGGGGGACGCTCCTCCCAAATATCGCAGCCGCCCTCAAAAATAGATTTGAAGTGTTCGTGATTCAATATATTTTCGGAGATGCAGTTCTCGGTGTTTTTGCCTTGTCTAAAAGCTTGCTCGCCCCCCTTGCAGTTGTGACAACTACAGTATCGGTACTTCTTTTGAGGCATTTTTCAAGGAACCCCGACGTACGCATAGGCAGCCGGCTGCGGTGGATGTTTATTGTTTGTATCGGCTTGGTTGCCATTGGTTTGGGTGGGTTTCAATTGGGCGAGTGGTTAAGCTGGGTGCCAAATGGGTATAAGGACGCAAAACGGTATTTTATTATATGTGGAATTGGGGCGTCTTTTCTCGCATGTTCCTCTTTGCTACAGAGTTTCCTATTCTCGCGAAATAGACCTAGGATGGTTCTTGTGTCTATTGCCGCTTCGATTATTCCATTAGCCACCATTCCGGTTGTTAATTTTTCCAATGTAGAGGCGCTTCTATGGGTTGTTCAAATCTCTTACATTGTACAGTTTTGCGTAAACTACATGCAGTATAAGAGGCTGTCAGGATGGGTTTAATTGAACGGGTTGTTTGGATACTTAAAAAATTAATTGCTGTAGTTGTTTTTAGATTTAGGGGAAAAATTGCGGCGAATAGATTGCTCGGTGTCAAGATAGGTAACGGCTGCTCTATATACACGCTTCTTGATGGCACTGAACCATTTTTAATCGAAATCGGCGATCGCGTAACTATTACCGAGGGGGTTGTTGTGTTAACTCATGATGGAGCTACGCGGTTGGTTCGCAAGCCTAGCGGCAGTAGGTGCTATAGATATGGCCGAGTGATCATAGAGTCCGATGTTTTCGTAGGAGTACGTTCAATAATAATGCCTGGCGTTACAATCGGGCGCGAATCAGTTGTCGCAGCGGGCTCTGTCGTTACGGCAAGCGTGCCGCCTGGATCAGTGGTCGCCGGAGCGCCTGCACGAGTCATTTCCTCGATTCAAGCCTATCGTGAGAAGATTTGTCGTACGTGCACTGCTGGGGACGAACTGGTGCCCTACAGCACGTATCGGGATAAAGTGATAGCAACGCTTAATAACGGTTAAGGTGGCCACTAGAATCGCCTTTTTAAGTTATTAATTTGTCGTGACTGCAATTTCAGGAATTGAGAGTTTTAGAGATGCCCTGATGAGGAATTGCAGTTTGTGGCCCTCTATGACCGAAAACGCGCTGCACCTCGACTATAGCTTCCGCGGAATGTTTGCTTTGCGCTGGCTCGCCCGAGCGGGCGCGCCGTGGCAACTGCTGTTGACGAATGATTTTCCGCCCTGGCAGATGGTGTATCAGCAGTTTCGCCGCTGGAACGAGGCGGGCTGTTTCGAGGCGATGGTGAGCGACATGCGTTCGATCATCCGCGTCAGCGACGGTCGCCCGGGCCAACCCAGTGCCGTGATCCTCGATGGGCGAACGCTGCAAAGCAGCTGCGAGAGCGGGCCGCGTGCCGGCTACGACGGCTACAAGCGGCGTCGGGGCAGCAAAGTGCACATGGCCGTCGATACGCTCGGGCAACTCGTTGCGCTGACCGTCACACCGGCCAATGAACAGGAGCGCGCGCAGGTCAAGGACCTGTGCGAGGCGGTGCAGCAAGCCACGGGCGAAACGGTGAAAGTGGCGTGGGCCGACCAGGGCTACACGGGCGACGAAGCCCGCAAAGCGGCCCAGGCGGCGGGTATCGATCTTCAAATCGTCAAACTTCCCGAGGCGAAGAAGGGATTTGTCTTGCTGCCTCGGCGCTGGTCGTCGAGCGCAGTTTCGGGTGCTGTCCCGATTCAGACGACTGAGCCGGGATTTCGAGCGGATGCCGCAAGTGTTGGCCCGATTGCATTTCGTCGTCTTCTGCATCCTCATGCTGCCCAAGGCCGCGTTCTGGCTGGCCTGGAAGCAAGTTCATAACACGCTCTAACTGCAAGAGCATCGAATCATGACCTTCCTCCTCATCGCCGGCTTCCCCGACTCGCTATTGCACTTCCGCGGCCCCTTGCTCGATGCCTTGCAAGCCCGCGGCCTGCAAGTGCATGTCGCTGCGCCCGACTTGGCTTCGGGCAGCTCCCTACGTCAAAACCTGGAATGCCGCGGTCTGGTGGTGCATGACATTCCCCTGCGCCGTGCGGGCATGAACCCTTTTGCCGATCTCACCACCTTGGCGCATCTGTGGCGGCTGATGCGCCGCATTCGTCCCGATCATGTGCTGGGCTACACCATCAAGCCGGTGATCTATGGTTCGCTGGCCGCATGGCTCGCGGGCGTGCCGCGCCGCTTCGCGCTGGTCACCGGCTTGGGTTATGCGTTTCAGGGGCAGGACGATGGGGGCGACCGCCGGGGCAGGCTGCGCACACTGGTGCAGGGGCTGTATGGCCTCGCGCTGGGGCGCACGCACAAGGTTTTTTTTCAGAACCCGGATGATGAGGCCCTGTTTCGTACGCGCGGGATTCTTGCACCGCGGGCGCCGTCGTGTGTGGTGAATGGCTCGGGTGTGGATGTGGCGCAGTATGGCCGGGCGCCGCTGCCGCACACCCCGCGGTTCTTGCTGATCGCGCGCCTGCTGGGCGACAAGGGGGTGCGCGAGTATGTCGAGGCGGCGCGCCGGGTGCGCGCTCGCCATCCCGAGGCGATGTTCAGTCTGGTCGGCTGGATCGATGAAAACCCGGATGCGATCGCGCAGCAGGAGCTGGACCAGTGGGTCGGGGAGGGCACGGTCGGATTCCTGGGCCGGCTCGGCGACGTGCGCCCGGCGATTGCCGATTGCAGCGTTTATGTTTTGCCGTCCTATCGCGAAGGCACACCGCGCACCGTGCTGGAGGCCATGGCCATGGGGCGCCCCATCATCACCACCGACGCGCCGGGTTGCCGCGAAACGGTGGTTGACGGCGACAACGGCTTTCTGGTGCCGGTCAAGGCGGTGGAGGAGCTTGCGGCGGCGATGCTGCGCTTCATCGAAGACCCTGTGTTAGTCGCCCGCATGGGTGCCAGGTCGCGGCGAATCGCCGAAGAAAAATACGATGTCCACCGGGTAAACGCGGTGATGCTCGCTGAGATGGGCATTCACGAAGGCAGCCCTAAAATGCCATCTCACACGATCGAGGGCTGAATCATGCATGTCGATGCGCTTCGGGTAGAGAACTTCCGCTGCTTTGTGCAGGAGACGTTCGAGTTCCAGTCTGGATTCAACCTGCTTGTCGGTGTCAACGGCAGCGGCAAGACCTCGCTGCTGAAAGCCGTTGCGGCTGGGTTGGCAACTCCGATCAACGGGCTGGGAAAAAGCGCACATTGGCCGCATGCCGAGGAGGCGAACGCCCGCCTTGTCCTGATCGAACTGCAGGGGCGGGTTCGGTATGAGCGGTGTTACCCCGTACGTATCGAGCTCGAAGGCGAAGTTTGCGGGTCGGCACGAAGTTGGTGGGTGGAACAACCCGGGCCGGGCAGCCAGGCAAAATTCGAACATACGGTCTTTTCTGCAATCGCGGACGAGTCCGCCCGCATCGCTCAAGGTGGACAGGGCGCTTTGCCGCTAGCGGCGTTCTATGCGGCCGAGCGGCAGTGGCGGCCGAGCGGGGTGGGCGCTGACACCGCCGTGCGGCATCAGGATTCGCGCCTGGACGCTTATGCTTCCTGGTACGACGCAGCGCTCGACATGAAGGGGCTCGAGACCTGGGTCATTGGCAAGTCGCTCGAGCGCCTGGAAACCGAGTCGGGTAGTCGGGATTTCGACAACGGCGGTGCGCTCGATGAGCTGGCGCTGGTCAACCGCGCCGTGGCGCTCGCGATACCGGGGGCGAAAGGCTTGCGCTACGACATCCGGTACCGGCGCCTGGTTCTGGACTGGCAGGATGGCGATCCCGTCCCGTTCGAGATCCTGAGTGATGGCCAGCGAGCCTTGACCGCGCTGGTGGCCGACATCGCGCGACGCGCGTGTCTGCTCAATCCCCAACTGGGTGCGCGTGTGCTGGACGAAACGCCTGGCGTGGTCCTGATCGACGAACTCGACATGCATTTGCATCCGGCGTGGCAACGCCGGGTTTGCGGGGTGCTGAAGACTGCGTTCCCGTGCATCCAGTTCATCGCCGCCTCGCATTCGCCGCAGATCATCGGCGAGCTCATGGCCGACGAAATTCTGCTGATGAAGGGCGGCAAGGTGGTCGGCCATCCCGAGCGGGCGCTGGGTTTGCCAAGCAGCGAAGTGCTTGCCGAAATCATGGGAACCGAACCGCAGAATGCGGAGGTCGCGGAGGCACTGCGAGGCGATTGCACAGGCGGCGCTGAAGTATGCCGATAAAGAAGAGCGCAAAGCGCGTCGGCTACGTCAGCGCCGTGTTTAGCCCTCCCGACCCGAACCATCCGAAATCCAATAATCAACGCTTCTTGTCATGACAGATAACGACACCCACTTTGCCGCCCTTGTCGATTTGGTTGGCACGCTGTACGGGGGCGACCCAACGCCCTTGCATCGCCCGGTTTTCGAAGGCAACGAAAAGCAATACCTGATCGACTGCATCGACTCGAACTTCGTGTCCTCGGTGGGGGCGCGCGTGACCGAGTTCGAAGAGCGGATCGCCGGCTTTACCGGTGCACGGTTCGCGGTTGCAACGGTTAACGGCACGGCCGCGCTGCACGTCGCCCTGCAACTCGCCGGCGTGGAGCGCGGCGATGAGGTGATCAGCCAGGCGCTCACGTTCATCGCGACCTGCAATGCGCTGACTTACGCCGGTGCCCGGCCGGTCTTTATCGATGTGGACCGGGACACCCTGGGCCTGAGCCCGGGGGCGCTGAGAGCCTGGCTTGCAGCGAACGTTGCAATGCGTGACGGGCAGGCCTTCAACCGGGCTACTGGCGCGCGGATTGCGGCCTGCGTGCCGATGCACACGTTCGGCTTGCCCTGCCGCATCGAAGAGATCGTCGCGATCTGTGATGAGTACGGGATACCCGTCGTGGAAGATACCGCGGAGTCGCTCGGCAGCTACGTCGGCGAACGGCATACCGGCACCTTCGGACGGCTCGCGACGTTCAGCTTCAACGGCAACAAGATCATCACCACCGGCGGGGGCGGGATGATCGTGACCGACGATGAGGAACTGGCCAGGCGCGCCAAGCACCTGACGACGACGGCGAAGATTCCGCATCCGTACGAGTTCGTGCACGACGAGGTCGGCTACAACTACCGGTTGCCCAACGTGAATGCCGCGCTCGGCTGCGCGCAGATGGAAAAGCTGCCCGCGATGCTGGCGATCAAGGCCGATGTGGCGCGGCGCTATGCGGCGTTTTGCGAGGAGCATGGCATCCGCTATGTCGGCGCACCGCCGGGCACGCGACCGAATTTCTGGCTGAACGCGATCGTGCTCGACTCGCGCGCGGAACGTGATGCGCTGCTGGAATACACCAACAGCCGGGGCGTCATGACGCGGCCGATCTGGCGTTTGATGTCGTCGTTGGAGATGTTCAAGGATTGCCAGCACGATGGGCTGGAAAACTCGCGCTGGCTCGAGGATCGCGTCGTGAATCTTCCTTCCAGCGTTCCCGAAAGCGAATTCTGGAGACTCCAGCAATGAATGTGCTTCAACTGATCGGGCGCGAGCGCCTGTTGTTCGATACCGACCTCGCGCGCGAGGAAAAGCGCTTGACCGAGCTGGTGAAAGGCAGCCGTTTTCTGGTGATCGGCGGGGCGGGGTCGATTGGCCAGGCGGTTACGCGCGAGATCTTCAAGCGCAGGCCGCGCGTGCTGCATGTGGTCGACATCAGCGAGAACAACATGGTCGAGCTGGTGCGCGACATCCGCAGCACGCTGGGCTACATCGACGGCGACTTCCGCACCTTCGCGATCGACTGCGGCGGGCGGGAGTTCGACGCCCTGATGAACGCCGGGGACGGTTACGACTATGTGCTGAACCTGTCGGCGCTCAAGCACGTGCGCAGCGAGAAGGATCCGTTCACCTTGATGCGCTTGATCGAAGTGAACGTGCTCAATACGCTCGCGACCATCGCCCAGGCGCGCAGCAAGGGGGCGCGCAAGTACTTTTGCGTGTCGACCGACAAGGCGGCCAACCCGGTGAACATGATGGGCGCGAGCAAGCGGATCATGGAGATGTTCCTGATGCGCGAGAGCCTGAGCCTGCCGATTTCGACTGCGCGCTTTGCCAACGTGGCGTTTTCCGATGGCTCCTTGCTGCACGGCTTCAACCAGCGCTTTGCCAAGCGCCAGCCGATTTCGGCGCCGAACGACGTGCGCCGCTATTTCGTCACGCCGCAGGAGTCGGGCGAGCTGTGCCTGATGTCGTGCCTGCTCGGGGACAACCGCGACATCTTCTTCCCGAAGCTGAGCGAGGCGCTGCATCTGACGCGCTTTTCCGACATCGCGGTGCGCTACCTGGAATCGCTGGGTTACGAGCCGCACGAATGCGGCAGCGAGGACGAGGCACGCGAACGCGCCGGGGAGCTGATCGCGCAGCGCAAGTGGCCGGTGTATTTCTTCGCCAGCGACACCACCGGCGAAAAGGACTTCGAGGAGTTCTTTACCGAGCGCGAGACGCTCGACATGGCGCGCTTCGACACCGTCGGTGTGATCAAGAACGCGGCCGAGTTCGATGGCGCCCGTCTGGACGGCTTTGTCGCCCGCATCGAGGCGATCCGCGCCCAGCTGACCTGGGACAAGGCGGAGATCGTCGCGCTCTTCAACGAGATGATCCCGGACTTCGACCACAAGGAAACCGGCCGGTATCTGGACAATAGGATGTGACATGCAGCGAATTCTGGACATTCTTTTTTCGGGCCTGGCGTTGCTGGTGCTGTCGCCGCTTCTGGTGCCGGTGATGATCGCGCTGCGTCTGAGCGGCGAAGGCGAAGTCTTCTACGTGCAGCAGCGCGTCGGCCGCGGCGGCAAGTCGTTCGGCCTGTACAAGTTCGCGACGATGCTGAAGAACAGCCCGAATCTCGGCACCGGCACGGTCACGTTGAAGAACGACCCGCGCGTGCTGCCGCTCGGCGGTTTCCTGCGCAAGACGAAGATCAACGAGCTGCCGCAACTGCTGAACATCCTGTTCGGCGACATGAGCATCGTCGGCCCGCGACCGCAGACGCAACGCTGCTTCGATGCGTTTCCGCCGGCGTCGCAGGCGCAGATCGTGAAGGTGCGGCCCGGGCTGTCGGGAATCGGCTCGATCGTCTTCAGGGGCGAGGAGGATATGCTGCACGCCAGCGCCGCGCCCGAGCGCTTCTACGATGAAGTGATCATGCCGTACAAGGGAAAGCTGGAAGAGTGGTACGTGGCGAACCAGGGGCTGCGGACGTATTTCGCCTGCATTGTGATGACGGTGTGGGTGGTGCTGTGCCCTGCGTCGCGAGTGACCTGGAAGGCCTTTCGCGGGCTGCCGCAGCCGCCCGACGCGCTGCAGGGCGCAGTGGGTTACGGCCAATGAGTGCGGATCGAAAAGGCGATATTTACCGGCAGGTCGCGCAGCTCCACCTCGATGGGCTCAACAGCGGCTTCCTCGCCAAGCTGGGCCCCGGGGTTCTGGCGCTGATGTACGAGGCAATCGATCGGGCGTCGGGTAGTGTGCTGTTGGTTGAATGCGACGGCGAGCGCGTCGTGGGCTTCGTTTCAGGCGGGCTCGGCATGCGGCCGGTCTACCGGCAGATGCTGCGCAGGCCGTTCGCGCTGGCGCTGAGCCTGCTTCCGAGCTTGCTGCATCCGTCGCGCATCGTCCAGGTGCTCGAGGTTCTTCGCTATGGCCGAAAGGCTGGAACGAATACCGCGCTGCCCGCGGCCGAGCTCCTGAGCATCGTCGTCGCGCCCGAGTCACGCGGCCGGGGCGTGGCCGAGCGGCTTTACCGGCGCCTGCTCGTGCACTTCGGCGCGGAGGGCATCGCGGCCTTCAGGATAACGGTGGGTGGCAAGCTCTCACGGGCGCATGCGTTCTATAAGAAGATGGGGGCAAAGCCCGTCGCGGAAATCGAAGTACACGCCGGGGAGCGGTCTGTGGTGTACGCGCATGAGACTGCGTGAGTCGTTTACACAGGTGAGGGCATCGACCTGATCGTGTTTGCGCTCTCACGCGCTGTTACCATCACGGCCTTTGCAACTGCCGAGTCGGGGTGGTCTGTCAGTGCTGCATGGATTGGGTGAGCTTGGGCGGCGCGCGCGCTGCACGCTGTTGAATGCATTGGGTCTCGTCGGGGCCGACCGTGCGAGCGGCGGTGGATCGGTGTTCATGGGTCGTTGGTTCCAGCGCATGCGCTCGCGCGTGCTGGTGCTCGCCTACGACCTCGTCATGCTCGCGCTGGCGTGGGCGCTGGCGTATTGGACGCGCTTCAACCTGGGCCACGTACCGGCTGAATTCGTCGCCGAGGCCGGGCGGATGTTGCCGCTGGTGGTGCTGGTGGTGGGCTCGGTGTATTGGGGCTTCGGACTTTATCGCGGGGTGTGGCGGTTCGCGTCGCTGACCGACCTGGCGAAGATCGTCCAGGCGGTGCTGGTCGGCACCACGTTGCTGCTCGCCATCCTGTTCGTATTCAACCGCGTGGCCTATGTGCCGCGGTCGCTGCCGATGCTGTTCGTGGTCTACCAGATCATGCTGCTGGCCGGCCCGCGCCTGATGTACCGTTGGGTGAAGGACCGGCGCATCGATCCCGGCACCGGCAAGCGGGTGCTGATCGTGGGCGCCGGGTCGGATGGCGAGATGCTGGTGCGGGATCTGCTGCAGGACCGTGATGCCGGCTACCTGCCGATCGCCTTCGTCGATGATCACCACCACCGCCTTGGCCGCACCCTGCACGGCGTGCCGATTCGCGGCACCATCGACGAGCTGCCGCGGGTGGTGGATGTCTTCGGCATCGACCTGATCCTGCTCGCCAGGCCGAACGCGACGGCAAGGGAAATGCAACGCATGGTCGATCTGTGCGAGGCCACCGGCAAGCCCTTCCGTACGGTGCCGCCGACCAAGGACCTGGTCGCCGGGCGGGTCGCGGCGGGGCAGTTGCGGCAGGTTTCGATCGAGGATTTGCTCGGGCGCGACCCGGTGTCGCTGGACTGGGCGGGGATCCGCCGCAGCCTGAGCGACCACGTGGTGCTGGTGAGCGGAGCGGGAGGTTCGATCGGCGCGGAGCTGTGCCGGCAACTGTGCCGATGCAATCCGCGTCTGCTGATTCTGATCGATCACAGCGAGTTCAACCTTTACAGCATCGAAACCGAACTGCTGGAGTCGCCCGACGCGCCACCGATCGCGCGCCATCTGCTCTCCGTGACCGATGCGGTGGACGTGCAGCAGGTGTTCGAGCGCTACCGGCCGCAGGTGGTGTTCCATGCCGCCGCGTACAAGCACGTGCCCTTGCTGGAAGACCAGGTGGAGGCGGCCGTGCGGAACAACGTGATCGGCACGCAAGTGATGGCACAAGCGGCCGCGGCGTGCGCGTGCGAGCGCTTCGTGCTGATTTCCACCGACAAGGCGGTGAACCCGACCAACGTGATGGGTGCGACCAAGCGGCTGGCCGAGCTGATCTGCCAGGCGCAGGACAGCCGCGCTGCGAGCCGCTTCATGACGGTGCGCTTCGGCAACGTGCTCGGCTCGGCCGGCAGCGTGGTGCCGCGTTTTCAGCGGCAGATTGAACGCGGCGGTCCGGTGACCGTGACCCATCCGGACATCGAACGCTTTTTCATGACGATTCCCGAAGCCTGCCAGTTGATCATGCAGGCGGCAGCGATCGGCGACGACGCGGACACCTTTGTGCTCGACATGGGCGAGCCGGTGAAGATCCGTTACCTGGCCGAGCAGATGATCCTGCTGTCCGGCTATCAGCCCGGTCCCGATATCCAGATCCGATACACCGGGCTGCGCCCCGGCGAGAAGCTGTACGAGGATCTGTTCTACCCTGCGGAATGTCTTGTTGACACGCCCCATCCGCGTATCCACATCGCTCGCCAAACGCAATCCTTCGACCGTGAGCAACTCGCAGCCGCCCTGCAGGAGATCCATGCCGCGCTGGAGGTGCGGGACCGTGATGGACTGGTGGCGGCATTGAAACATGCGGTTCCGGCGTGGGAATGCGGTGGGGGTGAGGATTATTACGCTTCAACAGGGCAACAAAGACATACGGATGGGGAGTGTCTTGCAGGCTGAGCTGTACCCGCGCATCGGGCGCGCCTGTTGTTACATCACGGTATTCCTGGACGGCGAGAGAATTAGTGATCATGGCCGAAAACTCGGGGACCGGCGAACGCGTCGAATGCGACGTGATGTACATCGACAACGTAATGAATCCTGGGGCAAGTGGTAGGCCGCTTTTCAACGCGAGCGGAGAGGCTGTCGGCGTCATATCGCAGCGAGCTGTGAGCGGTTGACACGGGGGATGAAGGACGATGCGGTGTGGCGGGACTTTGTGAGGGCGACGCCGGAGATTTTCGATCCCCGGGCTACGAAGAGGCGCTACCTTTGCGATGCTTATCTGGTCGATCTGGACAGACGAAGCGAGATGCTTGTAGAGGACACGAAATATTGGTTCGGGCTATTCTCGCATCAGCGTGAAACGTCGTTGTGGAAAGGGATGCTGCAAGTGCCTCTGTGCGCCGACGACGATCGGGCCAGTGAGCTGCTTTGAGGTGGTCACATGCTAAAGATGTTGCAGCTTGACGGATTGCGTGCAGACCTGGCGGCGGTCGAGGGGTTACTGGCGTCGCGATCCGAGGAAGAAGATCCGGTCGGCTGGTTGCAACTGTCGATCCGCCGCGAGGAGATCGAGGAAGAGATCCGCTCCGCGCAGGCGGCGGACGTACATGCCAGCGTGGGTCTGTTTTTTGGCGGGCGCCCGGTCGTGGGGTCGAGGGGCATTCGCGCCGATTTCGCCGGACAGATGGTCGCGCAGTTTCAGGATCTGGTGTCGAAACGGCTGGCCACACTCGAGTCGGGCCCGCTCGCTGCGCGCGGCCCGGTGCCGTTGCGCGAGAAAGCGCAACTGATGATCACCGACGTGGCGCGCGGTTCCTTCGGCTTCGTGCTGGAAGAAGAGCCATCGTCCGACGCCTTGACCGACACGCCGTTGCAGATCGTCGTGGGGGAGATGTCGGAGCTCATTTACCGGTTGTCCTTGCCGGAAGATGAAATCTTCGAGTCTGTGTCCGATACGCTGGACGAGCGATTGCTTTTGTCGGTGCAGCGTTTCTTCCAGTTGCTCGATGACGCCGGGGCGACGCTGCGTATCGTTCAGGGCGAGAAGAGCCTGCCCATGGACGCCGAGGCCATCCACCTCGCCCGCTCGCGTAGTGAGGCGCTGCAGATTGCGCAGCGCGACGACGAAGAGATCGAGGGTGTGCTGTATCTGCTGCCTGCGACGCGCAGGTTTGAGTTGCATGGTGTCGGCGGTGGGGATGAGGTGGTGAAGGGCTCGGTGAGTCCGGAGTGCCTCGAAGCGCTGGCGGGTGGCGTGGGCGTGCAAGCCGCGGACGTGGTGGGCCAGCGGTGGCGGGTGCAGGTGCGCGTTCGCGAGGTGCAGCAGCGTAGCCGCAAACCGCAGATCAATTACACATTGACCGGCTTGCTGGCTCCGACTGGCTCGGCTGCCGCCTGAGCGCCGCGGTGAAGGACACGCCGCTGGCGGGTCGCAAGGTGTTCGTCTACGCCGGCAACATGGGCGTGGCGCAGGGGATGAACGCAGAACGGTTGCGGTGATTGCGGTTGTCTGACCGATTCGCGCGAGGCCGATTTGCCGTGGCAGATCTGCTTTTTGCACGCCTCGCAGCTGCCCACGGGCCTGAGCGCCAATGCGCCCCGCCCAGCCGCGATTGCGGCGGAGTGTCAGAGACCTTGTTCATGGTTTACACGAACTTCCAGGCTTGCTCGCAGTCGGCCAGTGAACTACATTCATCGCATGGACTTTGAATGGGACGAGGCGAAAAGCGAAGCGTGCTTTCAGGAGCGCGGGTTTGATTTTGCCTATGCGGCCAGGGCGTTTTTCGATCCCGACCGGCTTGTTCAGCTCGACACCCGCTACAGTTACGGCGAAGAGCGCTATCAGCTGATGGGCAAGATCGAGCACAGGCTGTTTGTGGTCGTCTATACGCCGAGAAACACGGTCATGCGCATCATTTCGGCGCGCAAAGCCAACCAGCGAGAGGTCAAGCATTATGAAAACCGCACGAGTGAGGATTGATCCCACCAAGCCGGAGTCGCTCGCACAAGGGCGGATCGACGCGGCGCGCGTCGATGCCACGTCGGAGGCGGCGCTCGCGCGCCAGCGGGCGGCCGACGATGCCGAGGCAATGCAGGAGGCGGCAAAGTTCGCGCGCCGCGTGCGCAAGCGCCTGAGCTTGAGCCAGGCTCAGTTTGCGGAATGCATCGGTGTGCCGCTCGACACGATCCGCAACTGGGAGCAAGGCAAGCGTCGCCCCACCGGTGCCGCCAAGGCATTGCTGAAGGTGCTGGACAAAGCCCCCGAGGTCGCGCTGGCTGCGTTGCATTGATCGAAATGCGCAGCTGCTCGTGCAGCAGGAGTCTTTCGTTTGGTCACTGCTTGAGCCTCACGGTGCGGGGGTCCTACCTGCATGTGAGCCTGCTCGGGCGCGGCTTCGCCTGGCTGGATACCGGGACTCACGATTCCTTGATGGAAGCGAACCACTTCGTTCAACCCTGGTGCGCGTGAGCCGCCGCGCGGTGTATGCCCGGTAACCGACGGGCAACAGGGCCGCCTTCTCATTACACACGAATACACAACTGAATTGACCGCTGCGCATTGTTGTGTAGAATTACACACATGAAAAGCACCGACATCATCAAGCGACTGGAGTCAGAAGGCTGGCAGCGCGTCGGTGGCAAGGGCGACCACATAAAGTTCAAGCATCCCGGCAAGCCCGGCCACGTAGTGGTGCCACACCCGCGCAAGGACGTGGCGATCGGCACGCTGCGCAACATCTACCGGCAGGCCGGATGGGATTGGAGGTGAGGAACATGTTGTATCCCGTGTACGTGCATAAGGACGAAGGCAGCGCCTACGGGCTGACCTTCCCGGATTTTCCGGGCTGCTTTTCCGCTGCGGACGAATTGGCTGACCTGCCGCGCATGGCGCAGGAGGCCGTGGAGGTGCATTTCGAGGGGGAGAACATGGCGATCCCGAAGCCGTCCGCCCCCGAGCAATGGGGCGATGATGAGCGCTTCCACGGTGGGTACTGGATGCTGGTGGAAATCGACCTGGCGCGGGTGAGCGCAAGGCCCGTGCGGCTGAATATCTCGCTTCCGGAATACCTGGTGCGGCAGATCGACGCCTATGCCGCGTCCCATCATCAAAGCCGGTCGGGCTTTCTTGCCCGGGCGGCAGAAGAGGCGATGCGAGCGCGATAGCCAGTTCGTACCCCCATCGTAAACAGGGGGATACCCACTTTCTTTCGTTCTCGGATATCTTCGGCATCGATCTGGTTCTGCTCGCCAAGCCGAACGCCACGGCAAAAAGTTTGTGCGGCTGATCAAGGAGCGGTTTGACGATGAATTCACAAAAGTCTTCGGCATCGAGCCAGACGCCCTCACGGCCAACGAGGCAGAGTACCTGGTTGGCTTCAAATCGATTGACGCCATCCGAAATCGCCTTGCTGCAACAGAGCAAGGAATCGATCGCCGACTACGTTCAAAAGGAATTACCCGAGCGTCTGAAGCAACGGCATCTGGAGCACATGCTGACAAAGGTGTGACGCCTTCCCACCCCGACACGTTCGCGTGCCCGCTGTAAACTGCAAGATGCCCCAGGAACGGAGTGCGCACATGCGAATTTCTGCCGACAAGGCTCAACTTGCTTCCGACATTATCGCCAAGCAATACGGCGAAAATGCCCGGATATGGTTATTTGGCTCTCGCGCTGATGACAACCAGCGCGGTGGCGATGTGGACCTCTACGTGGAAGCTGACTCCGCGGACGTCATGCGAAAGGTTCGCTGCAAGGCAGCGCTTACCGAGTTGTTCGACCTGAAAGTAGATCTGATCGTAGGCATAGGCGACAAACCGATTCATCGCATTGCGAGATCAACTGGAGTGCGTTTGAAATGACCGAAAACCTCAGGATCATTCACAAAAAGCTCCACTACTTGGCTCGCATGCAAGCCGACTTGCAGCACTCCATTGGAAAGATGGCTTCTCCGCTCCGGAAGACCTGCCGGTGATCGTGTCGACCCACCCTGCTCCATCGTGATTGATGAGACGCCGCTGGCGGGTCGCAAGGTGTTTGTGTACGCGGGCAACAGGGGCGTGGCGCAAGGCACCAGGCTGGCAGAATGCTGCTTGGGGTTGTTCGAGCAACGGTTTGCGGTGAGGCAGACGGTGCATCAGATCGTGGCGGCGCTGGGGTGAGTGAAGGTGTAGATGATGCGTAGCGCGCTGTTTGCGGCTGCCTGCCTGGCGGTGGCTGTGTTGTCGCTGCTACCCGGCGCGGCGCTGCCGCCGGTGGCCTTCAACGTGTGGGACAAGGCGCAGCACGCGGGCGCCTTTGCGGCGCTGGCCGTGCTGGGCCTGTGGGCGTTTCCGCGCCAGCCGGTGGCGGTGGTGGGGGCGTTGCTGGTGTATGGCGTGTTCATCGAACTGGCCCAGGGCGCCACCGGCTGGCGCTACGGCGATTGGCACGATTGGCTGGCTGATGCGGTGGGGGTGACGCTGGGGGGCATGGCGTGGCGCTGCGGCGGGGTTGTGCGGGGAAGGATGGGCGTGGCGTAGCGGCTACAATCGGGGCTTTGCTGTTCCGGAGCCGGCCCTCATGTCCCGCAAGAAGCTGCCCATCGGTATTCAGACCTTCGCACGCATTCGCGAGGATGGCTGTTATTACGTCGACAAGACGGGCTTCGCGCTGCAGCTGATCGAGGAAGGCAACTACTACTTCCTGTCGCGCCCGCGGCGCTTTGGCAAGAGCTTGCTGCTCGACACGCTGGCCGAGCTGTTCGAGGGGAATGAGCCGCTGTTTCGCGGGCTGGCGGCGCATGGGAAATGGGACTGGACCCGGCGGTTTCCGGTGCTGCGGATCAGCTTTGGCGATGGGATGTTGCAAAGCCGCGCGGCGCTGGATGAGCGGATCAACGAGCTCTTGACGGAAAACGAGCAGCGACTGGGTTTGACCGTCGAGCGCGCCAGCGTTGCCGGCCGCTTCGGGGCGCTGATTCGCCAGGCCGAGCAGGTGCATGGCCAGCGGGTGGTGGTGCTGGTCGATGAGTACGACAAGCCGATCCTGGACAACCTGACCCGGCCCGAGATCGCGCGCGAGATGCGCGACGGGTTGCGCAACCTGTATTCGGTGATCAAGGGCCAGGATGCCCACATCCGCTTCGCGATGCTCACCGGGGTGTCGAAGTTCAGCAAGGTGAGTTTGTTCTCGGGGCTGAACAACCTCAACGACATCACCCTGGATGAACGCTACTCGGCCCTCTGTGGCTATACCGACGAGGACGTCGACACGGTGTTCGCCCCGGAGCTGCCCGGGCTGGATCGGGACGAGATCCGCGCCTGGTACAACGGCTACAACTGGACGGGGACATCGGTCTATAACCCGTTCGATCTGTTGTTGCTGTTCCAGAAGCGGCAGTTCCGGCCGTTCTGGTTCGAGACGGGGACGCCGACTTTTCTGGTCGATCTGCTGACGGCACGGCGTACCTTTACGCCGGACCTGGAAAGGGTGGTGGCGCTCGAGTCGCTGCTCTCGAGCTTCGATGTCGACCGGATTCCGACCGAGGCGCTGATGTTCCAGGCGGGCTATCTGACCATCGATTCGGTGCGCTATCTGCCCGGCCTGATGCAGCTGACGCTGCGCTACCCGAACCTGGAGGTGCGCAGCAGCCTCAACAATGCCCTGCTGGAGGTGCTCTCCGACGACCCGGCGCGACACGGCGTGCACCTGCCCCAGCTCTACGACCTGCTGACAGCAAACGATTTCCCCGGCCTGCAGCAGCTGTTTACCGCCTTCTTCGCCAGCATTCCGCACGACTGGTACCGCAACAACCCGATCGCCCAGTACGAGGGCTACTACGCCAGCGTGTTCTACAGCCACTTCGCCGCGCTGGGGCTGGATATTCGGCTGGAGGATGTGACGAATCGCGGTCGGATCGACATGGCGGTGCTGTTCAACCGCAACGTCTATCTGTTCGAGTTCAAGGTGGTGGAGCTGGTGCCCGAAGGCAAGGCGCTGCAGCAGCTGCGCGACCGCGCCTACGCCGACAAGTACCGCGCCCGCGGTGAGCCGATCCACCTGATTGGGGTGGAGTTCAGCCGCGACAGCCGCAGTGTGGTGGGGTTCGAGGTCGAGCGGGTTGCGGCCTCCTCGTAGGATGTTCTAGTCGCGCTCGGCGGTATTGTTGGTTTTCTGGATGAGCGGGGCTATGCTGGGTGGCAACAGCGCCCAAACCTCTGATGCCGGCTCGTCCGGCATTATGTTTGGGCCTTCTTTTGTCGCTCTTGTGCGACGTTGCATGACAGTTTCAACTCGCGGAGGACACCCGATGCTGCGCGCCATCGCGACAGAAGAACTCAGGCTGAGCGGGTCGAAAATTTGAGAACAACACAAACCGAGCAGGCGTAATGAGCACCTATCAGGAAATCCTCGCGCGGATCGAAGCGCTCAAGCAGCAGGCCGAAGAAATGCGGCAGACCGAGATTGCCGGCGTGATCGCCGACATCCGGCAGAAGATCAGCGATTACAACCTGAGCGCGGCCGACCTGGGCTTCGGCACTCCGGCGCGGGCCGAGAAACCGGCGGCGGGCAAGCGCGGGGTAGTCAAGGCGAAATATCGCAACCCGGCCACCGGCACGAGCTGGTCCGGCCGCGGCGTGATGCCAAAGTGGCTGAAGGCCGAGCTGGATGCGGGCAAGGCGAAGGAGGCGTTCCTGATTGCGGATGAAGGTGCGCAGGTCTGATGAATCGCGCCCGGGGCGCGGATCGATTGCGATGAAATCCGGAGCCGGGATTTCGGGGATGCCAGCCGCGGGCGGGGAACGGGCGTGGAAGGTCGTCGCCCTGGCGATAGTGGTCGCGCTCTTCGATGAGGGGCTGCCGGTGCTGCTGGCCTCGGCGGATTGTCACCACCTGGTCATCCAGAAACGCGGCGCCGCCGACGCGGTGCTGCCTTCCAAGCTGACCAACATCCTCGCCGCGGGCGGCAATGCGGTGATTACCGCGGATGCCGACACCACGCTCGGCGTGCTGTGCAGCGAGCGGGAGGGGCACCAACTCGGGAAATCTGCTTGCAGTAGAGCAACCATTGCACTAAATTCGATGTTATGCCGATACTTCAACGCTTTCCTGCGTCACGCGTATTGATGTATGCCGGTGATCACCTGCTTCCCCACGTCCATGTCAAATTGCGCGATGGACGGGAATGCACGGTGGACATCGGCTCACTTGAGATCAAGGGCCGCATTGCGCCACGCGAGATCAAGGAGGAGTTGGACTGGATCGAGTCGAACCGGGCATTCCTGCTCGGCGCATGGCGGAGGTATAACCCGTGAGCAACTATTTTTTCCCCAAGCTGTTGGCTGTGGAAGCCCTCGCCCCTTATCGCTTGCGCACGAACTGGAGCACCGGCGAGTCGCTGGAGGTCGATGTAGAAGGCGTATTGCGTTCAATCCCCACACTCATCGCCATCCTCAACCCGGAGGTGTTTGCCCGGGTTCATGTCGGCGAATGGGGTAACAGCATCGAATGGATCGACGAGGAGTTCGGTGCGGACAACGTCTACGCCTGGGCCAAGGAACAGGCCGGCGATGTCAGCCATCAGATGTTCGACGAGTGGATGCACCGCAACGCGTTGTCGCTCAACACGGCGGCCGAGGCCCTGGGCATCAGCCGCCGCATGGTCAGCTACTACCGCACGGCGCACAAAGCCATCCCGCGTGCGATCTGGCTGGCCTGCCTCGGCTGGGAAGCGACACGACCAAAGACCAAGACGCTTCCGCGTGCTTTGCCCACGGCTCGCGAGTATGCAGCACTCCACGCTTGAAGCTGGCCGGTTATCACCACGGCTACTTCTGGAGCAACGAAGTCGGAACGGTCGAGAAGATCCGCGCCAGCGGCGCGCAGTCGCTGTTCGTGGCGATCACCTCGCCGAATAAGGAGAACTTCATCAACCGCTGGCACGACCAGTTTGGCGTGAGCGTCGTGATGGGCGTGGGCGGCACCTTCGACGTCGTCGCCGGCAAGGTAAAGCGCGCCCCGCTGCAGCCCTATGAGGGGCTGCCGGTGCTGCTGGCCTCGGCGGCTTGTCACCTCGTCATCCAGAAACGCGGCGCCGCCGACGCGGTGCTGCCTTCCAAGCTGACCAACATCCTCGCCGCGGGCGGCAATGCGGTGATCACCGCCGATGCCGACACCACGCTCGGCGTGCTGTGCACCGAGCATCCCGGCATCGCGGTGCTGGCGTACCGGCTGCGGGTGGCGGATTCGATCATGCTGGCGCTGCCGGATGCGCAGCACGAGCGCTATCGCTGGTGGCGGCCGGCGGACATGCGCGAGAGCGCGGCGGTGCATGGGAATGCGCGGGCGTATGTGAACGACCCCGCGCAAGCCCACCGCATGACGCGCTGGCTACGCGCGCCTGGGCCCTCAGCGCTCACCAGAATTGACCCGGCTTCCGCTCAAGTAATTGACCCAGCAATCTGAGGTAGGGTCGCCGCCGTGACGGCGGCCGATTGATCTATTTGGCCCGCCTGTCGGACGCTCTCTGGAGGGTTCCCTCGGCAGAGGTCCGTCCATGCAGAGCAAACAGTGCGCTGGCTGCGGCAAGTTATTCCATCCCCGGCCGCAAACCCCCCGGCAAAGTTACTGCGCGTCGGCGGCGTGCCAGCGGGAACGGCGACGTCGCTGGCAACTGGCGCGGCGGCAGAGCGATCCCGAGTACCGAGAGAATCAGGCGCGGGCGCAGGCGGCGTGGGCCGCACAGCATCCCGATTACTGGCGCGAGTACCGGCGTTCGCATCCGGCGTACAGCGACCGTAACCGCCGCCAGCAGCAGGCGCGCGACGCGAGGCGGGCGGCACGCGTTCTTGCAAAGATGAACGTGTGGACGCGTGAAACGCCCGTGCCCTCAGGGATTTACCGGCTGAGCCCGGCCACGCGTGACGATCTTGCAAAGATGGACGCGTGGATGGTTCGAATCACTGCGGTTTCAAGCCCTTACGCACCCTCCGGCTGATCTTGCAAAGAGAGGACGTCATCGCCATTCGCAGCGCGGCTGGGTAGGGTTCGGTCATGGACACCCCGGCCCCCCAGATGCCTGAAGTCGATCTGCACCGCCTCGATCTGCGCTTCGCCGACGCGCGGCTGCTCGAGCCGCGCGCGATCGAGGCCCTCGCCCGCTCGATCGAGCAAAGCGGCCAACTCATTGCGTGCATCGCCGTCCCCGACGCCGACAGCCAGCGCCTGATCCTGGTCGACGGCTACCGGCGTGTGCTCGCCCTGCGTCGGCTCGGACGGGACACCGCGCGGGTGGAAGCCTGGGCGTGCGATCTCGCGCAGGCCCTGTTGACGATTCTCGCGCAAGCCGGCCGCCGACCTTTCGCGGCGCTGGAAGAGGCTCTGCTGCTGCAGGAACTCGTGCGCGGCCAGGGGCTCTCGGAGCGCGAGGTGGCGCGCCGCTGCGGCCGCGACGTGAGCTGGGTCAGCCGGCGTCTGGAGCTCGTCTGCGGCGTGCCCGAAGCCGTGCTCGCGGCCGTGCGCCAGGGCACGGTTTCGACCTGGGCGGCGACACGGGTTCTGGCCCCGTTGGCGCGCGCCAACACCGCGCAGGCGACGCAGCTGCTCGCTGCGCTGGCGGCGACGCCGCTGTCCACCCGAGAGCTGCAGGTCTGGTTCCGGCATTACCTGACGAGCCCGAGTGCCGCCCGCGAGCGCATGGTGGCCCAGCCGCGCCTGTTCATTCAGAGCCTGCGCGCGCAGGAAGAAGAGCTCGCCGATACGCGCCTTCGCGCCGGGCCGCACGGCCAGTGCGCGGCCGATGTCCGGCAACTCTTGGCGCTGATCAGGCGGCTGCGTAGCCGGCTGCCGAGCCTGTCCCGCGAAGTGCTTCCCGAATCCCTTCTCGGCGCGCTCGCTCACCTGCGCGCCGCCCTCGATGCGCTGCACTCCGAGCTTGCGAGGAGCCTTGACCATGACGCCGAGCCAGATTCGCGATGCCGTCCGAACCCTGCAAGCCCAAGGCAAGAGCCTGCGCGAGATCAGCCGTGTGCTCGAGCTATCGCGTAATACCGTGCGCCGGATCGTGCGCCCCGACGATCCGGCGCGATCGGAAGACGCATGCCCGGGTGTGCCGCGGGCCTATTTGAAGTCGGCCTTCGAGCGCGCCCAGGGCAACGTCGTGCGCGTGGCCGAACTGCTCGCCGCCGAGTACGAGCTCACCGTCTCGTACAGCACGCTGACCCGCTGGGTTCGCGAGGCCGGACTGCGCGCACCGCCCCCGCGTGCCGGGCAATACTTCTTCGCGCCGGGCGAGGAAATGCAGCACGATACCTCGCCGCATCGCGTCACCCTGGGCGACAAGACCGTGACCGCGCAGTGTGCCGGTCTCGTGCTCGCCTACTCGCGCCGGCTGTTCATCCGGTATAGCCCGCGTTTCACGCGCTTCGAAGCCAAGGAGTTTCTGCTCGAGGCGGTGCGCTTCATGGATGGCGCTTGTCCGCAGTGCATCATCGACAACACCAGCGTGATGCTCGCCGCCGGCGCCGGAGCGGATGCTGTCATCGCGCCCGAGATGGCGGCCTTCGCCCGCACGCTGGGGTTCGAATTCCGTGCGCACCGGGTCAATCATCCCGATCGCAAGGGGCGGATCGAGCGCAACTTCTTCTTCGTCGAAACCAATTTCCTGCCCGGACGCCGCTTCACCGACTTCGACGACCTGAACCGCCAGGCGCTCGCCTGGTGCCAGGAGGTGGCCAATGCCCGACCGAAGCGGTCTCTGGGGATGTCGCCGGAAACCGCCTATGTGCTCGAGAAGCCGTATTTGCGGGCGCTGCCCGCGGTGCTGCCGCCGGTCTATGAGGTCTTCGAGCGGGTAGTGGACCTGAACGGCTATGTCTCGCTCGAGGTCAATCGCTACTCCGTGCCGGAGCGTCTGGTCGGGCAGGCGGTGACGGTCTACAAATATCCGGCCCGCGTCGACATTCATCATCGCCATCGCGTGGTGGCGACCCATCTGCGGCTGATCGGCCAGCGCGATGCGCGCAGTACCGACGCCGCGCACCATCCCACCCCCGTCAGGGCCAGCCGCACGCCGGCCCTCGAAGCGCAACTGCGCGACGACAGCCCCGAGCTCGAGGCCTATGTGCGGGCCCTCAAGCAACGCGGTCAGGGCCGTGGGGCCCGGGCCTTGCGACGCCTGCTCGAGCTCCAGCGCACCTATCCCGGGGAAGCCTTTCTGGCGGCCGTGCGCCAGGCGGCGCACTACGGGCTGTACGATCTGGGGCGGCTTGAGAAACTCATCCTGCGCGAGGTCGCCGGCAACTTCTTTGCGTTGAACGACGCGCTCGATGACGACGCGTGAGCAGATCCACGCCCAGCTCGCCCAGCTGCGGCTGCGCGGCATGGCCGCCGCCCTCGATGCCGAATTCGAGCGCGCCGAGCGCGAAGGCGCGCCGCCGGCCGAAGTCGTCGGGCGCTTGCTGGCGGCCGAAGCGGCCGAGCGGCGCGAGAAGAGCCTCGCGTACCGACTGACGCAAGCGAAGCTGCCCTGGCGCTGGACGCTCGATTCCTTTCCCTTCGACCGCCAGCCCGGGGTCGATCGGGGCCAGATCCGCGCCCTGGCCGGACTCGACTTCCTGCGCCGCAACGAGAACATCCTGCTGATCGGCCCGCCGGGGACCGGCAAGACCGGCATCGCGCTGGCGCTTCTGCGCGCGGCGTGCCTCAATGGCCACGCCGCGCGCTTCTACAAGGCCCAGGTCCTGCTCGACGAGCTCTATGCCTCGCTCGCCGATCGCTCGACACCGAAGCTCCTCGCGCAACTCGCCCGCTTCCAGCCACTGCTGATCGATGAACTGGGCTATCTCACCCTCAAGCCCGAGCAGTCCAATGCCTTCTTCCGGCTGATGGATCAGCGCTACGGGCGCGTCTCGACGCTGATCACCACGAACTTGGAACCGAGCGCCTGGTACGAGTTGTTCGCCAACAAGGCCCTTGTCGACGCCTTGCTCGACCGGCTCCAGCACCGCTGCATCACCATTCGCATCGACGGACCCTCCCTGCGAACCCCAGTGCCGCACTCGCCGCCGACGAACAAGGGCGCGTCGAAATCGGCGCCCCTCCCGTGCGCACCCGCGGCATAACCCGCCCCATCATTCCCTGCGCAAACCCTGGGGCGCTGCCCCAGACCCCGCACTCGCCGTGAGGCAGACGCCGGGGATGGAAAAATCCCATCCCCGGCGCTGCCACGAGCGTATCTCCCCTCCAAGGCGTCAAGGGCTTTCGCGGCATAAACGCGGCGATAAACCCGCCGCATTTATTCCACGGTCCCTTGACCCCTTTCCGGGTTGTTCACTGCGCACTGGCCGGGTCCGTTCTGATAAGCAGAAATGGGTCAGTTTCCGTGAGCGTCGAGGCCTGGGCAACGCGGTGGCCAGAAGTTAGCAAAACCGCTAACATTCAGAACATGAACTGGACAGTCAGTTACTTCAACGAGGGCGGCAGCGGGAAATCACCAAATGGCCAGTCGGCATCTACGCCGACTTCCTGCGCCTCATCTTCCTGATGGAGGAGCACGGTGCCGACCTGCGCCTACCGCACTCTCGCGCCATGGGCGATGGCCTCTTCGAGCTGCGCTGCAAGGGTGAGGAAGGAATTGGCCGAGTGTTCTACTGCACGTTGGTCGGACGCCAGATCGTCATCCTGCACAGCTTCATCAAGAAGACGCAGGAAACTCCAGACCGGGAGCTGAAGACTGCCCGCAAGCGACTGAAGGAGGTCAAACATGGATAGAGAGCATTTCAAGCCGGTTCGCCTGGACACCAAGGCGGAACTTGCCCGTGCCATGCAACGGCCGGGATTCAAGGCTGCGTGGGACGGACTGGAGGAAGAGTACGCGGCACTCAACGAGCTGCTCCAGGCGCGCAAGCAAGCCGGCCTGACGCAGGAAGAAGTCGCTGCCCGCATGGGCACGACCAAGAGCGCCGTGTCGCGTTTGGAAGCATCCATTCGTAGCGAAAGCCATTCGCCCTCGTTCGCGACGCTGCGCAAGTACGCGCACGCTTGCGGCAAGCGACTGGTCATCAAGATGGTCTAATTGAAAGTTGGGAGACGACCCCCGATTTCCCGCACCGCCAGCCGCACGCAAGCGCTGAACCCCGGCCTGAAGCGGGCCGGTTCCTCTACAAGAAGCGGGTTGCCCGCCCTGGCGGCGGCAAGAGCGGCGGTTACCGCACGCTGCTGTCGGCCCGGATCGGTAGCCGCTACGTGTTCCTGCATGGGTTCCCCAAGAGCGACAAGGCGAACATCACGCAGGAGGAGAAGAAGGCGCTGCAGTTCGCCGGCAAGGTGTTCCTGGAACTGTCCGCCGAGGCTTTGTCGAAGGCGTTGCTGTCGGGCGTGTTATTGGAGGTGCATTGTGAGCAAGATCATTGAGTCCCTGCGGGGTGACTTGGCCGCGCTTCACAAAGCGGGGATTGAGTCCGTAAACTGCTGTAAATCGAGTGGCAGGTAGCCACCGCTTCAGTTCGGTACGATGACGTTGTCGAAGCGTTGATCAACCGAAGAAAGGCAGGCGAAGCGATGGCTGGATATGATGTTAGCGTAGGGCGTGATTTGTTGCCAGGGCTGTTGAGCGGTCAGGACGGGCTGGCGAAACTGGTAGAAGCGGTTCTGAACCAGATACTGGAGGCGCAAGTGACAGAAGCGTTGGGAGCGGAGCGGCACGAACGCACGGAAGAGCGCGCCGGCTACCGCAACGGCACGCGAGCACGCACGCTCTACACACGGGTGGGGCCGGTGACGCTGCTGGTGCCGCAGACGCGGGATGGCAGCTTCTCGACAGAGATCTTCAAGCGTTACCAGAGGAGCGAGCAGGCGTTTGTACTGGCGCTGATGGAGATGGTCGTGCAAGGCGTCTCGACGCGGAAAGTATCGGCGATCACCGAGGAGCTGTGCGGCACGAGCTTTTCCAAATCGACGGTCAGCGCGCTCTGCGCCGGACTGGACGGACGTGTCGGTGCCTTCAACGAGCGACGGCTCGAAGGCGATTACCCGTTTGTTCTGGTCGATGCGCTGTTCATCAAGAGCAGGGAAGGCGACCGCGTCGTATCGCGCGCCGCACTGGTCGTGTCGGGCATCAGGAGTGACGGCTACCGCGAAATTCTCGGCGTGAAGATCGGCGACACGGAGAGTTTCGCCACTTGGGATGAGACGTTCCGCTGGCTCAAAGGCCGGGGGTTGAAAGGCGTCATGTTCGTCGTTTCCGACAGCCACGGCGGGCTGACGCAGGCGGTCGCAAAGCATTTTCAGGGGGTGACCTGGCAGCGCTGCCAGGTGCATCTGATGCGCAACATTCTGGGGAGCTGCAGCGCCAAGATCCGGGCCGACGTGGCGGCGGCAGCCAAACTCGTCTTCCAGGCGGCGGACATGGCCGAGGCCAAGCGCCGGCTCGCCGAATTCGTCGAGCGCTTCGAGAAAACGGCGGCAAAGGCCGTGGCGTGCATCGAGGAAGGTTTCGCCGACGCAATGGCGGTCATGGCGCTGCCAGAGAAATACCGGCGGCGGCTGCGCACGACCAACATGCAGGAGCGGCTCAACGAAGAGATTCGCCGTCGCGAGCGGGTGATCCGCATCTTCCCCAACGACGAATCCGCCCTGCGCCTGATCGGCGCCCTGTTGGCCGAGCAGAACGAGGTCTGGCAGGAAAGACGATATCTGGATATGGATGAATTCGCGGAGTGGGTCGCCGCCCGCGCCGCCGCCGGCGAGAGCAACAACGTTGTTGCTCTCGCCGGATAAAAACCATTCGTCATCATCCGGGCTGAAGAGAATTTACAGCAGATTTTGGACTTGACTAAAGCGGGGGCGCTCAGCAAGGTGACGATGCGCGAGTTCGACGCGATCTGCCCGCCGCCGGTGCGGGAGTTCAGTGCTGCCGATATCAAACGTCTGCGCGAAGCCTTGAAGTTCAGCCAGCCGGTGTTCGCTCTTCATTTGCACACGTCGGCCTCGACAGTGCGCAAGTGGGAGCAAGGCGAAACCCATCCCACCGGGCCGGCCCTAAAGTTGCTCAACGTCATCGCCGACAAGGGCTTGCAGGCCATCATCTGATGCATCACCTGCAGCCCTGAACCGAGTGGCATCGGCAAGTACAGCGGCGAGATGGCGCGCTGGCTCACGGACGGTGACCGCGCCGCCCTATTGCCCGGACTGGAAGGTGTGGCCTTGCTGGGCCCGACCAAGGCGCGGGAAAGGCTCGGCTGGACGCCGGAGATCACCGTGCAGCAGATGTGCGCGGAGATGGTGGCGGAGGACTTGAGGGTGGCACGGCGGCATGCGTTTCTGAAGGCGCATGGGCACGATGTGCCGGTGGCGGTGGAGAACTGAACTAGAATCGTCGTAGCAGAAGGAGAAATAGCATGCACCGCTCCATCCAGGAACTCGGCATCGATCGCCTAAGCGTGGCGGATCGCATCGCGCTTGCCCAGGAGATCTGGGACTCCATTGCGGAATCAGTTCAGAACACCGCACCCAACGCGGCCGAGATTGCCGAGCTCGACCACCGTCTTTCGGAAGACGAGAACGCCCCTGAATCTGCTATTGACTGGCAGCAGATCCGCTCGGCCGCCCTTCGCAAATGGTCGCAGAACTGAATGCACCGAATTCTGTTTCGGCCGCAGGCGCGTGATGAATTTGACGCCGCAGGGGATTGGTACGAACGCGAGAGCCGCGGTCTCGGCAAAGCGTTTCTCGACGCAGTCGAAACTCAGCTCTCGCGAATCGGGGCCGACCCACTGGCCTATCCCGTGGTTCATCGCGACATCCGCAAGGCCGCGCTGAAGCGCTTTCCTTACTGCATCTATTTCAGGCTGCGTGGCGACGCGATAGTCGTCCTTGCCGTCTTCCACACTGCACGCAATCCAGCGACCTGGAAACGGCGTAGTTGATGCGAATCTGCCCGCCCGATACCACACGCTCGACACCCGAAAACCCATGACCCCAACGACACCATCCTCGTCGCCGGCATTGTGGCATGGTCGGCTCGGCCATCGTCCGTCGCCTGCAGGCGCTGGACTACGCCAACATCCTCACCGCCGGCCGTGACACCCTGAACCTGCTCGATCAGGCGGCGGTGCAGGCTTATTTCCGCGTCAACAAGATCGATCAGGCCTATCTGGCCGCGGCCAAGGTGGGCGGCATCCATGCCAACAACGCCTACCCGGCCGAGTTCATCTACGAGAACCTGGTGATCGAGGCCAACGTCGTCCATGCGGCCCATGTGAGCGGCGTGCAGAAGCTGCTGTTCCTGGGTTCGTCGTGCATCTATCCCAAGCACGCCGCGCAAGCTGCTCGAGGTGTCGCGCCTGCGGGCGCTGGGCTGGGCGGCCCGCATCGGCCTGGAAGAAGGCCTGCGCGACGTGTACCGCTGGTATGTCGATAACGTGGAGCAGGCGCGGGCGGCGTAATGCGAATCCTGATCTATGGCATCAACTACAGTCCCGAGCTGGCCGGCATCGGCAAGTACAGCGGCGAGATGGCGCGCTGGCTCACGGACAGGGGCCACGCAGTGCGGGTGGTGACCGCGCCGCCCTATTACCCGGACTGGAAGGTGTGGCCGGCGTTTGCCGGCTTGCGCTTTGCGACGGCGAACGAAGGCGGCGCACGAGGGCGACGTCGGTGTGCTGCGCTGCCCGCTGTATGTGCCGGCCCAGCCCACGGCGCTGAAGCGCCTGCTGCATCTGGCGAGCTTTTCGCTGTTGTCGTCGGTGGCCGTGCTGGCGCAGTGGCGCTGGAAGCCGGAACTGGTGGTCCTGGTGGTGCACACCCTGTTCTGCGCCCCCCAGACCCTGCTGCTGGCGAAGCTGAGCGGGGCCAAGTCCGTGATGCACGTGCAGGACTACGAGGTGGATGCCCTGTTCGGCCTTTCGATCGCGAAGGGCTGCCTGGTGTGGTGAAGCGTTTTGCGTATGCCATGGAACGCACGCTGCTGCGCGCCTTCGACCGCGTCTCGACGATTTCCAGCGGCATGCTCCAGCGGGCCCGGCCGAAAGGCGTGGCGGAAGGCAAGTTGCGCTGCTTACCCAACTGGTCGGAAACGGCGCGCTTTCGCGACGTGGTGCGCAGCCCCGTGCTGCTGCGGCAGCTGGGCGTGGACCCGGACAAGCGCGTGCTGCTGTATTCCGGGAACATTGGGCTCATTGGCAACCTCGGCAAGGCCTGGAGACGGTGATCGAGGCGGCCGAATGCCTGCAGCAGCGCGACGACCTGGTCTTCCTGATTGTCGGCGAAGGCGCCGGCAAGCGCAGACTGGTGGAGCTGGCGCAGCGCAAGGGCTTGCGCAACGTGCACTTCGCGCCCTTGTAGCCCTATGAGGGGCTGCCGGTGCTGCTGGCCTCGGCGGATTGTCACCACCTGGTCATCCAGAAACGCGGCGCCGCCGACGCGGTGCTGCCCTCCAAGCTGACCAACATCCTCGCCGCGGGCGGCAATGCGGTGATCACCACCGATGCCGACACCACGCTCGGCGTGCTGTGCACCGAGCATCCCGGCATCGCGGTGCTGGCGTACCGGCTGCGGGTGGCGGATTCGATCATGCTGGCGCTGCCGGAAGCGCAGCACGGGCGGTATCGCTGGTGGCGGCCGGCGGACATGCGTGAGAGCGCGGCGGTGCATGGGAATGCGCGGGCGTATGTGATGGGCCGTGCGGGGGCGAGTTGTCCTATGCTCGGGCGCCACTTGAATGTTGGCCACGATATTCAAATGGGTTAGGCTGCCGCTTTGCTCATTCCGCCGCCCGCCTATGCCCACGCCCCACGATTCCGGCTACAAGCTGCTGTTTTCCGACCCGCTGATGGTGCGGGACCTCGTCCAGGGTTTTATCGACGACCCTTGGCTGCAAAGGCTCGATTTCTCGACCCTGGAGCCGGTCAAGGGCCATTACGTCAGCGAAGACCTGCGCGACCGTGCCGAGGATGTGGTGTGGCGCGTGCGCGCCGGCGAGGACTGGCTCTATCTCTACCTGCTGATCGAGTTCCAGAGCCGCGTCGACCGCTTCATGGCGCTGCGCATGATGGTCTATGTCGGACTGCTGTATCAGGACCTGATCCGCCACCGCCAGCTCGGGCCTTCCAGGCTGTTGCCGCCGGTGCTGCCGATCGTGCTCTACAACGGCGAACGTCGCTGGCGCGCGCCGGTCACGCTCACCGAGTTGCTGCCCAAGGTGCCCGCCTTCCTCGCGCCGCTGCAGCCGCAGATGCGCTATGTGCTGATCGACGAGGGGGCGGTGCCCGCCGACACGCTCGCCCGATTGCCGCGCAACCTGGTCGCGGCGATCTTCCGCCTCGAGCAACCGCAGTCGCCCGAGGAGGTCCAACGCTTCGTCGCCGAGTTCGAGGCCGCCACGCGCGGCGACGAATTCACCACCGTGCGCCGGGTGATCGCCATCTGGCTGCGCGCTGCCTTGCTTCGAAACCGCAAATACCCCATCCTGCTGCCCGAGCTGGATGACTTGCAGGAGCTGAGCATCATGTTGTCGCGACGCATTGAACAATGGGCCGAGGGCTATATCGCCAGCGGCCGCGTAGAGGGTCGGATGGAAGGCCGGATGGAGGGTCGCGCAGAAGGCGAGGCCCGCGTCCTCGAGCGCCTGCTCACCCGTCGCTTCGGCCCTCTGCCCGCCTGGGCCGAAGCCCGGCTGAGCACGGCGGGGGAAGCAGAACTGGAGCAGTGGACCGACGCCGTGCTCGACGCCGCCAGCCTCATCGAGGTACTCGGCCCGCTGCCCGCCGATCACTGAGTTGCGCCGCTCCCGTCACGACCGCCCGGGGATCCCGCCAGGGGCGGTCGTTGTTTTTCTACTCCCGGAAGATCGTGTCCCCGATTTGCCTGCCCGGAAGAGGTGGTGAGCCTCACCGCCAGCCGCGTACAAGCGCTGAACCCCAGCCTGAAGCTGGCCGGTTATCACCACGGCTACTTCTGGAGCGACGAAGCGGGAACGGTTGAGAAGATCCGCGCCAGCGGCGCGCAGTTGCTGTTCGTCACGATCACCTCGCCGAAGAAGGAAAACTTCATCAACTGCTGGCGTGACCAGCTCGGAGTCACTTTCGTTATGGCCCGCCTCGCTTTGGTCGAGCTACAAGGACGGGTTGCGCAACGTGCAGTTCGCGCCCTTGCAGCCCTACGAGGGGCTGCCGGTGCTGTTGGCTTCGGCGGCTTGTCACCTGGTCATCCAGAAACGCGGCGCCGCCGATAAAGACCGCATCCTGGAACGCTTCCTTGCGGACCCGACCGGAACGTGTCAATGATTTTGAGACACCAAAGGGTACTAATTTAGTGACGAAGAGAAGGCATGCGACCGATTCGCCTGCGCTTCACCACGCGTCGCAGTCGTCCGATCGCTGCAGCGCTGGGGCTGGAGTGGCTGTGCCGGTTGATCCAGGGGCATGAAATCCCGGGATGTTTAAGCATCTTCATCATCGGCATATCGCACAGATCCTCGAATCGCTCACATTCAATCACAGCGGTGGCGCCATTGAAGGCGGTGAACGTGGTCATGGTGGGGTATGCTCGCGCCGGTAAAATATTTGCGAACAACACAAACGGAGCAGGCGTAATGAGCACGTATCAGGAAATCCTCGCGCAGATCGAAGCGCTCAAGCAGCAGGCGGAAGAGATGCGGCAGGCCGAGATTGCCGACGTGATCGCCGATATCCGGCAGAAGATCACCGACTACAACCTGAGCGCAGCCGACCTGGGCTTCGGCGCTCCGGCGCGAGCCGAGAAACCGGCGGCGGGCAAGCGCGGAACGGTCAAGGCGAAATATCGCAATCCGGCCACCGGCACGAGCTGGTCCGGGCGCGGCGTGATGCCGAAGTGGCTGAAGGCCGAGCTGGATGCGGGCAAGGCGAAGGAGGCGTTTTTGATTGCGGATGAAGGGGCGCAAGTCTGATGAATCGCGCTCGGGGCGCGGATCGAATGCAATGAAATCCGGAGCCGGGATTTCGGGGATGTCCGCCGCGGGCGGGGAACGGGTGTGGAAGGTCGTTGCCTTGGCGATAGTGGTCGCGCTCTTCGCTGGCGGCGGCCACACGCAGGTGGTCGCGGGGCTGATCGTATTGCCGTGGGACAAGCTGATGCATGCGACCCGCGTTCGGCGTGCTGGCGCTGTCGCTGGTGCGCGGCTTTTCGCTGCCGTTCGTCCGGGCGGGCGTCGCGGCGGCGCTGTTCGGGGTCGCCGACGAGCTGCATCAGACCACCTTGGCGGGACGCGATCCGAGCGTCGGAGATTGGGTGGCGGACGTGGTCGGGGTGGCGCTGGTGCTAGCGATGCTGCATTGGCGGCGGCGGGCCTTGCGCGCGCACGGCCCGTTGCTGCGGTGAACTCCCAGGGCGCAGAAAAATACCGGGCGTTTGCCGGGCATCGAATAGGGAAGGTTGTGATCGGATGAATGGTTTGACGATGGATGGGGCGGGGCAGCGGTCGGCGGGTTGGGTGGCGTGGGTCGCGGGCTTGATGCTGGTGTTCGCGCCGCTGGTGCGCGGGGCGAACCGGCCGCTCGCGTTGCTGGCGCTGGAACTGCTGGCGCTGTTGCTGCTGGCGGGCGCGGTGGCGCGGCCGGTATTCGTAGAGCGGCTGTCGCGGCCGTTGCTGCTGGCGCTGGCGATGGTGGTCGCGGTGCCGTTGCTGCAGCTCGCGCCGCTGCCGTTCGAATTCGGAGTGACGCTGCCGGGCCACGGGGCATATGCCGTCGCGCAGTTGGAAGCGGGGGCTGCGCCGGAGTGGCTTGCGCTGTCGACGGTGCCTTATCTCACCGAGCAGGCGTTGTGGGCGCTGCTGCCGCCGCTGGCGGTGTTCCTGGTCGTGGTCGGGCTCGATGACACGCAGGTGCGGCGGTTGGTGATGGTGTTTGTCGCGGTCGCGGTGTTCCAGGCGGTGATGGGCCTGATGCAGTACGGCGCGGGGCCGGAGTCGGCGCTGCGCTTCGGTTACGAATCGTCCGGCGACAGCGCGATCGGTACCTATGCGAACCGCGGCCACCTCGCGGGCCTGCTGCTGATGGCGCTGCCGATCGGCCTGGCGCTGCTGGCGTCGACAATCTTTTCGCTGGACGAATCGGCGAGCCGTCGCCAGCGGCGGGGCGGGGCGCTGCACCGGCTGAAGGCGCTCGTCGGCGGCGAGGGCGAGATGAACCGCACGGCCGTGTATGCGGCGGTGTGCGTCGCGCTCCTGCTCGGCATCGTGTTCGCGCGCTCGCGCACCGGCATCGCGGTCGGCATGGTCGGCGTGGTGCTGTCGGCGGTGGTGCTGATGCGCAATTTCGGTGCCGGTTTCGCGACGCGCATGGTCGGCGCGGTGTCGGCGTTCGGGGTCGCGCTGGCGGTGGCGGTCGGGCTCGCACCGGTGTTCGCACGGTTTGCGCAGGACGCGACGGCGGATGCACGCTGGCCGATCCTTGACGCGACGCTGGAGGCGGCGTCGGCATTCTTCCCGTTCGGCAGCGGCATGGGCACGTTCCCGGCGGTGATCCGGGCGTTCCATCCGGCTGAGATCGGCGGCGAAGCCTATATCAACCACGCGCACAACGATTTCGCCGAGTGGTGGATGGAAGGCGGCGTGCCGGCGCTGGGGCTGATGCTGGCGCTGGCGGCGATCTACCTGCTGCGCTGGCGCGCGGTGTGGGCGGTGCGCAACTGGCGGCCGCTGCACATGATGCAGGTCGGCGCGGGGCTGGGCGTGCTGCTGATCGTGCTGTTCGGGCTGACCGACTACAACCTGCGCATTCCCGCCAACGCGATGTACTTCGCGTTCCTCGCCGCGGTGTTCTTCCACCCCGGCGAGCCGGAACGGGAGCGCCGGCGCGGGGAGCGTCGCCGGGCTGCGGTTGCGGAACCTGTCGCCGCGCAGGCGACTGCGCACCCCGTCGTGTCGCCGCAGACCCGGGCAGTGGATGCCGGCATGGGAGCGGGGCGCAATCCGTTTGCGGATTGAGCGTTTCATTCGCCGGTGCTCTCAAGAGTCTTCCATGTCGACGATACGCTGGAACGTTGCTGTTTCCGCCGAAACAGACCAGGCATTGCGGATGTACCTTGCCAGCCAGGGGGGCGGGCGCAAAGGTGATTTGTCGCGCTTCATCGAAGAGGCGGTGTGCACCCACATCCTCGAGCTGAGCGCGGAAGAAGCCAAGGCAGCCAATGCCGAAGTAAGTGAATCCGACATCGCGGCGATGGTGGATGAAGCGCTTGGCTGGGCCAGGGCGCAGTAATGCGCGTGGTGCTGGACACCAATAGCAAGTTGCCTGGCAGGTGCACGGGACGGACTACCTGACTCCAGGCGAAGCATTCGGGATCTACGAGGCATTGCTGAAGGTGCTGGACAGAGCGCCCGAGGTTGCGCTGGCCGCCTTGCATTGACAAGACGGCCTGTCCGCGCTGCGACGCGTGCTGCCTTGATCCGCCCTTCCAGACCGGATGTATGCAAAGCGGTATCGACGTCGCCTCACGAAGCCACGGGCTGCTAGAATTCGGCGCCCTGGTCTTCCACGAGTGAATGCATGAAACGCCTCGAATCGGCCTTCGAACACTTCCTTTTCAGCAGCCGCTGGCTGATGGCGCCGGTGTATGCGGGATTGATCTTCGCGCTGCTGGTGCTGCTGGTGAAGTTCGGCAAGGAGGTCTGGCAGCTGTCGAGCCGGGTGATGACGGCGAGCGGCAGCGAGGTGATCATCGGCGTGCTGTCGCTGGTGGATATCTCGCTGATCATGAGCCTGCTGATCATCATCATGCTGAGCGGCTACGAGAACTTCGTCTCGAAGATGGAGGATCTGCACGCCCATACCGACCGGCCGGAATGGATGGGGCATATCGGCTTTTCCGACCTGAAGATCAAGCTGATCGGCTCGATCGTCGCGATCTCGGGGATCGAGCTGCTGAAGGCGTTCATGAACGTCGGCAATCTTTCCGACCGCCACCTCGGGTGGATGGTCGGCATCCACCTGACCTTCGTGCTGTCGGGCCTGCTCTATGCGCTGATGGACCGGCTGCAGGGCAAGGGGCACTGACGGCAAGGCCTGGCGGATAGGGCCTGCGCGCGCCTGCGGCGCATCCGCCTTGCTAGATGTGCAGCCGCTGCAGCAGTTCGCGCTCGATCTTGACGACCCGTGCATCCTGCGACAGCCCGTTTCCGCTGAGCAGGAACGTATCTTCGACGCGTTCGCCGAGCGTCGCGATCTTCGCGGTGTGCAGGACGATGCCGTTCTGCGCGAGCACTTCGGCGACCGCGAACAGCAGCCCCGGGCGGTCGGCCGCGGTCAGCGAGAGGATGTAGTGCTTGCCGGATTCGTCGGGCAGGATGCTGACCCGCGGAGTGACCGGGAAATGCTTCACCTGACGTGACAGGCGGCCGGGGGACGGGCGGTCGGGCGGGGCGGGTTTTTTCAGGCGTTCGGTGAGTTCGTGCTCGATCAGCGTGATGACATCGCGGTAATGTTCGGCGTTGCCCGGGTCCTGCAGCATGAAGCTGTCGAGCGCGTAGCCGTGGCGCGTGGTGTGCACCTTGGCGTCGAGGATCGAGAAGCCGAGGCGGCCGAAGAAACCGGTCAGGCGCACGAAGAGATCCTTCTGGTCGCGCGTGAACACCATCACCTGCACGCCCTGGTCGGCGTCGGAGACGCGCGCCTTGACGACCGGCTCGAGGGCGTCGGGGCGGTAATACAGCGTGCGGCTGTGCCACGCGATCTCTTCGGCCGAATGGCGCATGAAATACACGGCATCGAGTTGGGCCCACAGCGCATCTTCGACGCCGGGCCGCAGCCCGTGATAGCGCAGCAAGGCGCGCGCGTTTTCCTGGCGGTCGTCGAGCCCGAGCGCCTCCTGCGGCGTCGCGCCGCGCAGCAGCCGGCGGGTGGCGAAGAAGAGATCTTCGAGGAGCTTGCCTTTCCAGCCGTTCCAGACCTTCGGGCTGGTGCCGCGGATGTCGGCGTGCGTGAGCAGATACAGCGCGGTCAGCCGCCGCTCGGTGCGCACGGTGTCGGCGAAGCGCCGGATTACCTCCGGATCGTACGTGTCTTCCTTCTGCGCGACGTGAGACATCGTCAGGTGATGTTCGACGAGCCACACGACGAGATCGGCGTCTTCGCGGGCGAGATGGTGATGCTCGCAGAATTCGCGTGCGTCGATCGTGCCGAGTTTCGAATGGTCGCCGCCGCGTCCTTTCGCGATGTCATGGAACAGTGCGGCGACGTACAGCAGCCAGTGCCGCTCGAAAGCTATGATGAGCTGCGCCATCAGCGGATATTCGTGCGCGTGCTCGCCCATCGTGAAGCGGCGCATGTTGCGCAGCACCATCATGATGTGCTGGTCGACGGTGTAGACGTGGAACAGGTCGCGCTGCATCTGCCCGACGATGCGTCGCCACGAGGGCAGGTAGCCGCTGAGAATGCCGTACTGGTTCATGCGGCGGAACTCATGCACGATGCCGCGCTTTTGCTGCAGGATCGCGAGGAAAAGCTCGCGGTTGTGCGGGTCGGCACGAAACGCGGCGTTGATGCGCTTGCGGTTGAGCCACAGGGCGCGCAGCGTGCGGGCCGTCATGCCCTTGAGCTCGGAGCGCTGCTGGAGGATCAGGAAACACTCGAGCAGCGCCGACGGGTGCCGGGCGAAGGTGTCGTCTTCGCGCATGTCGAGCAGCTCGCGCACCGCCTGGAAGCGGTCGTTGATGACGATCGCCGCGCCGGCGCGCCGGGGAAAGATCTCGACGCCGTAGTTCTGCAGCAGGATGGTGTTGGTCTGCGTGACCTTCTTCGCGTTGATGTAGTAACGCTGCATGAACACTTCGGAGGCGCGCTTGGCTGCGGTCGCCTCGATGCCGAGGGCGCTGGCGAGCCTTTCCTGGTAGTCGAACAGCAGCCGGTCTTCGCTGCGCCCGGTGAGGTAGTGCAGGCGGATGCGCACGTGCTGGAGGAAACGCTCGATGCTGCGCAGGTCGCGCGCTTCGGCGCCGGTGATCAGCCGCCGGCGCGCGAGGTCGCGCCAGTTGCGCCCGAGCCCGGCGGCCCGCGCGATCCAGCCGAGCATCTGCAGATCGCGCAGGCCGCCGGGGCTCTCCTTGCAGTTGGGTTCGAGCGCGTAAGGGGTGTCGTTGTAGCGCGCGTAGCGCTTTTCCTGTTCGAGCTGCTTGGCCTTGAAGAACACGCGCACGTCGAGCAGCGCGCGATAGCGCCGGCAGAATTCCTCGAACAGTGGCCGGTTGCCTTCGAGCAGGCGCGATTCGAGCAGGTTCGTCTGGACCGTGATGTCCTGTTCGGCGGCGTCGATCGCTTCAGCGACGGTGCGGGCGCTGTGGCCGATCTCGAGCCCGACGTCCCACAGCGCACCGAGCAGCACGGACAGGCGCGCCTGCATCGCGTCGTCGGCGGTGTCGGGCAGCAGCACCATCAGGTCGACGTCGGAGCACGGGAAGAGCTCGCCGCGGCCGTAGCCGCCGACCGCGAGCAGCGCCACGTCGGCGGGCATCGCGCACGCGCGCCACAGGCGGTGGATGGTCTCGTCGACGAGGTGCGCGCGGCCCTTGAGGACGGTCGACGTCGCCGGATGGGCCTCGTAGGCCATCCGGATGCGCATGCTGGCGTCGGCGAGGCGGGCGCGGGCGTCGGCAATGGCGGCCTGGACCGCGTCCGTGGGGATCGCCGTGGTGCTCATCGCGCGTCAGGCAAGCGAGGGGAACAGCGGCGCGACGAGCGCCGGCGGAGGAGGACAGCCCGGCGAGAGCGTCAGCACTTCGACGCTGGTGTCGGTGACGAGCACCATGTGCTCCCACTGCGCGGACAGACTGCGGTCCTTGGTGACGATCGTCCAGCCGTCAGGGAGCTCGGAGATCGCGGCCTTGCCGGCGTTGATCATCGGCTCGATCGTGAAGGTCATGCCGGGACGCAGCTCGATGCCGGTGCCGGCCTTGCCGTAGTGCAGCACCTGCGGTTCTTCATGGAACTTCAGGCCGATGCCGTGACCGCAGAATTCGCGCACCACCGAAAAGCCGTTGCTCTCGGCGTGCTTCTGGATGATGTGGCCGATGTCGCCGAGCCGTCCGCCGGGGCGCACGACGGAGATGCCGAGCCACAGGCATTCGAGCGTCACCTGGCACAGGCGCTTCGCGAGGATCGGCCCGTCGCCGCCGACAATGAACATGCGGCTGGTGTCGCCGTGGTAGCCGTCCTTGATGACGGTGATGTCGAGGTTGACGATGTCGCCCTTCTTCAGCGCCTTGTCGCCCGGCACGCCGTGGCAGATCTGGTGATTGACCGAGGTGCAGATCGACTTGGGGTAGGGCGGGTAGCCTGGCGGGGCGTAGTTGAGCGGCGCGGGGATCGTGTGCTGCACGTTGACCATGTAGTCGTGGCACAGGCGGTCGAGTTCTCCGGTCGTCACGCCCGGCTGGACGTAGGGCGTGATGTAGTCCAGGACTTCCGCGCCGAGCCGGCCGGCGACGCGCATTTTCCCGATTTCTTCCGGCGTCTTTATTGTGATGCTCATTTCCGTGGGGTCGCGTGTAAATGAGAAAGGCTAGCGCATGCGCGAACGCGCGGCAAATTCATGCTGCCCCGCGAGAGGCGCGCGAGCGCGAGGCGAGCGCGAAGTCGTCTTGAGTGCGCAATGGCATAGCTGCTATCATCTTGGGCTTGTCTGCCGACCGAGGCGGGCAAAATCCACACGCCCGGCATCGTACCAAAAGGGTCCGCCGGATCGGGGCAAGCGCCCCGTGGCGGTTTTAGGCACTGAAATGAGGTTGCCGAAGGATCGCGGAGAAGTCCGCGAATGTTTGCGAATTTTGCAAATGGCAACCGTGCCGGGCGGCGGTTCAACCCTGAAAATCTGGAGTTTCACATGACTGTCACGATGCGTCAGATGCTCGAAGCGGGCGTCCACTTTGGCCACCAGACCCGATTCTGGAATCCGCGCATGGCCCCGTACATCTTCGGCCAGCGCAACAAGATCCACATCGTCAACCTCGAAAAGACGATGGGCAAGTACAACGAAGCGATGAACTACGTGCGCAAGCTCGCGGCCAATCGCGGCACGATCCTGCTGGTCGGCACCAAGCGCCAGGCACGCGAGATCGTCTCCGAGGAAGCCCGCCGCGCCGGCATGCCGTTCGTCGATGAGCGCTGGCTCGGCGGCATGCTGACCAACTTCAAGACGGTCAAGCAGTCGATCAAGCGCCTCAAGGAAATGGAAGCGATGGTCGAGGACGGCTCGATCGAGCGCCTGTCCAAGAAGGAAGCGCTGATGGCGACGCGCGAAATGGACAAGCTGAAGAAGAGCATCGGCGGCATCAAGGACATGGGCGGCCTGCCTGATGCGCTGTTCGTCATCGACGTCGGCTACCACAAGATCGCGATCACCGAAGCGCAGAAGCTCGGCATCCCGGTCGTCGCCGTCGTCGATACCAACCATTCGCCCGACGGGATCGACTACGTGATCCCCGGTAACGACGACTCCTCGCGCGCGATCCGCCTGTACGCCCGCGGCGTCGCCGACGCGGTGCTCGAAGGCCGCAGCCAGGCGCTGCAGGACGTCGTCGCAGCGGGCTCGGACGAGTTCGTCGAAGTCGAGGAAGACGGTTCGGACGAGCAGGCCTGAGCCCTGCCGGCCTTTGATCGCGTCGAATTGAATACGGAATACAGGAGTTAGCATGGCGGAAATTACCGCAAGCATGGTCAAGGAACTGCGCGAGAAGACCGACGCGCCGATGATGGAGTGCAAGAAGGCGCTGACCGAAGCCGCGGGCGACCTGGCCAAGGCCGAGGAAATCCTGCGCGTCAAGCTCGGCAGCAAGGCGAGCAAGGCAGCGTCCCGCGTGACCGCCGAAGGCATCGTCGCGACCTGGCAATCGGCCGACGGCAAGCTGGCCGCGCTGGTCGAAGTGAACTGCGAGACCGACTTCGTCGCGAAGAACGACGACTTCCTCGCGTTCGCCGCTGCGGTGGCCGAGCTGGTCGCGACGCGCAATCCGGCGGATGTCGCCGCGATCGCGGCGCTCGAACTCGACGGCCAGACGGTCGAGCAGGTGCGCATGGCGCTCGTCGGCAAGATCGGCGAGAACATCACGATCCGCCGCTTCACGCGGATCGACGCGCAGGGCGCAGTGGCGAGCTACATCCACGCCGGCGCCAAGATCGGCGTGCTGGTCGACCTCGTCGGCGGCGATGAAGCGCTCGGCAAGGACCTCGCGATGCATATCGCCGCGGCCAAGCCGAAGGCGCTGATGGCGTCCGAGATCCCGGCGGAGCTGATCGACACCG